>NZ_JBQFZP010000008.1:0-172231 GCF_056542305.1 Ruegeria sp. AD9
GCATCCGCCTGGGCAGCCCCGCCGGCACCACCCGCGGCTTTGGCGAGACCGAATTCCGCCAGATCGCCGACTGGATCATCGAAGTGGTCGATGGCCTGGCTGCCAACGGCGAAGACGGCAACTCCGAAGTCGAAGCCCGCGTCCGCGTCCAGGTCGCAGATCTCTGCAACCGCTTCCCCATCTACCCGAACCTGTAAGCCGAAAGGTCCCAACCATGAGCTTTCACCCAATTGAACAAGCCCCCGCCCGCCTGAACCGCAGCGAGCTTGCCGTGCCCGGCAGCCAGCCCGGAATGTTTGAGAAGGCCGCGAAATCGGACGCGGATGTCATCTTCCTCGATCTGGAAGACGCCGTCGCGCCCGATGAAAAGGAACAGGCGCGCAGGAACATCATTCAGGCGCTGAACGAAATCGACTGGGGCAACAAGACCATGTCGGTGCGGATCAATGGTCTGGATACCCATTACATGTACCGGGATGTCGTGGATGTCGTCGAACAGGCGGGCCAGCGTCTGGACCTGATCATGATCCCAAAAGTCGGGACAGCCGCAGATGTGTATGCGGTCGACATGCTGGTGACCCAGATCGAAGACGCCAAGGGATACAAGAAACGGATCGGGTTCGAACACATCATCGAAACCGCGCTTGGTATGCAGAATGTCAGCGCGATCGCGGCGGCATCAAAGCGCAATGAAAGCCTTCATTTTGGTGTCGCGGATTATGCGGCCTCGACCCGCGCGCGGACCACAATCATCGGGGGCGTGAACCCGGACTATTCGGTTCTGACCGACCCGGATGCCGACGGAGGCCGCCTGACCCACTGGGGCGACATGTGGCACTATGCACTTGCCCGCATGGTGGTTGCGGCGCGCGCCAATGGATTGCGTCCCATCGACGGGCCGTTCGGTGATTTTCAGGACCCCGACGGCTATAAGGCCGCGGCCAAACGCGCCGCTGTTTTGGGATGCGAGGGGAAATGGGCCATCCACCCCAGCCAGATCGCGCTGGCCAATGAGGTGATGTCACCCTCGGATGCCGAAGTCACCAAGGCACGGCGTATCCTTGTCGCCATGGCCGAGGCCGAGGCGGATGGAAAAGGTGCCGTGTCTCTGGATGGCCGTCTGATCGACTATGCCTCGATCCGTCAGGCCGAAGTGCTGGTTGAAAAGGCAAGCCAGATCGCTGCGGCCTGATCGCCCGCACCAAACCTGACTTGCGTGGGCGCACTGTCCACGCATATTCTCCAGCGCTTTGACGGGCGGACTACGGCGCTAACATAAATCGGCTGTCCGCGTTTCGCGAAAATTGCCTCCCTAAAACGTTTGTCACATTTTGACCAGCAAACGGATGCTGCCTTAAATCGCTACGACAAAAGCAAGGGATGTTTCCGAGTTCGACACCTGAAACCGGCACCCCGCCAATCCCGGTTCACGGCCTCGACAGGTTTCCGTTCCGAAATGCGGTCGGCGTCTGACCGAACTCGGCCTTGAACGCACGGGTCATGGCACTGGCGTTTTCGTATCCACAGCGCCCCGCGATCTCGGCGATGGATTGTTCCGTATCCTCGGCCAGATTGCGTGCGCGGTTCAGGCGCAGACGCCGATACAGCGCTTGCGGAGTTGTTTTCAGTTCCGCCTGAACACGTGTTTCAAGCCGTTTTTGCGAACATCCGATTTTCCGGGCCACACTCCGGACCGAAAGCGGTGCTTCAAGATGCGCCTGCATGACAGTCAGCGCGCGATTGACCAGCGTGTCCTCGGATTTCAGAGGCAGGTCATAATGGCCACGCCCGTTCCGGCTCATGAACAGGTGCTCGACCTCCATCGCCAGCAGCGGGCCGTGATCCCGGCGGATCAAGGTCAGGGCCAGATCGAAGGCTGCCATGGCCCCGGAACAGGTCAGCCGGTTGCCATCAATGACAAACCTTTCCCGCACGGCCTCCACCGCCGGAAACCTTTCCTCGAACCGCGAAAACTCGTCCCAATGAATGGTCGCCCTGTGGTCATCCAGCAATCCGGCACTGGCAAGTAGCCAGCTTCCCGTATCCAGCCCGGCCAGATGCTTGTGTTTCTTGGCCGCTGCCAGCACGGCACGCATGGTCGACCGCGTATCCAGCTTCATGTATCCATATGACGGCATGACAACAAGAAAATCCCCCTGTTGATCGCCGATGGCCCCGTTCGGGGTGACGACAAGGCCGCTGGAGCTTTGAACAGGGTTGCCGTCAAGCGAACAGAAGCGCCACGCATATAACGCCCGTCGCGACAGGGTGTTCGCCGCCCGCAACGGTTCGACCATGTTCGCAAGGCAATGGTTCGAGAACCCGTTGAACAGCAGGACATTGTACTGCTGCGATAATATTTTCGAGTTTGGCATGAAACTGATCTATCTCTGCATGCCGCGACCATGAGCGATGGCGTTTGGTTGGTCAACCACCGATCCAGGAAATACGCGCCATGCAGTTTGGTCTGACAGAAGAACAGGACATGATCGTCTCGACGGTCCGCAGCTTTGTAGAAAAAGAAATCTACCCGCATGAAGACGCGGTGGAACGCAGCGGAACGGTCCCGCTGGAGCTTGGCAATGAGATCAAGCAGAAATGTATCGATCTTGGGTTCTATGCCTGCAACTTCCCCGAAGAAGTGGGAGGCGCGGGCCTGTCGCATCTGGATTTTACGCTGGTCGAGCGTGAACTGGGCCGTGGGTCGATGGCGCTGACGCATTTCTTTGGCCGCCCGCAGAACATCCTCATGGCCTGCAACGACGAACAGCGCGAACGCTATCTGCTGCCCGCTGTGCGCGGGGAAAAGATGGACGCCCTGGCGATGACCGAACCGGATGCCGGATCGGACGTGCGCGGCATGAAATGTCAGGCAGTGCGCGACGGTGGCGACTGGGTCGTCAACGGTTCGAAACATTTCATCTCGGGCGCGGAACACGCGGATTTCTTCATTGTCTTCGTTGCCACCGGCGTGGATGAGACCCCGAAAGGCCCCAAAAAACGCATCACCACCTTCCTGGTGGATCGCGGCACACCGGGCTTTGAAGTGCGCGACGGCTACAAATCCGTCAGCCACAGGGGTTATAAAAACTGTATCCTGTATTTCGATAATTGTCGCCTGTCTGATGCGCAGGTTCTGGGCGAGGTCGATGGCGGCTTTGCCGTGATGAACGAATGGCTCTACGCGACCCGGCTGACGGTTGCGGCCTTTTCGGTTGGGCGCGCGCGGCGCTGCTTTGATTATGCGCTGAACTACGCCGCCGAGCGCAAGCAATTCGGCCAGCCCATCGGCAAGTTTCAGGGTGTGGGCTTTCAGATTGCCGACATGATCACCGAGATTGACGCCGCCGACTGGCTGACCCTTGCCGCCGCTTGGCGCCTGGACCAGAACCTGCCCGCAAACCGCGAGATCGCCTCGGCCAAGCTCTATGCCTCCGAGGCATTGGCGCGGGTCACCGACACGACGCTGCAAATCTTCGGCGGCATGGGCCTGATGGATGATTTCCCGATCGAACGGTTTTGGCGCGACGCCCGGGTCGAACGGATCTGGGACGGCACCAGCGAGATTCAGCGCCACATCATCAGCCGCGATCTTCTGCGTCCGCTGGGCGCCTGACCATGACCAAAGACCTGACCCGGCTGCTGCGCCCGAAATCCATCGCTGTCATTGGCGGCGGTGCATGGTGCCAACAGGTTATTCTGCAATCAGAACGCATGGGATATGCCGGTCAGATCTGGCCGGTCCATCCCAAGGCTTCTGACATTGCGGGCCACAAGGTTTATGGCCATATCGAAGACCTGCCCGACGCACCTGACGCGGTTTTCATCGGCATCAACCGCCACGCCACGGTTGAAGCGGTTCAAGTCCTGTCCAGCGTGGGTGCGGGTGGCGCTGTCTGCTTCGCCTCGGGCTTTTCCGAAGCCGTGGCCGAGGACGACACCGGCGGGGATTTGCAGGATCAACTGATCAACGCGGCCGGCGACATGCCCATTCTGGGCCCGAACTGCTATGGCTTCATCAACGCGCTGGACGGGGCATTGCTGTGGCCGGATCAGCACGGGGTTGTGCCCGTCGACAAGGGCGTGGCGATCCTGACGCAAAGCTCGAACATCTCGATCAACCTGACCATGCAGAAACGCGGGCTGCCGATTGCCTATATGGTCACCTGCGGAAATATGGCTCAGACCAGTCAGGCGCAGATCGCCTCGGCCCTGATCGATGACCCGCGCGTGACCGCAGTGGGCCTGCATATCGAAGGCTTCAAGAACGTCCGCGAATGGGAAGCACTGGCCGCCAAAGCCCATGCAAAAGGCGTCCCGCTGGTTGCCCTCAAGGTCGGCGCATCGGAACAGGCGCAGGCGGCAACCGTTTCCCATACCGCGTCACTGGCGGGCAGCGATGCCGGGGCGCAGGCGCTGCTTGACCGGCTTGGCATTCCACGCCTTTCGGCGCTGCCTGACTTCCTTGAAACACTTAAACTGTTGCACTGCTACGGGCCGCTGCCGGGGGGCAACATCGCCTCAATCAGCTGTTCGGGGGGCGAGGCGAGCCTGATTGCCGATATGGCCGTTGGCACTGGGCTGCAATTTCCACGGCTGAGCGATGAAAAGCTGACCCGCCTGCGCGGCGCGCTCGGGCCCATGGTCGCGCTGAACAACCCGCTGGATTATCACACCTATATCTGGCGTGACGAACTGGCGATGACGCGGGCTTGGTCGGGCATGACGGGCGACGATATCGACATGACATTCTCGATCGTCGACTACCCGACCACCGACTCCACCGATTGGGCCTGCGCAACGCAGGCAGCGTTGAACGTACGGGCGGAAACCGGCGCCCGGTTCGCGATTGTCGCCACCTTGCCGGAGCTTTTACCGGAAGACATCGCACAACAGCTGATGGTCGGGGGTGTTGTACCCTTCATGGGGCTGCGCGAGGCGCTGTCGGCGACCCGCGCCGCAGGGCAGGTCAAGGCCCCATCCGCAACGCCCGTTTTGCAGCCGGGTATGATGGAACCAACCCAAATCCTGACCGAAGGCGCCTCGAAGGCGGCGCTGGCGGAATGCGGCCTACGCATCCCGCAAAACCGGACGGTGCGGGGCGCGGAAGCTGCCCGTGCCGCAGCGGACCAGATGGAAGGCCCTTTTGCCGTCAAGGGTGTCGGGCTTGCGCATAAATCCGAACACAGCGCCGTTCGGCTGGGCATCCGGGCCGGCGACGTCGCGGCTGTCGCGGCTGATATCGGCACCGAAGACATCCTGATCGAAGAGATGGTCACCGGAACCGTTGCCGAGCTTCTGATTGGCGTGGTGCGTGACCCTGCGCATGGGTTTGTTCTGACCTTTGGGGCAGGGGGCGTGCTGACCGAACTGCTGCGCGACACGGTATCCTTGCTGGTGCCCAGCCCGCCCGGAGACATCCGCTCCGCCCTCGGTCAATTGAAGATCGTCCCACTGCTGGCGGGCTATCGCGGCCAACCGGCGGCTGATATGGATGCGATTGTTGCCGCGGTCGAGGCCGTTCAGACCTATGTCATGCAAAATGCCGACACGCTTGGCGAGGTCGAGATTAACCCGCTCCTGTGCACGCCGGATAAGGCTGTTGCCGTGGACGCCCTGATAAGAAAGGCCTGAGATATGGACCCGATCAAAACCCGCCGCGATGGTTCAATCCTCGAGGTCACGCTGGAACGCCCCAAGGCAAACGCGATTGATCTGATCACCAGCCGCAGAATGGGCGAAGTCTTTGCTGAATTCCGCGACGACCCGGACCTGCGTGTGGCCATCCTGACCGGTGCGGGCGAAAAATTCTTTTGCCCCGGCTGGGATCTGAAAGCTGCCGCCGACGGCGACGCGGTGGACGGAGATTACGGCGTCGGTGGGTTCGGAGGCCTGCAAGAGCTGCGCGACCTGAACAAGCCCGTGATTGCCGCCGTCAACGGTATCGCCTGCGGTGGCGGGCTGGAGCTGGCCTTGTCCGCGGACATGATCCTTGCCGCTGATCACGCCACTTTTGCCTTGCCGGAAATCCGCTCGGGCACTGTTGCGGATGCCGCCAGCGTCAAGTTGCCCAAGCGCATCCCCTATCACATCGCGATGGAGCTGCTGCTGACAGGCCGCTGGTTTGATGCCGAAGAAGCCAACCGCTGGGGTCTGGTGAATGAGATTATTGCCGCTGATCAGCTGATGGACCGCGCGTGGGAACTCGCCCGCCTGCTGGCGTCAGGGCCGCCGCTGGTCTATGCGGCCATCAAGGAAATCGTGCGCGATGCTGAAGACGCCAAGTTTCAGGACGCCATGAACCGCATCACCAAACGGCAATTGCGCAGCGTGGATGTCCTCTATTCCAGTGAGGACCAGCTTGAAGGCGCGCGTGCATTTGCTGAAAAACGTGATCCGGTCTGGAAAGGCAAATAATAACGCGGTGTGTTTGTCGCGCGGATCCGGTAAATTTCCCATTTACTGATCCGCGTCACAGGTGCACAGTTGGGTATGCCTTATTTCGAACGAAAACCATACGTTAGCACGCCGCTTCCGGTCAGCCCGATCGCTCCGCAGCCGGACGCGCAACCGATCTCTGATATCGCACGCCGCGTGCTTGGGGCTGAACGGGGCACGAAACAGCCGCTTGAGGGGCCATTTGCGTGCCGCAAAACTTGCCACCCCGGCGGCACCGCGACCATATTGCTGTCCTTTGACGCACCAAACGGTGGCGGGCCTGTCGCATTACAGTTCGAACCGGGTGACCTGATCAACCGGAACGGCGACACTCTTCCAGCAAACCGGGTTAATGTTGTCCCCCCGCAAATCCAGCTAAACCCCGGCGAGTCAACGGATGTTGCCGTCATTGTAACCGTGCCGGACCTTGCCGATCCCGGCGAATATCACGGCCGGATTGCCTGCACGGGTACAGTGCAAACTTCGATCCTCGTGATGTATGAGGTGGCGAACGCTCAAACCTGACGGGTTACAAGGTAGTCCATGAAATGGCCCAGAAACGCGCGGGGCACTTCTTCGGTGGCCGCAAAAACCTGCGCAAACTCCTGACGGGCCGAGGCCAGCAAGTCATTGGCCGCCTCCTGTGCATATCTGATGCAGCCATAATGATCCATGCGATCCAGAACCCAGCCCACATCCTGCGTCGAGCGGCTGTCGCGCGGGTTTGACAGCATATCCGACAGGCGTGCTTTTTCGGACTCGTCCGCCTGCAAGCTAAGCCGCCCCAGCATCAGCGTGCGTTTGCCTTCGTAGATGTCCCCGCCGATCTCTTTGCCATATTTGTCCTGCGATCCCACGAGGTTCAGAACATCATCCTGTATCTGAAACGCGGCGCCCAGAAAAAACCCAAACGCGTTGAAATCGTCTAGATTCAACGCGCCTGACGCGACATCATGCGGCCGGGCGATCAGCGCCCCGATGCGCATGGGGTGAATGAAGCTGTACCAGCAGGTCTTTTTCAGACACATCGTCAGATAATCCGATGCATCCACGTTCAGCCGGTTGTCCCGTATCCAGCCAAGCTCCAGCGCCTGACCTTCGATGGACTGCTGCAACAGATGATCAAACTCGTCCACCACGCGCATGCCGGTTTCAGGGCCAAGCGGCCCAAGGTTCTGGCGCAACAGGCGCAGGGCCAGCGATTGCATCCCGTCACCGGTATTGATGGCCAAAGGGACCCCAAGACGCTTGTGCATACACGCGCGCCCACGCCTAAAATCGCTTTGATCCTCGATATCGTCATGGATCAGAAACGCGTTGTGCAGCAGTTCAAGAACAGCGGCTGACACCCTCGCGGTCTCGCTGTCACCGCCGAAAGCCTCGCAGGTGGCTAGCAACAGTGCGGGCCGCAACCCCTTGCCCGAGGTTTCGATGTAATCCCGCATCGGCCCGTACAAATAGGCCTGCGGCTCGCCCGTCGGCAACAGCTGCAAAAGCGTCTCACGGGCCCGATCCCCGTAAGAGGTCAGCGTTTTTAGAAAATCCTGCTGTGCCGCAGGATCCAAATGTGCTGTGCCAGTGGCCAAAGGGTCATCCCTTCTGGGTGATGATCACACGGGTTTTGGTCTCGTTCCTGCCCGTCTCGGCAAGGTTGGGTCCGGCCGCCGAAAAAGGTGCATCCGTCAGCGGCAAGGCTTTGGACAACACCCCCGACTGGCCGCTGTCCCGGCCCAGATCAAAGGCAACATCCTCTGCAATCTCCTCTCCGGGGATCGGTAGATCAGCCGTCGGCTCGTAGGCCACGATCAGGTCAAGCAGCTCTTTCGGAGGGCAGATCATACGCAACGCGTCCGCAATCGCAGGGTCTTCGGTAATCCCGCCGGGTTTTGAGTATTCCGTAGCCGGTTTCGCAATGACGGCAAGCGGCCCTTCGCCGCCACGCTCAACACCCACTGCATCCTGTCCCATCCTCAGCGCCGCCTCGACCGCAACCGCAAACCGGTTGTCCCAGGGTAGGCCGGCCTGATAGCGGGCAAAATCATAGGCGCGCAGCGGTTTCAGGATATCCGGTTCGTGCAGGTCCCAGATTTGGCAGGGCTCTGCTTTTGATCCGCCGCGTTGCAGGATGGCATTGACCGCCCGACGTGCCGCTTCGTTTGCTCCTTCCATGGTGGCAAGGTCGGTGTAGGTGCGTACATAATCCGACGCCAGCATGAAGTTCGGGATCAACGTGGCCGCCTCAGGGCGCAACCGCCAGCTGTTGATGCGGTTGACCAACAGCGGCTCCACATTGGTTTGGCGCTTGGGGTCGTTGGGATCCTGCACAATATCCGGATCAAGGAACCAGTAATGCATGTCCTCGTCGCGCAGGACGGTCTGGCCATCCACGTTGACGCTGCGCTTGAGCTGTTCCCAAACCTCGTGCGCAATCTCCTCGCGGCTACAATCACGCGCGGTTTTTCCGTTCAGCCCCGGCTTGTCCCATTCCGAGATATCTATTGAAAGCAGGCCCTTGGTCTTGCCTTCTGCCCAGTTTTCAAAGTTGATGGCCGACCAGAACTGCTTTTGTGAAACCGCGGTCAGGGCCCAGGGGCTGTCAATGAAAATGACATGGCCATGGGTCAGTTCAACATCCTTGGTCAGATAGAACTGAATTCCGTTCATCCATTGCACGTCTTCGGCCAGCAGGGGCAGCTTGGCCAGAGACGGGTCAATTGCCGTCATCGCAGGGGTGATGAGGGGCGCGATCCGTTCGATCGGCATCGCACTGATGAACCAATCCCCGGTGACCTGCTTTTCTTCGCCATCCTGTTCAACCGTCGCGCTGACGATGCGGCCATCCTGGCAGTCGATGCCCGTGACCTTTGAGTTGAACTTGTACACGACCCCCTTGCTTTTGAGGTAATCCAGCCACGGCTGTATCCAGACAAGGTTGGTGGGGCCGTTCAACAGCCGGTTGCCATGCGGCTCGGGCGTCGCGATACCCAGCTGAAGCTGAACGGCAATGTCGCCCACGGTCTTTGTACTGGCAGTTGTCGCCTTGGCGGCCACCAGCGAACGGGTAAGGCCAATCGCCAGAAACTTCTGATACGCTTCCGAGCGCTGCTCGGCACCGATGAAATCCCACCACCCGATGCGCTCATATTCGTCGAACCGGCGCTCCTTGCAGGATGTCGCGATGCGCCACATGCAGGCGATGAAATGTTCGACATCCTCATAGGCAATCTGGTCCCGTGGCGAGAGCGTGAATGCAACCGTCTTGAGCACGTCGGCCACGTCTTTCAGCGTGCGGGGAAACCGTTCGGGAACGATGATGCCTGGGTCATCGAACTGGCTGACCAGAACCTGAGTGGTGGACACCAGATTATCGTAACAGGTGCCTTTGCCATAATAGGGCGTGCGTGCCATCGTATCGGTGATATGGCGGTAGAAATTCGGAAAGAACCGGAACCCGTGCTCGCCGGGCAGCCAGGGGCGTTTCACACCGGGGGGATAACTGGCACCGTCCATCTCGGCCCATTTTTCAAGCGCCTTGATGTGTTTCGCCTTGGACCCGTGATCGCCTTCGCCCTTCATCACGGGGATGCTGCGTGCCTTGCCGCCGGGGATCAGCTGGCGCTCGTGAATCTCGACCTCGTACCCGCGCTCGATCAGCTCATGCGCGGCGCTCATTCCGGCCACGCCACCGCCCAGTATGACAACCTTTTCAGCCATCGGATGTTCCTTTCGCGGAATAGACGTCAAAGCGCAGGGTGATATCGGACAGGCTTGCTTCCCCGACGCCGAAACCCTGCAACCTGTTCATCCAGGCATAATTCGGGTTTGATGTCAGGTATCGCGGTGCCAGCCGGACCGGGGCCGAGGCGGGCAGATTGCCCTTCGCCAGCCCGGCATACCCATCCGGCCCAAAGTCACACACGCCGGTATCTTCAAACAGGATCGGCGCGCCTCCTTCAACCGGTTGAATAAGCGCTCGGGCGTGCAAAAGCCCCACACCGTCGGACCGCACGCGCATCCAGTCGCCCCCCAGCGGATCGATCGTCCCCTTCAGATGAGGCCCGTCAACCGTTCCGCCGTTTTTGATCCCGAAATGCAGCCAGATACCGTCGGGCGTTTCACCCGAAGGATAGAACTCGTCGTTGAACGGCACCACAAACCTGCCCACATGTTCCAGCGCGGGCACTTGCGTGATTGGCTTTGCCGGGCGTGGCGGCGCAGGTTCGGGGGCCTTTCCGCGGCCGGGATCATATTCGCGACCACCGGTCGTCAGCACCGGTCGCCAGGTCAATGTCTTTTCCTGGGTCACAGATGGCAGCATGGCTGCAAACTGCTGAAACCCGGTCTTGGGGTCGCATTGCAAGGGCCAGCCGCGAATGGCGCGCTCGGGGCCGCCATCTTCGGAACAGATCACGCGCACCACGTCATGCGAAGACACGGCGGGTCCGGCTTCGATCAGCACCCGATTAAGCCCATTTTCGTTGATCAGCTCGGACCAACGCAATGTCACGCCCCGGTCTGTAAACTCCCCCATGACCAGATCTCCGGTCAACACGTGATGGTGCAGATCGCCTGTGCTTCCTTGATCCTCAGATGGAATTTCTGCTGAACGCGGAAGATATGTTCGCCGTCAGACGAGGTTTGCAGATATTTCACCGCGATATCCGAAGGCACGACAATCTCGACCGGCGCACCTTGCAGTGATACAAGTGCAGCCTTGTTTGCGGGCAGGGTGCCCGATCGCAGCAACGGGCCGTCAAGGAACGGAAGAATACTGTCACGCGGCAGCACCATCGAGTTCTCAATTGGCGTGGTCACGGCCTGAAACAATCCATTGCCCATCACGCAGGCGAAAGGCCCAAGGTATCCGTGCGCTTCCAGTTTATTGATGCCCGCAACCACGGCCTCGAAAACCTCGGGGCCGGAACAGGGCTTTTTCTTCCCGTTGATCGATATGGACTGACCTTCGCCAGCCTCCAGCAGCCCCGGATATTTGCCGCCTCCACTGACGGTATAGATCGGCGGCAGATCGGCAGGTGCGCCACCGGCATGTCTGGGGGCTTCGCCGGTGCCCGGCTGGCCGTTGAAAATGATGTCATCCTCAACCTTGGCCACGACGGCGGCGGCCCGGCGGAACATGATCATGGCCGCGGCCAGTTCCGGATCAGCCACCTGCGCGCCTTTCAGGTAGACGTTGACGGAAACCGTCGTCAGCCGCAGGGTGTCATAATCATTTACTTCCAGACGTTTGGCCGCGCCTGACGCGTTGTCAATCAGACCCAGCTTGTTCAGGGGAACAGATTGCGTGTCCGCTGGCAGCGGCCCATAAAGCGGCAGGAAGCTCGCAGCCACCCGCGCGCGCAGCGCCTCATCATGGACGGCCTTGTTAACGGCATTCCACTGTTCGGTGTTCCAATCCAATGCATCGGTCATTGTAAATCCCTCTTGGTGATGCTGCCCTGTTTGTCCGGGCAGTCCGTCTCGTTCATTCGGCTTTCGTCAAACTGTCCAGTAGTGCCGCGGCGCGTTGTTCCTGAACAACGGCACCACATTCGCGGGCAAGCGCCAATGCCAGTTCAAGCTCGGCAATCGCGCTGTCCCGATCACCCTTGGCAGCAAAGGCCTTGGCCCGCACGCGGTGATATTCCGGTTTGTTCAGCGTTTCTCCTCGTTCCCAACCGGGGGCACACACGGTTTCCAGCCGGTCCAGGGCCTGATCAATATCCCCCTGATCGATCATCAACTCAGACAGAACAATCTGATTCTGCGGAAAAGTAAAGTTTCCACCAGACTTTGAGATCAGGTTCATGCACGCTTCGATATGGGCCGGAACGCCCTCGATGTCGCCTTTTCCCGCCTGCGCAAGACCCATGTAGATATCCTGCATGGCGTGAAGATACAGGAACCCTTCCTCGTCGGCGATCTTGCGGGCTTCCTTCATAGTGACGTCCAGCCGGTCCCATTCGCCTGCGTAGGGCAGGAACATGCTGCACGCGCCCATGATGTAGACAAGGTTGGGCGCGTGGTTCAGTGCCCGGCTGACGTCGATGGCTTTCAGACGTGCGGCCTCCGCCTCATCGAACTTGCCCTGCTGCCACAGCAGGCACCCCTGAATGGCCAGCAATGACGCCGTGGTCGAGGACTGGGTCATCGGCATCATGGCCATGTCCAGCTCAGGCGTGATCAGGGCAAAGGCACGGTCAAGCTGCTGCTCGCAATCCTCGAATTCCCCACGGAAGTAATGCGTGAAACTCAGCGCGCGGGCCGCCAGCACGTTGGGAACAGTGTCGCCGCTCATACCGGCCATCGCGTCCAGGGCCTGTCCCATCTCCA
Source organism: Ruegeria sp. AD9 (assembly GCF_056542305.1). Classification (NCBI taxonomy): domain Bacteria; kingdom Pseudomonadati; phylum Pseudomonadota; class Alphaproteobacteria; order Rhodobacterales; family Roseobacteraceae; genus Ruegeria; species Ruegeria sp. AD9. The sequence continues at coordinate 12,769 of NZ_JBQFZP010000008.1, forward strand.
TTGCGCGGTTCATCTGGCCCGCGACAAAGAAATTGGTCCAGCGGCAGAAGGTGGCCGCAAAAAGGGTTTCGCCATCGCCCAATGCATGGGCAAGCTCCATCGCGCGGGCGGCTGTCTCTCCGACCTGATCGGAGGACCATCCATAAATCGCCATGTAAGCCGGCAGGATATTCATCTGCACCCGAAGCTCGAACCCGTCACGCTCGGCATTGGCGGGCATCGTTCCGATATTGCGCAGGGCCGCGCGAAACGCCGAGATCGCAGGCAGGTTCGCCAACCGCGACAGGGCTTGTTCGCCTGCCGTAAACCAGTTGGACACCGCCTCATCCTTCAACCCGCCATGGTCGCAGTGATGCGCCACGGTATCGGGGGCGGGGCTTCCGAATGCGTTATGTCCGGCCAGCAAGGCCCGTGCGATTTTCAGGTGAACCTTCTGCCGGTCTTCGCGCAGCAGCGAGTTATAGGCCGTATCCTGAACCAGCGCGTGGTTGAACGTATAGGTGGCCGTTCCGGCTTCGCCCGTGATCAGCACAACGCCAGCCGCCATCAGCTGCATCAGCGCGCTTTCCACATCCATGTCTTCCTGCGCCACCGCCTGGATCATCGCCGAGGTGAAACTGCGCCCGATAACAGACCCAAGCTGCGCAATGGGCTTGGCGTTTTCCATCCGGTCAAGACGCGACATCAACGAATCCTGAAGGGTTGCGGGGATACTCAGGGCATCCAGAACCTCGGCGTTGATCGGCGCATCTTGCGGCAGCTGGTCCAGAACCGCCTTGGTCATCTCTTCGATGTAAAGCGGCACGCCATCGGCTTTCTCGACAATCTGCCTGATCAGGATGACCGGCAAACTGTATGGCTCGGCCACGCGCCGGACCAGTTCCGAGGCTTCACTGCTGGCCAAAGGCGTCAGATCGATGCGCGCCGCGCGGCCTTCGTAATGCTCTGGCGGCTCATATTCAGGGCGATGCGACAGGACCACCAGTATCGGGAACCCGTCCAGTCCTGATGCCAGCGCCTCCAGCACGTCCAGCGTGGTTGCGTCAGCCCAGTGCACGTCCTCCACCACCAGCAGCAAGGTGCCGCGCCTGTCGCACAGGCTGCCAATGCTGCGCAACAACACGTCCAGCGACTTGCGGGCCTTCTTCAGGGGGTCGGGATCCGGCGCTGCGCCCGTTTCGACCCCGGCCATATCCAGAAGAACAGGCAAATCCGTGTCGTTCAGACGAGAGGCCGCCTGAACAAAATCGGAAATCGCGGCCCTGATGCTATCATCGGACTTGTCGCCTGAAACCCGCCTCAACTCTCCCACGATCGGATGAAGCGGAAGGCTGGCCAGATGCGGAATACACTGCAACGTAAAGGGTTTGACGCCAATTGTTTCAGACAGGGACTTGATCAGCCGCGACTTGCCAATGCCTGCGGCGCCGCCGACAAACGCGAACCTGCCGGACCCCGCCTGTGCATCTTTCCAAAGCTGCGTTAGGACTGAAAGATCGTCGCCCCGGGCGACAAGATCAACAGCTGACTGTCCGACACGCGCATCGAACCGGCTGGTCGCGACGCTTTCGGAAATGGCGCGATAGACAGTGCGCTGATTGTCAAATCCTTTCAGGTTGTGGCTGCCACGGGGCTCGAATTCGAATGCGCCTTGTGTCAACCGCCACGTCTCTGCGGAAACGACCACCTCGCCCGGCTCGGCCAGACCTTGCAGGCGGGATGCGAGGTTCGCGGTTTCACCGACCAGAAAGTCCTGCGACCCAAGACTTGTTGACGAGACCACCCCCACAACGACCATACCGGTGGCAATTCCCGCCCGCAGATCCAGTTTTTCGCCAAACCTGTTTTCAAGGTTTTGTACGGCTTCAATGGTCTCCAGCACGGCGCGAACGGCGCGTTCGGCATCGTCCTCCATGGCTTTTGGATATCCGAAATAGACCATGATCCCGTCACCCTGCCTGTAGGCCAGGTGACAGCCATGCTGTTTCAGGGTGCCGATCGCCGTATCCAGATACAGGTTCATGATCTGCATCAGGTCTTCCGGGTCATACCGCTGGGCCAGCTGCGTGGACCCCACTAGATCGCAGAAAACCAGCGTAAGCTGTCGCCGCTCGGCTTCGGACCTAAGCTCCTGCCGGGTCGATGCCTCCTCAGATTTCAGACGGGCCTGCGCCTTGCGAAACCGCTTTCTTTCGCCAACCGTTAGCCCCAGATCGCGCAGTTCGGGATCTGTCAACTCGTCCAGAATATCATCATCCACGCCTTCCTGCCGAAACAGGGTGGCATGGTTTTCCAGATCAGCCAGTCGAAGAACTTTTGAGATACGCGGCGATGCCTCAAGGACCCCCGTCATCGTTCTGCGCCCCCGCCCATTTTCCTTCTCCCCTTACTCCCCTCAAAACATATTGTATTTGTATAAGCAAAAATAGAGAGGAATTTACGTTCAATCCACATGACGCAGGGACACCATTGTTAACTTGTTATCTGCTGTGACAGATGTAGGGTTGAAATTCCACTCCACTTTGAGTTTTTCGTGTCAAATCATTGGCTTTCAGTTTCATATTGATTTTTCACGCGCAAAACTGGGCCCGGCATACTGCCTTGCCGCGCGTAATGGGGAAGGGTGTTTTCCCATAGGCGCCAGGGCCTCGTGCGCTTTTATCGAAGTTGTGGAAATGCGAAAATCAGACCCTGCCGATTTTCGACACTGACGCGCGCCTTAAGCGCTTCCCCTACGTCAATAGTCGCGTCGCGTGCGACACAAGCATCCGCTTTGGCGCTGGAAAGTTTACCTGACAGGATACCGGTTCCACCAAATGGGCAGAACCGGTGTCTTCTTCAGACGGTTGCGCCTTTCAGGCGGATGGCAGTGCCAAGGCTGCCCGCGCAAAGCCCGACCAGAATCGAGATGCCCAGTTCCACCGCTTCCACATGAGCAAACTGAAAGCCCGCAAAAACCAGCGTTTCCAGCATGCCGACAACGGCCCCCAGTGCCGCGCCCAACCACAGCTTGCGGGTCATCATTCCAAGCGCCAGTCCCAGTATGCCGGGCAGGCCCAGGACATTGGCGCCGATTGTTCCAAGTAAGTCTAGCATGTCCGTCCCCACATCAATTCGAGCTGTTGTTCAGAAACGCGCGAATGTCGTCGCCAGAGGCGGATGCATGTTCCTGCAGAACCTCGCCCTCCACGGCCTCGCTTATTTTCTGGTACTGTTCCAGATAGTTTGCGGGCAGATTATGCGCGATGCCCTGATGGCAGTCGATACATGTCATGCCGGTGTCAATGGCGCGCTGGTGTTCCGACGCGGCCCGTGTTTCCTGAATGGTAAAGTCCATGTAGTCGAAGTTATGACAGTTGCGGCATTCGCGGCTGTCCGATTCCTTCATCTTCTTCCACACGGCCGAAGCCATGCTCAGGCGATGCGCCTCGTATTGCTCGGGTGTGCTGATGGTTCCGGCCAGCTCATGATAGACGTCTTTGACGGCCATGATCTTGGCTTTGATCTTGTGGCTCCATTCATCCGGCACGTGGCAGTCGGAACAGATCGCACGAACGCCGGAATGGTTGTTGTAATGGACCGTTTCGCGATATTCGCCCAGGTTCGTTTCCATCGTGTGGCACGAAGTACAGAATTCTTCGGTATTCGTCAGCTCAAGGGTCCAGTGAAATCCACCCCAGAACAGGATACCGGCCAGAAATCCGGCCAGGACAAGAAAGCCTGAACTGAACAGCACCGTCGGCGTCCAGATCGCGTTCCAGAGGCGACCAAGCAAGCCGCGGTTTTCAGGGGAGTCGGCCATGTCGGTGCTCCTTTCAGTCTTGCGTTGGATCAATTGCCGGCGGAGGGCTGGAACACGTTGTCGACCAGCGGCGGGGCGTCGGCCTGCGGTACGTGGCACTGGTTGCAGAAATACCGGGTTCCGGCGATCCGATCCAGTTCGCGGCCTTCGCGGTCCAGATAATGGGTCATCGACAGCGTCGGTGCGTTGCGGTCACCGGCTTTGGTCCAGTCATGGCAGGACAGGCACTGGTTGGTACGGATGTCGATCTGGTACTGTTCAACCGAATGCGGGATCAATGGCGGTTGCTGCCGGTAATTGCGCTGCTGCCGCCCTTCGACATTGCGGTGGATCTGGTCCAGCGGCACCGGCTCATCCACGTCCGCACCGCGCAGGGATTCAACCTGAGCAGATTGCGCGACGGCCCAACCGCTCAGCAATAATACGGGTAGAAGGGCAATTCCGCCTGTAACGATCGATTTTTTCATCTTGGCACTCCCCTAGATAGGTCTGGCGGCGCGCGGCTCGGGCGCGGCAACTGGATCGAAAGGTTGGACGACGTGGTCGTCGAACCGGTGAGTAAAGGTAAAGACGTCGACCGCGCAGACATCGATGCAGCGGCCACAATTCGTGCAGTCGGGTGACAGGATCAGCGGGGTACTTCCCGGTTTGCCCTTCAGCGCGGGCGAGATCACCTGATTTTCAGGGCAGATCGCGTAACAATCCATGCAGTCATCGCAGGCGGCGCGGTTTGTGGCGCTGATCCGCAGCAGGCTTTTTGCTCCGATCAGGCCATAGAACGCGCCCACCGGGCACAGGTGCCCGCACCATCCGTGGCGCGAGACAAAAACGTCAAAGACAAAGATGGCGGCGATCAGGGCCCAGACAAAGCCCATTCCAAAGACCAGCCCGCGATGCAGCATGGTGATCGGGTTGATCAGTTCCCACGCGATCATGCCGCTCAGACCCGAAACAAGCAGGACGGTTGCCAGAATCCACAGGCGCGTGCCGCGCTTTGGTTGCCAGCCCTTCGGCAGGTCCAGCTTGCGATGCAGCCAGTTGGCCGCATCCGTCACCGGATTGATCGGGCAGACCCAGGAACAATATACCCGCCCGCCGATCAGCGCGTAGATCACCAGAACGATCGCCCCGCCGATCAGTGCCGTCACCTCGGGCCAGTGGCCTGCAACCATGCTCTGCAACAGGATGAACGGATCGGTCAAAGGCAGCACGTCCAGCGTCAGCGACCCGGCCAGCGTGCCCTGAACGATCCAGATGCCGAACCATGGGCCCAGCAGAAACAGAACCAGAAAGAACAGCTGGCTTGCACGGCGCAGCAGCAGATAGCGATGCGCGCCGATCCAGCCCTTGCTGGCGATGGCCTCGTGACCTGTGGGCATATCTGTGCGGGCGCTCATTGTCCCACCCCCGGCAGATCATATCCCGGCGCAAAGCCGCCGGGCGTGACCAGATTGTCCGTGCCCGGTCCGGGCAAACGGTCCGGCAGATCGATGATCCCCTCGACCACCGGCGCGCCTTTCGCGGCCTTTTCTTCCCAGCCCTTGCGGTAGTGCTCTGCCGAACTGCCCCGCGCCAGCCGGGCAGGCAGCACCTTGATGGCGGCCTCGGGCAGAACACAGCTTTTCTCGCACATGCCGCAACCGGTGCAGCGGTCGGCGTGGACGGTCGGGATGAACATCGCGTGATGGCCCGACCGCGTGTTGTGCGTGGTGTCCAGCGTGATCGCCTCGTCGATGACGGGGCAGACGCGGTAACAGACATCGCAGCGCAACCCGAGGAAGTTCAGGCAGTTCTCCTGATCGACCAGAACCGCGACCCCCATCTTCGCATCGTCGATATTGTCCAGCGCGGGATCCAGTGCCCCGGTCGGACATGCGGCGACACATGGGATGTCGTCGCACATCTCGCAGGGAATATCCCGAGCGGTGAAAAAGGGTGTTCCCGTCGCCACCGCGTCCGAGCCCAACTCGGCCAGTTTCAGGGTATCGTATGGGCAATCCCGCACGCATAATCCGCAGCGGATGCAGGCCGACAGAAACTCCTTTTCCGGCAGCGCGCCGGGCGGGCGCAAAGCCTCGGCTGGCAGGGCGCGGGCGTCGCGGGCCAGATAGGCCAGCACCGTCCCGGCGACCACGCAGCCGCCCGCCGCCCGCGCCGAATCCTGCAGGAACCGGCGCCGCTGCGGCGAAAGGGGTTTGTCGGCAAAAGACATGAGGATATACCCGTACGATCCTTGTTGCCTATGCGCGCTCGACCTTGCAGGCGCATTTCTTGAAGTCGGTCTCTTTCGACAGCGGGCAGGTCGCGTCCAGCGTCAGCTTGTTGGTCAGCTGGCCTTCATCAAACCACGGCATGAACACCAGACCGCGCGGCACCTTGTTGCGCCCACGGGTTTCGACCCGGCTGGTGACCTCGCCCCGACGGGTGGACAGAACAATCTCCTGACCCCGGCGCAGATCCCGATCCTTGGCGTCCTGCGGATGCATGTAAACCACAGCCGCCGGGTAGGCGCGGTGCAGTTCTGGCACACGGCGTGTCATCGACCCCGAATGCCAGTGTTCCAGCACACGACCGGTGCACAGCCACAGATCATATTCGGCATCCGGTTCCTCGGCCGCAGGTTCGTAAGGCGCAAAGATGATGCTCGCCTTGCCATCCTTCTTGCCATAGAACTTCACGCCCGCACCTTCGGGCACATAAGGGTCATAGCCTTCGCGGAAACGATACAGCGTTTCCTTGCCATCCACGACCGGCCAGCGCAGGCCACGGGCTTGGTGATAGGTTTCAAACGGAGCCAGATCGTGCGCGTGGCCGCGCCCGAAGTTGGCATATTCCTCGAACAGACCCTTCTGAACGTAGAACCCGAAATGCTCGGATTCGTCGTTGTCAAAGCCCTCGGCCGTTTCCGACAGCGGGAACTTGTCGACGCTGCCATTGGCGAACAGAACCTCGTACATGGTCTTGCCGCGATGCTCTGGCATGGTGGCCAGCAACTCTTCGCCCCAAACCTCTTCGACTGTAAAGCGTTTCGAGAATTCCATCACCTGCCACATGTCCGACTTGGCCTCGCCGGGTGCCTTGACCTGCTGCCGCCAGAACTGGGTACGGCGTTCCGCGTTGCCATAGGCACCTTCCTTCTCGACCCACATGGCGGTAGGCAGGATCAGGTCGGCGGACACGGCCGTGACGGTCGGGTAGGGGTCTGATACGGTGATGAAGTTTTCGGGGTTGCGATACCCGGGATAGCCTTCTTCGTTGATGTTCGGTGCGGCCTGCATGTTGTTGTTGCACTGCACCCAATAGGCGTTCAGATCGCCATCCTTCAGCTTGCGGTGCTGCTGCACGGCGTGAAAGCCGGGCTTGGCCGGAATGGTACCCGCAGGCACGTTCCAGGCGGTTTCACAAATCTTGCGGTGCTCGTCATTCATGACAACCATGTCGGCAGGCAGACGGTGGGCAAAGGTGCCAACCTCACGCGCGGTTCCGCAGGCCGACGGCTGACCGGTCAGCGAGAAGGGCGAGTTTCCGGGCTCGGAAATCTTGCCCACCAGCAGGTGCACGTTGTACATCAACGAGTTCACCCACGACCCGCGGGTATGCTGGTTGAACCCCATGGTCCACAGGCTCATGACCTTGCGGTTCGGGTCGGCATATTGCTGGGCCAGACGCTCCAGCTTGTCCGCCGGAACACCGGACAGTTCTGAAGTGTATTCCAGCGTGTATTCCGATACCGCCTCGGCATATTCCTCAAAGCTGATCGGTTCCATCTTGCCGACATTGGGGTTCGCGGCCTCTTGTTGCAGCGGATGATTGTCGCGCAGGCCATAACCGATATCGGTGGCTGTTTTGGTGATATTGACGTGGTTCTTGACGAACTCTTCGTTCACCGCGCCATTCTGGATGATGTAATTGGCGATATAGTTCAGGATCGCCAGATCGGTCTGCGGGTTGAACACCATGCCATTGTCGGCCAGCTCGAACGAGCGGTGCTCGAAGGTCGACAGAACATGCACTTCGCATCCCGGCTTGGTCAGGCGCGTATCGGTCAGACGCGACCACAGGATCGGGTGCATCTCGGCCATGTTCGACCCCCACAGAACAAACGTATCCGCGTGCTCAAGGTCGTCATAGCAGCCCATAGGCTCGTCGATGCCGAAGGTGCGGATAAAGCCGACCACGGCCGACGCCATGCAGTGACGCGCGTTGGGGTCGATGTTGTTCGACCGGAACCCGGCCTTCATCATCTTGGCCGCCGCATAACCTTCCCAGACGGTCCACTGACCAGAACCGAACATGCCCACGCTGGTCGGGCCTTTCTTGGCCAGCGCCTCTTTCCACTTGGCAGCCATGACGTCAAAGGCTTCGTCCCAGCTGACCGGCTCAAACTCGCCATTCTTGTCATATTCGCCGTTGGTTTTGCGCAAAAGCGGCGTGGTCAGGCGGTCCTTGCCATACATGATCTTGGACAGGAAATAGCCCTTGATACAGTTCAGACCCCGGTTGACCGGCGCATCCGGGTCGCCCTGCGTGGCGACTACGCGACCATCCTTGGTGCCCACCAGAACCGAACAGCCCGTACCGCAGAACCGGCAGGCGGCCTTGTCCCAGCGGATATCAGGCGCGGCGGCCTGAGCGCTGGCCGAACCAGCGGCCAGTGGGATGCCGGCAGCCGAGGCCGTGGCAGCCGCTGCGGACGCTTTCAGGAATGTACGACGGGATTCAGAGATGGTCATTGCATGGGCCTCCTGCTGGACGGTTGGCTTGGAGCATCAGGACGCGGAGCTGCCTCCGCGGGATCTTCGAAATGGTGATAGGTCAGCGACAATGAGATCACGCCGGGGATCTGGTGCAGATCCATGATGGTTTCCGAGGCCAGCCGTTCGGCTGTATCCTCGACAACCACGACGAACCGGCCATCCTCGGCCTCGGCATGAAGCTCGACGCCATCGGTGCCGGTTATCGCCGCGCGCGCGGCGTCGGTGTGATCGGGGGCGATGTGGACAAGACAGCCACAGATATTCATTGGGTCACCTCCGGGTGCAAAGGGGCGGGGCGGTGCATCGTGATGGCCCCGGCAGGGCACGCGGCAGAACATGTGCCGCATCCGATACAGGTTTCGGTTTCAAGCGCCGGTTCAGCCCGCCCGCCCAGTTGCAGGCGAAAGCGGATGGCTTCCTGTTCGCAAGTGTCCTGGCACAGGCGGCAGCTCACCCCGTTCATCGACAGACAGCTTGCGGCCTCGATCCGTGCGCGCCACGGCCACTCGGCCACACGCTCGGGCAACAGCGCCGGGGTCGGGCAAACCTCGGCACATGCACCGCATAAGGTGCAGCCGCCTGCGGAAAGATCCAGAACCGGAAAGCCGCTGTCGTCGAATGTGATGATGTCTTCCGGGCAGGCCCCGGCGCAGTCTTCACAGCCTGTGCACAGATCGGCAAAGCCTGTCACGCCCGCGCCCGGCGGTCGGATCGCATCAGGATCCTCCCGTAGGATACGTGCGCTCAGAAAAGCGCGTCTGCTGGTCAACTGGCTCATGGCTGGCGACTCGAGTGTGGATAGATTGGTTCGCGTCCTTACTTCCTAACTGCGCGAAGCAGCGCACGAATTGACCTATATCATGTTTTTCGCGAATATCATGTTCTTGGTGAATTTTCCTGACCCACCTGAGATTTGCGACCATGCGTCATACATTCAGCTCGACACGGGCTCCGATAAAATATCTCAAGATTTCAGCGACTTGGCTTTCGGGCGCCGCGCATATCGCAGTAGACAGCCCATCTGCGATCACCGCGTCAGGGGCAGAAACCGAAACCGTTCTGTCCCGGTTTGCAGGTCCGTCCGGGGTGATGATGTGGCCCAAACCCTGTCCCAGCTGCGTCCCCAGCGACGATGATGTCGCGACCGCGCGGTCACGCAGCGCGACCCGTTTCAAAACCCGCTGGTCCGGCGCGGCCAACCCGGCTTTCCAGGGCGTGCCGTCGCCACGCACACCCAAGGCGGCAACCTCTCCCATGTCGACCAGAACATCACGCAGGCCAAAGCCACGCAGCAGCGCAGCGATCCGATCCGTGATCGCTCCCTGGGCGATACCGTTCAGCGTCAGGGCCGACTGACCCGGCACCGGCAGTCGCACCGACGCGGCATCGAAAGACACCCGTTCCCAGCCCACAGCAGCGCGGGCGGCAGCCAGATCTTCTGGGCCAGCGCCTGTTGCCAAGGCATACCACAGGGGTTGAATGCTGGGGTCGAATGCGCCGCCGGATGCCTGATGCAGCGCACTGCTCAGGCTCAGCACATTCAACAGCTCAGGCGCGGGTTCGGTCAAAACACCGTCGCGGTTCAGGCGGCTCAGCTGTGACTGCGGACGGTACAGGCTGAAGATATCCTCCAGCCGGGTCACCTCACCCTCGACGGCGGCAATGATTGGTGCGGCCTCGGCATCTGTCAGCCCGACCAGCCGCAGGCTGGCGGCAGCCCCAAGGGCGGTGCCGCGCCAGTGCGTGTCAAAGGCCATGGCCGGGGAGGCCGCACAGGCGGCCGAAATGATTAGAAATCGGCGACGGGACAGGGCGGTCATACGGGGGTCTCCAACTTCAGATCAAGATCGACCGGGCCAAGCACTTCGGCATCAGGAATGTCGGGCAGGCGCATCGCGGTCCCGCCATAGGTATTCGCGAAAACCTGGGCATCGGCAGGATCGGCAAAAGGCACCACTTCGCGCGCGCCCATGCCGCCGGCCACATCGGCACCAACCACAAAAGTCGCACCATCCGCAGCGATCCAGTTCGAAATCCCCGGCTGCCGCCAGCTTGGCGCAACGCCCATATCGCTGACATAGATGGCCGTGATATCCGCATCGCGCTCGGGGCTTTTCAGATAGGCCACCATGTCCCGCACCTGTGCAAAGAAAAGCGGGGCCGGATAGCCTTCCAGATGAACCTGCCCCTTGGGGCCGCCATGTTCGGCGACATTCATCTGGCAGAAATAGCTCAGCGCATCGGGTGTCAGATCGACCGGGTCGGGGGCCTCGGCCAGCTCTTCCTTGCAGGCCGCCAGTGCGAGCAATGCGATCAGGGCAAGACGTCTCATGGCTCAACCCTCCGGAAAGCCAGCCTTGCAAGGGCAAAGCCCAGCACCGGCCAGATCAGCAGCGACGCGGGCGCGGCCCAGACCGGCAGGGCCTGTGCGGCCCCGGTCATGCCCGAAGCCATGGCCACGCCTTCCGTCGCGGCGATGTTCCACAAGCGGAAAGCGTCGGCCGGGTTGGCCACCATCACCCATGGAAAGACGGATTGGGTGAAGGCGCCGCCCTTGTCCATGACGACAGCCCCCAACAGGCCCAGATCATAAAGGACGACAAAAACCAGCCAAAGCCCGGCCGACAGACCCGCCGCCGCCGTGGCGCCCCTCGCCAAAGCGGACAGCAGGTATCCAAGCGCCAGAAACACGGCGCCCAGCAGGATCGAGGTCAGGACAAGTCGCACCAGCGCCATCAGGCTTTCCGGCCCCGCACCACCAAAGTAAGCGGCTACCGCACCTGCGGTGCCAAAACCGACGGTCATGGCAAAGGCCAGCGCGGCCAGATGGGCGCAGAACTTGCCCAACAGGATTTCCCCGCGCCCGGCCGGATAGGACAGCAGCAGCGACAGGCTGCCCCGGTCCACATCGCCCGCGATGGCATCGAAGGAAATCATCAGCGCCAGCAAAGGCGCAAGATAGACCGACAACGTGGTCATCGACGCGACCGATACGGTCAGCATATCAACACCCAATGTGCCGGTGGGCGCACTGCCCGCAAAGGTCAGCGCCAAGGCGAATAGCACCATGATCAGCGTGGCAACCAACAGCCAGCGGTTGCGGCGCAGGATCAGCATTTCAGTTCGGGTGATGGCAAGGAAGCGGGTCATGTCCTCTCCTCCTGTGCATAGTGGCGATAAAGGTCCTCCAGCTTGGGCGGTGTCATTTCCACATCCGCCACCGCATCGCCCAACCCGGCGATCCGGCGCAGGGCCTCCATCTTGTCTTCGGGTGTGCAGAGCAGCTCAACGGACGCGCCGTTGATCCGGTTGCCGCCCAGTTCGGCGGCCAAGGCATCCGCATTGGCGCTGGCACGCACCTTCAGGCGGATCGGCAGCCCGGCCAGCGCCGAGAGGTTGTTCAGCGTGTCATCGGCGACCATCCGACCCTTGCGCATGATGGCGATCCGGTCGGTGCGCGCCTCAACCTCGGTCAAAGCATGGCTGGCAATCAGCACTGCGGTACCCTGCGCGGCCAATTCATCAATGATGGCATAAAGGTCCTGCCGCGAGATCGGGTCCAGGCCGGATGTCGGCTCGTCTAGCAGCGCCACTTTCGGCTGTCCCAGCAGCACCTGCGCCAGCCCCAGACGTTGCCGCATCCCCTTGGAATAAGCCCCGATCCTGCGATCCAATGCATCGCTCAGACCAACGCGCTCCAACAGGCCGGGCACATCGGCTTTTGACCCGGACAGTTTCGCAAACAGTGTCAGCTGCTCGCGCCCGGTCAACGCCGGGTGAAACGAGACCGCCTCGGGCAGATACGCCGTATCCTGTCGCGCCTGCGCGCTGCCAGGGGTGGCGTCCCCGATCCGAATGGCCCCGTCCCGAATGGGCGTCAGGCCAAGGATGGACTTGATCAGGGTCGACTTTCCCGCGCCGTTATGGCCCAGCAGCGCCACGCGCTGACCGGGGGCAAGGGATAGGGTGATATCGTCAAGAACGCAGGTTTTCCCCCGGTTCTTGCTGACATGGTCAATTGACAGGGCCTTATCCGTCATGAGGCACCTTTTTCATAGCTGGGGGTTCAGGGGCTTGCATCAATGGGTTGCTGTCCATCACACCCCCCGGCAACAGTGCCGGGAAGGCTGATTGCGACCAGCGTACCAGCTGCACGGCAGGCGAGCCGAGCAGCAATTTGGCTGCGGGTTGGGTCCACAGCACATGGTCCATACTGTCATTGGGTCGATAGGGGACATCGGCGATGCCGTTGCCATCCACATCATAGGCGGCAAAATCGGACCAGTAGTTGCCGCGCCCGTCTTCGGACCACTCGACCCACTTGGTCGAGACATATTTCACCTGCGTCCGGTTGCCGATGAATGAATTGCCGACGATGCGGTTGCGTTCACTGCCAGCGGTAAAATGGATGCCGATGCCGCATCCCTCAAACCAGTTGTCGGTGAATTCGTTCTTGTTCGAGTTATAGAGGAAGGTGCATTTTTCCTTGGCACCTTTCACCACATTGCCGGTGATGACGCTCTTGTTGGCGTAATTCAGCATCACGCCATGTTCGCGGTCCCCGATCGAGACATTGTTGGCGACCCGCACATTGGTCGTGAACATCACCGCATAGCCCAGATCGTTGCCGATCGAGACATTGTCGCTGACGACCGAGTCGTCGGCATACATGTAGTGAACGGCAAACCGCAGATCGCGGAATAGGTTGCCGGTAAAGGTGTTCTTCTTGGACGAGTTCACAAAGATCCCGTCGCGGCCATAGCGGATGTCATTGCCTTCAACCACTGCACCCGGCGCGTTCCAGACATAGACACCATTGCCACGCGCGTTCATGTGGCGATCCTGTCGCCCTTCAATCCGGTTGCGTCGTACGATGCTGTCCTTCGCACCGTGTATGTCGATGCCGTAAAGATTGCCCAGCAGCACGTTATCCTCGACCACCGGCGCGCGCGCCGTCTTGGTCAGCTGGATGCCGCTGTCGATCCCGTCATGATCCGAGCCTGATCCGATCACCGTCAGCCCGCGCAGGGTCACGCCCGGCCCGGTCACTGTGATCACGCTGCCTTGGCCTTGTCCGTCGATGGTGGCCTGTCCCAGCCCGTCGAGGGTCACGGGCCGGTCCAGAACCAACTGCTCGACGTAAACGCCGGGGCTCAGGCGAAGGGTGTCTCCATCCGCCGCCTGCGCCAGTATCTCGTTGATGGCCCCCGCCCGGTTGGGCACATCCCAGTCCGCCGCCCAAAGGGGCGAGCCGAGCAGGAGCGGTATGAGCAGGGGCCAACGCATGTTTATGCGCTCCGCGGCTCAACAAACATCCGGCCGCGCATCTCCATGTGCAGCGCGTGGCAGAACCACTGGCAATAGAACCAGTGCACGCCCGGACGGTCGGCAATGAACGTGACCGAGGCCGTGGCCTGCGGTGCAACTTCCATCGCGATACCGAAGTTCGACAGGCAGAAGCCGTGGGTCACATCGTCCACGTCATCCAGGTTGGTGACATAAACGGTCACTTCGTCACCCTGTTTGACGGTGAACTTCTCCATGCTGAACACGGGTGCGGTCGAGGTCATGTAGACCCGCACCTTGTTGCCGTCCCGGATCGGTTCCTCGGCACCTTCGTCCAGATCGACGCCGTCAGCCGCAGCCTGCGCGCGCGCCTCTTCCCACATTGGGTCGTTGCGGTCCCAGACATTCACCGGGTTCACCTTGGACCGGTGAACAATGATCGAGTCATGCGGCTCGGCAAAGGTCGGGCCGTCATGGACCACCTTCATCTTGTCGCCGGAAATATCGATCAGCTGCTCATTTTCGGGCTTCAGCGGGCCTACGTTCAGGAAGCGGTCTTTCGAGAATTTATTCATCGAAATCAGCCACTTGCCATCGGCTTCGGCAGTTTCACCCATCGAGGTCGAGTTGTGGCCCGGCTGGTAATGCACGTCGACCTTGTCGACGATCGGGTCAACATCAGCACCCGCATAGGCCTCGATCGCCTTGGCGATGTCCCACTTCACCACCTGGCTGTCCAGGAACAGGGTGGTATAAGCGTTGCCCTTGCCGTCGAACGCCGTGTGAAGCGGGCCAAGACCCAGCTGCGGCTCGGCGACAACAGCGGAACGCGGATCGGCGTTTTCGCTGAACAGCGCATCGACCTTTTCCACATCGATTACGGACACGGTCGGCGACAGCTTGCCGTTGATCATGATGTGTTTCTTGTCAGGCGCAGCGTTCACACCGTGTGGCGAGTTCGGGATCGGGATGTACCGGGTCAGGTTTCCACCCGCCTCTTTACGCCCGTCCACGACCTTGACGCCGTTCAGTTCCTGATAGTTCCCGGCCGCTACGGCCTCTTCGATACCTTTGAGGTTGAACACGACCACATGGTCCAGCTCGTTCTCGGTCATCTCGGCCAGGTTCATACCCATTTCCGAGTTATACGAGGTCGAGAAGGCGTATTTGCCCTGATAGTCGCAGTCGGTGTTATCGAGGTTACCCGACACCATCACCTGCCATGCAACTTCCATGGTGTCGCCGTCGATGGCAGTAAAGATGTTCACATATTGTGACGGATCATCAAGGATCTGGCCGTCATTGACCAGCGGGGCCTCGTGCTCACCGTTGGCAAAGACATAGCCGGTGCGCGGGAATTTCTGCGGACGCAGGCCGTGGATGTCATGCGCGTTCGGGATCTCGATGATCTTGTCGCATTTCATCACGTCACAGCGCACACGGGCCACGCGGGTGTTGGCCTTGTCGTTCATGAACAGATAACGGCCATCATAGGTGCCGTCGGTGAACGACATATGCGGGTGGTGCAGGTCGCCGTTGTCATAGGTGACCTTGCCGTTTGCAGCCAGGAACTCCTTGGTTTCAGGCAGCAGGCCCTCGGTCAGAACCTTCAGCGACTCGTTGGTCTGGCCCCAGCCCGTGGCCGAGCAGCGGTTGAACACCGGCACCCGCATCAGCTCGCGCATGGACGGCACGCCTAGAATGCGCAGTTCGCCGGTCTGGCCCGACGACCAGAAGCCGTAATATTCGTCCAGCTCGCCCGGCTCCAGATGCTGCTTGGCGGCAGCGCTGGCCTCTTTCGCGGTCATCAGGGTCGATCCCAGACCGGTCCCGGCGATGACGGCACCGGTGGCAGTGGCCCCCAGCATACCGCGGCGCGTGATGTTCAGTTTGTTTTCTTGGTCCGACATGGTCGTTCCTCCTTTTAGGAAACGGTTTTCGGTTTGGCGTTTGGATGGTTCGCCGGTGGTTGCCCGAGGGGGGTCTTAGGTGTGACCGACCCGGTCTTGGCCCGCCGTTTCAGTTGGCGGATAACGACGGGACATTTGTCCTCGGACTGATAGAGCACCTGACAATGCAGGCAGGTGACGCACTCGTTCGGATTGATCTCACCGGTGGGGTGGATCGCCTGAACGGGGCATTCATTGGCGCAGGTCTGACAGGGCGTGCCACAATCGTTGTAGCGGCGCAGCCAGTCGAACATGCGGATACGGGCAGGGATCGCCAGCGCTCCGCCCAGCGGGCAAAGATAGCGGCAATAGAACCGTTCGATGAACAGCCCGATCCCCAGCAGGACCAGCGCAAAGACCACAAACGGCCAGTCGCGCATGAATTTCAGAATGATCGCGGTCTTGAACGGCTCGATCTCGGCATATTGCTCGGCCAGCGGGATCGACACGAAACTCAGACCAAAAAGACCCAAAAAGATCATGTATTTTGCAGGCCAGAGCCGCTCGTTCAGACCCCAGGGCAAAGTCCATTGCGGCACTTTAAACGCCCGTGCGATCTTATTGGTCAGCTCCTGAAGCGCGCCAAACGGGCACAGCCAGCCGCAATAGGCTCCGCGACCCCAGAACAACAGGGCGGCGGCCACGGCAAACCACTGGATAAAGACCAGCGGATCCAGCAGGAACGCGTCCCACGAGAACCCGGTGCGCAAACTGCCCGCCAGCGCCATCAGGTTCACCACGCTCAGCTGTGCATTGGCATACCAGCCGATGAAGAACAGGGTCATCGTCAGGTACCCGATGCGGAACCAGTAAAAGACGCGCGCATTCATCGTGGCGTGGAACTGGAAGAAGAACGTGGCCGTCAGCACCAGCAGCATGACACCAAGCCCGGCGATCTCTACAGTGCGATCCTTCCAGATGCGCTGCCACAGGGCGGCCTTGGCGGCCGCTTCGCCGGTTGCATCATCCACAACCGATGGGGTGGTGACTGGCAACAGGTACTGTTCCGGCAGCTTGTATCCCAGATCGAAGGTCAGAAAGGTCTTTTCAACCGCCCCGACGGCACGCTGCACCAGCAATTGCAGGCGGAACGGCTCGGCCGGGTCAAACTCGGCATCAGCGGGGATCTTGAAGATATCCAGTTCGGTAAAGCTGGGGGCATCTGGCGCTGCAACCTCACCCAGACGGCGCTGCTGCTTGTCAAAGAACCGCACTGAGCCGTCGCCCTGGATCAGTTGAATCCGGTCAAAGATCCCACCCCGGACATAGCCCGATCCCTTGAAACTATAGGCCCCGCGGCCCAGTACCAGAATGGCCTGTTCGCCCTCATCCAGCCAGTTGGTCAGGTTCCGGTATTCGGCCTCACCCAGCAGTGACTTGCCGATCGACGGCACCGAAACAAGCGCCATATGCATGTCGATGAACGTGTCATCCGGCTCGCCCGGTTCGGGTCGCTTGATCGCGCGCTGATCCCCTGTGGCTTCAAAGGCGGCATTGACCTGCCCGACATCCAGCGTCATCCGCCGGACCGAGCCGTCTCCCGACAATGTGGTCCAGTCGTACATGGCATCCTGCGCCATGTCGACTTCGCGCTGCGGACCTCCAGCTTGTACCGGAGACAATCCACCCAGCCCCAGCGCGCGGGCCACTTTGATCCCGCCGCGCACAAGGCTGTCATCGATCACCATGATCGTCACGGTCGCGCCCGAGATAATGTCGAGGTCATGCCCCTCACCCCCGGTCTCGGCCTCTCGTTTCAGGTCAAGGCCCGCATAGCCTTCGGTCAGTTCGACCATGCGGGAATTGGGAATGCCGATCAACACGATGGGTTCGGAATGCTTGACCAGCTGAACGCCGGTCAGAACAGCGTCCGCATCAATGGCGGCAACCACGTGAATGGGTTTGCCGGAATAGCCGGTCGTGCCGACAAAGTCCGAAGTCAGAAAAGCCCATGCGATCGTCTCGCCACCCCGAAGGACAGGGGCAACCTTCACGTCGCTGCGTACCGGGCCAAACGCGTCGGCACCCGGGGCCAGGTCAGCCGGATCAATGTCGGGAAGAAAGCTGGCAAGACTGTCGGCGCGTGCACTGATTGCAACACTGCAGGACAGAACGAGGGCCAGAAGGAAATGGATTGCGCGACTTACGACCACGGCGCACCTCCGAACAATTGGGTGGACGCCATGGACGCGCGCGGGGCGCGTTCAGATTCTTCTTGGGTCGCAAACGGGGGCCCTCGGGTTTCGGGCCACAGGTGTTTGGGGCTGTACAAAATGCACTGCTCCCCATGTTCAATGCGTACATTTTGAACATTTCCGACGCTTGCGGACAGCAAAGCGCCCGGCATAGGTGCTGACGTCACCGCACAAAGCGCACAGTCCGCGCATTTTGGGCAGGGCGCGGTTGGATCGTCGTCCCCTTCTTCAAGGTCAACTTGGACCCAGACCGCGCCCGCCTCCGAGCAGATCTCCACCCACATGCTCTCACCGGGACTCGCCAGCACCGGACCAAGCATTTGCAAAAGCAACAGGAAAATGCCCACCAAACCACACACCGCACGGGACACGCGATCAAACAAGCTATGC
Organism: Ruegeria sp. AD9; assembly: GCF_056542305.1. Lineage (NCBI taxonomy): Bacteria > Pseudomonadati > Pseudomonadota > Alphaproteobacteria > Rhodobacterales > Roseobacteraceae > Ruegeria > Ruegeria sp. AD9. Next base: position 31,148 of record NZ_JBQFZP010000008.1, read on the forward strand.
GAGGGGTGGAAGGTGGGCATTGAGAATCCAACTCGGCGTTCTTTCCCGAACCCTATGGGATTCTGTTAGGCGGAGACTTGACTTAGATCAGGTGCTCGCGAATTTGCAGCTACCCGTCAGCTTCATCCATCAACCCTCGAACCCAGCGCCCAGCCAACCATGTCGCCGGAATGCCCAACGGGATTGACCACAGGATCGCCGGAACCGGTTTTATCGCTGAGAATCCGGCACTGTGCAGGATCAGCCCGGCCAGAAACAGGTTGATAGCCACGGTCAACATGGTGGCTGGATAAAGCAGAATGGCCAGTTTCCAGACCGGCCATTTGCCCTCAGTGGCTGGTGCCTTCCGAGAAGGTGATTTTGTTCCAGACATTGTACTTCCCAGATGGTTTACGCATCGGCAGGCGGCGCACTTCTTCCAGCGTCTGTGCGTCATAAACGATCACCGCGCCGTCATCTTCCCAGATCGACACAAGCGCGTGGCGGCCATCCTTTGTGAACTCTACATGTGCCACGGTCTTGCCCGGGGCAGGGCGCAAAGTCTTTATGATTTCAAGGCTTTGTTTGTCGATCACATGCATGGCATCCTTGTTGGGGCCAAAGAAGACATCGGCCCAGACGTAAGGCGAATTCTCGTGGCTCCGCATGAAGAATCCCGGCCCTTCGGTCTTGATCCGCTTGACGGTTTCCCAAGTCCCCATGTCGATCACCGACACCGTGCCGTCAGTCAGATGCGGCGTGGCCATAACGGTCGTATCGCCATGCTTCCACGTAATCCCCGAGCCTAGATGCGGCATCCCCGGCAAGTCCAGATCGGCCACCTTGTGCCCAATAACAAGGTCGATCACCTGTCCGCCCTTGCCATCGCGCGCGGCACCCATGACGTATTCATAGCCCTGATCGAAAAAGAAATCGTCCAGATAGTCGGGCGTTGTGATCTTGCGCACCGGGAAAGGATCGGGGTTCTTGAACTGCCCTTCTATGCGAAAGTCGTGACCCAGCCCGGATTGCGGCGGGTTGGCTCCGTAGAAGACCTCCCAGATCTCGGGAACATCCTTGAGCGCCAGAACAAAGCTCTCACGCGGGGGGGCCTGATACACCGCGGATACGCGGCTGGATTTTCCCGCTTTTCCTTTGATCGCAATGACTTTTGCCACCGACAGGTCTTCGGTCGACAGCAAGGTCAGACTGTTGGGCAAATAATTCGCAACGGCCAGCCACTTGCCGTCGCCGGACATTGCGATGTTACGGCTGTTAAGCCCTGCCCGTACGCGCCCCACCTGTTGCAGGGCCCAGATGTCGTATTTCTGAACCCAGCCATCCCGGGACATGATGAATACGTAACGCCCGTCCGGGCTGAACTTCGGCCCGCCGTGAACCGCGAAGGGTGTCTCGAACCGGTCCAGAACCTCAAACGTGTCACCGTCCAGCACACTGACATGATGATCCCCGGTTTCGACCACCAGGGTGATGTTCATCGGGTCACTTGACCACACTGGCGCCTCAACGGGGATGTAACCGTCATCCAGCGTGCGGCTGTTCATGATATGGGCCTCGCCCCATTCGGGGTCGGTTTCCAGCGGTGATTTTAGCCAGCCGGCCAGCTCTTCAATCTGCAAAGCGTCAAGTTCGTGCGAGAAAGCAGGCATTTGCGTCGCCGCGCGCCCTTCGGCTATTACCGCTGAGATGCGGGGCCCGCGCATGCGCTGGAGCGTCTCGGGGATCAAGGCCGGGCCGACGCCGCCCAAGCGGTTTTCACCGTGGCAGGACGCACAATGTTCAGCATAATCCGTTGGTGCATCCGCCCAGGCACCACTAGCGCCCAGCACAGAACACATCAACACGAGCTTCATCTTTTCAAAAATACTCCCGCCGGAGGCCCCCTTAGGTGTCTCTGGCGCCCATGTCGAAGGCTCAGAGCAGACGGAACTAAAAGAATTGATGCGCCGGATCATGGCTTTTCCCCCGGAACGGCGTAACCTGCAGACGCTCGCCTGCGTCGTCAACACCGATTTCTTCGTTTGTCAGGTAACAGGCCGGATCTTCGGCCCAGGGATCACCGGTCAGTTGCAGGGCTCGGATGCGGGTGTTGCCACCGCAGACATCCTTTAGCTCGCAAGCCCCACAGCGCCCTTTAAGGGGGCGCGGACGCGTGCGCAGCATAGCCAGCATCGGATCGTCGCTGGTCCAAAGCTCGGAAAACGATGTCGTCTTAACGTTGCCTACTGTGTAATCGGACCAGTACGTGTCAGGATGGACCCGGCCCAGATTATCGATATTGGCCACGCCCAAACCGCTGGAATTTCCTCCCCAAGCGGCCAGATGCTCGCGGACATGCGCGGCCTTGTCAGCGTCGAAATGCGTACGAATCCAGTTCAGGAAATACCCCGCATCTGCGTCATTGTTGCCGGTCACGATGTCCAGCGGGCGACCGCCCGAGGCAGCCTCCCACGCGCGCTCCAACAGCAGATCCATTCCCTTGCGGGTGCGCTGATGTTCGGCATCCTCGCCGCGGTTCTTGTCACCGCGCCCGGCATAAACCAGATGCGAAAGGTAGAACTTGTCGACGCCCTCGTCGTCGCATAGCTGAAGCAGGTCCGGCAGGTGATGCTGCGTGCCTTCGGTCAGGCAAAACCGCAAGCCAACCTTGATGCCGCGCCTCTTGCATTCACGCGCACCGCGCAGGGCGTCTGCAAAAGCCCCTTCAACACCGCGGAACCAGTCATTCGTGGCCCCGATCCCATCCAACGAGATGCCAACATAGTTGAATCCGACATCGGCAATCATGTCGGCGGTCTCATCATGAATTCGTGTCCCGTTGGTCGACAGCGCCAGCATCGGCACAAGGTTTCGGGCACGTTTGGCAATGTCGAAGAAATCGAACCTGTCCAGTGGTTCCCCACCCGAGAGGATCAGGGCCGGGACGCGAAACTGGCCCAGATCCTCAAGGGTTACCATGGCTTGCTCGTGGCTGAGCTCGCCCGGGAACGCAACATCCGCCGAGACGGTGTAGCAATGACGGCACTTCAGATTGCAGCGCCGCGTCAGGTTCCAGATCACCACCGGTTTCACAGGGCCGGGGCGGCGTTTTCGCACCGGGGTCGGTTTGACCAGCTGGTGCATGTATTCGGTCAGGCGAAACATCGTCTCAGCCTTTCTTTTTCAGGCGCAAACCGGTCTTTTTCAGGATGCGCGTGGAATAGAGGATATCCTTGACCCGGCAGGCGTCACCCAGGATCGCAGTGATCTGGGCGCGTTTTTCCTCGACTTCATCCCGATCCGAACCGTGAACCATGGCAAACAGGTTATAGGGCCAGTCGGGCAAGGCGCGCGGGCGTTCATAGCAATGGGTGACAAAGGGTAGAGCACCGATCTGAGCGCCCAATTCGGCGATGCGGTCATCTTCGACATCCCAGACAGTCATGCCGTTCGAGGTCATTCCCAGCTTGTAGTGGTTAGGGGCGGCTGCGATGCGGCGGATTACGCCGCGTGCTTTGAGGGCTGACAGCCTCTCAAGCAGGTCGGCTTCCTGCATCCCCAGATCATCAGCAACCTGAGCATATGGGGCGGTAACCAGCGGCAATCCGCCCTGCAGTGCTTGGATAATCTGTCTGTCTGTTGCGTCGATCATGCCGCCACCCGAAAGCCGATGTAGAATTCCTGAAGTTTGGGGAAACAAAGAACCTCGATCCCCGTTTCCCGTTCGATTGCATCGGCTGCGGCCTCGATCCCTTCGGGCGTTTCCGTGGCCAAAACGAACCACATGTTCAGCCGGTGCGTACGTTCATAATTATGGGCGACCTCGGGATGTGCATTGACTTTGGTCAGGACCGCTTCGAATTCCCCAGCCGGAACGGCCATCGCACAGAGGCAAAAGGCACCGCCCATTGCTGCGGCATCGAAAAACGGCCCAAAACGTGTGATGACACGGGACTCTTTCATGCGCGTCAGGCGTGCCAGTAATTCGGCCTCGGTCAGTCCAAGTTCTTTGGCGACTGTTGCGTAAGGATGTGAAACCAGTGGCAGATCGTCCTGCATACGGTTCAGAATCGCACGGTCGGTTTGGTCCAGCGTCATGCGGCGACCTCCTTGGTTTGAATCAGCGCACCGGTCTGCTTGAAGCAGCGGGTTGAGAACAGAACCTTGTTCCGTACACCCGTCAGTTCGGGCAAGGCCGTCGCACGGGCCAGTACGTCCAATGCTTCGCTGCGGGACCGCGCGTGGATCATGGAATACAGGCGATATGGCCACACACCGGGCACCGGGTTGCGCTCGTAACACAAGGTCACACCGGGGAAAGCCGCCAAAGCGGGGCCGGCTGTGTCGATCTGCTCTGCTGGCAAGTCCCAGACAACCATCGCATTGGCGGACCAGCCAAGAGCCCGGTGACGTACGATGACGCCCAGCCGCGAAATGATACCGGCAGTATGCAACGCGATGACTCGCGCCATCACATCATCAACGTCCCGGTTCAGTGAATGTGCCAAATCTGCATAAGGTTCGGCGACCAGAGACAAACCCGAGCTCAGCGTCTGCAGCAGACACCGATCACCCTCGCGCATCGCAGACGCATCCACCTGACGTGCTGTGGGCACGGTTTTGACCCCGCCGATCATGCGGAACCCGAGATCAACGTTGAAAGGGCGCACCAGCCGCAAATCCAGAACACGCAGCCCGGTGACCCGGCTGATCCGTGCGAGGGTATCATCCACATGTGCCCGATCAGGGCCGGTTGCGACGAACCAGAGGTTCCAGGCGTCCTCGCGCTGATAATTGTGGTTTACACCCGGTTCGGCGTCGATCAGGGCGGCGACCTCCTCCAGCCGCTCCTCCGGGACGGAGACTGCCGCCAGAGTACTGGCCGTCACCACGCCGGGTGTAATGGTTGCGCCAACCCGCGTGATGCGGCCCGTGGTGCGCATTCTGGTCAGGCGGTGGATGACTTCGCTTTCGTCAAGCCCAACTGCGTTTCCAAGAACCTGAAACGGGCGTTCGATTACCGGGAAATCGCGCTGAAATTCATCCAGTAAGCGACGGTCGATCGGGTCTGTAATGTGTTGCATGACTTACAGACCCGTTTTGTGCGCACGCGCGGTAAAGAAGATGCCCGACGGGCTTTCGGCCTCGATCTCACGCAGTTTTTCGAAACTACGCGTGTCATAAACCATGACCTTGTTCGCATCGCGCACACTGATCCAGACTTCGTGCCCGCGTGGTGTGAACTCCATGTGCAAAACGGCCGGGCCGGGCTTGAATTCGTGAATAATTTGTTTGCTGACAGTATCGATGACCTGAATGGTATCGTTCAGCGGGTGGGCAAAGTTAACCCAGACCTGTCGCCCGTCCGGGCGGGCCATGGCAAAGACCGGCTGTCCGTGGGTTTGTGTGCGTCCGGTCTCGGTCAGAGTGGCGGCGTCTACCCACAAAACCTCATGGTGGCCAACGGCGGGCAAGACGAATTCGGACCCTGTCAGCGCCCAACCTTCCAGATGGGGCATCTTGTAGACCGGCATTTCCTCCTGACCACGGCCATAGCCGGGCAGAACGCGGATCGGTTCCGGGTTGTCGGACCACAGGTCAAGCGCGGTCAGGCCATCCTCGCCAAACAGGCCGGCGATATAGGTGCGGCCATTGGCAGTGATTAGCGCGTCATAGGGGTTCTTGCCGATATCGGTGATCCTGGTGATCTCGGGCGCCCCCCGTGCAAAATCCGCGATCCATGTTTCGCCCGTGTCCCACATGGTGAAAACGAAGCGGCGGCCCGGCGCGTCGACCAAACCAATCGTTTTGCTGCCAGTGGGAATGTCAGCCACCATCTCCAGCGTTTGCGCATCAAACACGCGCACACCGCCGGGTTCGTAATTCGATACCGCCACAAGCGTACCATCGTCCGAGATCGCGCCGCCAATGGCGTTTCCGGACTGCACAACGCGGTTCACGATCTGGCGGGTGACAATGTCAACCTTGGTCAATCCACCGTCGCGGCCAAAGACAAAGGCAAAACGTTCATCCGGTGAATAGACCAACGAGGCGTGGGACAGGTCGCCCAATCCTTCTATCCGGGCCAGAGCGGCACGGTCGGACTGGTCCACCAACAGGACCGATCCGCTGGCACGTTCGATCACCAGCCCAAGGTCTCCTGTCGCCATCGGCTCGGCCTGGGCCGCGGTCATCATCAATGTCGCCGCAAGGCTGAGGATAAGGTATTTCATCGTGCCTCCTGTTCCAGCAGGTATCGGGCAATCCATTCGGCCTCTTCTTCGCTGATCAGGGGCCGCCACGGGGGCATCGCCGTATCGGGGATGCCGTCAAGGATGACGCCGGTCAAAACCTCGGCGTCATAATGCTCCAGTGTTTTCGAGCGCAGATCAGGCCCCAGGCCGCCTTTCAGTGATAACCCGTGGCACGAGCCGCAATCCTGATGCACAAGTCTTTTCAGTGCGTTGGGATCAATGACATCGGCAGCAAAGGCGGACGTTGCGGCCAGAACCGCAGTTGTCAGAAAGGTTCGGGCAACCCACCCCTTGTGGCCGGGCACATTTCTGTTCGGCGCGGGACACGGCACACGATTTCTGCACCCTAGCTTAGCCATGAGCCCGTTCCAGAATGTTCGCCACGGGCTGTTCGGCGTAGAGTGAGACAACTTTGCCGATGATGAAAAGCGTTGGTGCCTTCAACCCGGAGGTGCGCACGTCGTTGGCCAATTGGTCCAGCCGTGACACCAGCCGGCGTTCATCGGGTGTCGTCGCATTTCCGATGGCCAGAACCGGTGTTGATCCCGGTAGGTTTTCGGTCATCAGCCCCATGGCGATCTGGCCGATATTGGCCACACCCATATAGACCACCAGTGTCGTGTCCGGGTCGGCCAGGCGTTTCCAGTCCAGATCCAGCACTTTGTCTGCCTGCCGGTGTCCGGTAACATATTGAACCGAGGTGGCCAGACCGCGATGGGTCAGCGGCACGCCGGTCGAGCAGGACGCGCCCTGCGCCGCCGTTATCCCCGGTGCGTATTCGACCGCCACGCCATGGGCCATCAGATAAGCGGCTTCTTCCGAGCCGCGGCCAAAGATCATCGGATCGCCACCTTTCAGACGGGCGACCGTGTGACCTGCGCTGGCCTCTTCCAGAAGGATTTCGTTGATCCGGTCCTGTGGGACGGTGTGGCATTTGGGCGCTTTCCCAACAGGGATCAGCCGCGCGCCTTTGGCGTGCAGATTCAGGATATCAGCAGACACCAGCCTGTCATAGACCACCACATCTGCTTCCTGCAGCATTCGCAGGGCACGCAGCGTCATCAGCTCGGGGTCGCCGGGGCCTGCACCAATCAGAAAAACCTTACCGCTCATGTTCAAACTCGCTGGGTCTGAATGTCTTCGAAACCCGGGGTTTCCTGCGCGAATCCAATGCTTTTGCGGGACGTTGCTGGGTAGGCCGGGCGTGTCATGAGGGCAGATTGGCGCAATCGAAAACCAACCTCCTTGACATAAGTTAAGGAGCGCGGGATTTGCGCCCGCGCCCCTCTGTTCAGCCTATGAAAACACCCGGGATCAGGGCTCGACAGTGATCACCCCGATCATGTTCTGTGTCTCCCAATGGGGCCCGCAGAGATAATCCTGAGGGCCGGGTGTCAGGAAGGTCATTTCAACCGTTTCTTCCGGGAACAACCGGTCGCTTTCGGGTTCGCTGCCATCTTTCAGCAACACACTGTGGCTGGTGCGCTTGTCGACATTCACCCATCGGACAGTTGTACCTGCCTTTACGGTCAGTTCGAACGGGCAGAAATTGTAGTTGTACATCAAAACCACTTTGGCGTCCTCGACCGAGGCCGAGGGGTGGCCGAACAGCTCGACATAACGTTCTTCGGCTTCGGCGCAGATCTCGGCGGTTTCATCTGACCAGGCTGGCGCGGCAAGAAGCAGCAGCGCGGGAAGAAGGCGGTGGGGTTTCATGGTCCATGTCTCCTTTCCAAAGTAATTGGGGCCGGGAGAACCGGCCCCAAACTGTTATTGCTTGACCACGTTGATAAACGCGCTGTCGTCGTCGAGCGCTAGGCTGGTATCCAGCGTTACGTGGTGGAACCGTGCGGCGGCAAAGTCATCATGGATGGCAAAACCGACCGTATAGGTTTGACCGGCCTCCAGCGGAACATCGCCGGGTGCGCCTGAGTTCAGCGGACGTGTGAAAACAACCGTCCACATGCCACCAGACAGGTTTGCCGAGGCTGCAATCTCACCATCATTGACCACCCGCTGTTCCAGCAGATAACCATTTGTGGCACTGCCGTCCGCGTAGACACGCATCAGGTCAAGATAGGTGCCATCAGCCAGATACTGTTCGATCTGTTCTGCGGCCTGCAACTTGTCCCAACCGCCCAAAGCCTTGCCGCCCCTGCCTTTGATTTCGATCTCGGTGCGGCTTTCGCTGAGGTACTTGGTCACGGTGTCCTGAGCGGTCAGGCGACCGGAAACATCCCCGTTTGCGGCAATTGCATCCGCCTCAGGCGCAAAGGGCATATAGGTGTTGTCGGCGTGGCACGACGCCCAGCACCCGACCTGATCGCCCAGCTCGATGCCGGTTCCGGTGATCATCATAGCGACCTTGATTTGGTTTTCGGGGTCCATTTTGCCGCCATCAACAAACGGAGCAGGGTTGTGCCCTGAATCCGGCCATTGCAGACGGATGTACAGGTTTTCGTCATCATGTGCCGCCTGAACGGTTGCGTCGATCACACCGCGTTTGCCGGGGATCGGAGTGGGTTCCAGTTCGCCACCGGCAACGATCTTGTTACCAATCGCATCCAGTTCCTTGGCATGACAGGTCGAACATTGATCGCCACCTTTGGTCAGCGGACGGGCCCCGCCATGGGTTTTTCCGTTCTGCACCCATTCAAATGACGCCTGGCCCGGATAGAACAGTTTCAGTTCCGCACTGGCCACCGCATTCCAGTCGATGTTGCCACCGACATCGCCGCTTTCACTGCCGGCAGGTGTTGTCGAACCATCGGTTGCAGCCGTTGCCCGCTCTTCCGCGACAGCCGCGTCAACTGCTGCTGCAATCTGGGCCTGAACGGCCTCCTGCTGGGCTTTCTTTGCAGCTTTCTCAGCTTCGGCCTCGGCAGCTTCCTTGGCTTCGATCCGCTCAAGACTGGCAAGGTATTCTGGCGGTATTTGTCGGATGAAAGCCGGATTTGGCGCCTCAAGCTCCTCCAGATACTCGTCGGTTGCGCGATCTCGGATGTTCGAGTGGGCAATGCCCTTGTGGCAGTCGATACAGGTCTGACCGGTTTCCATTGCGTTCAGGTGCTGCTGACGCGCACGGGGACGCTGGAATTCGGGCATCATCGATTCAAAGTCATGGCAGTTTCGACATTCACGCGAGTCCGTCGATTTCATCCTCTCCCACTCATTCATGGCAAGATGAATGCGCTTGGCTTCGAATTTCTCGCGGGTGTTGATGGTGCCGACCATCTTTCCATAAAGCTCTTTCGAGGCTTTTATTTTGCGGATGATTTTGTGGGTCCAGTCCTTGGGCACGTGACAGTCCGAGCAGACCGCACCAACGCCCGACCGGTTCACGTCGTGGATCGTGCCCTGGTATTCCGCATAAACAAAATCCCGCATCTCGTGGCACGAGACACAGAATTCCTTGGTATTCGTGGCTTCCATGGCGGTGTTGAACCCACCCCAGAAGATGATGCCGGCGGCGAAAGCCGCAGCAATGCCGGCCACGGGCATTCCCCACAGGAAATACCGGCGCCAGATCGGTTTTTTCTTATCCGGTTCGGAAGTCATATCCGGGCTCCGTTTTGGCTGTCTTGTCTGGCCTTGGGTGGCAGGCCGGTGAGTTTGGCGGATCTGTCAAACGAGGAAAGGGCGGGCGAGGGGCCCGCCCTTTCCGGTTTAGGTTGCGAACCCGTCAGGTGACGTGGTTCGACCGGTTGTAGACATTGAATTTGCCGGTCGGGGCGTAAAGTCCGTCAATCCGACCGATCTCTTCCAATGTCTTGGCGTCGAAGATCACAATCTGACCGTTGGGTTCCTTCGAGTCCGACAGGTTCCACTTGGAAACCCAGACCTCGGTACCATCGGCGTTGAATTCGAAGTGAACAGCGGCACTGCCTTCGTCTTCGGTGATCTGGATGGTTTTCACGATCTCGCCGGTCTCTTTCGAGATGACCTGAACCGATTGCTGAATTTCCGGCTCGGGGTGTTTGGTCTGATCAGCCCAGATGTAATCCGAGTTCGGGTGGGTGCGGACAAACAGGCCGGGGCCGTCGGTTTCCACCTCGTAACAGGTTTTCCAGGCCTGATCCGGATGACCTTCTGGGTCGTTGCCCCAGACTGTCACGGTACCGACACCCAGGTGGGTTGTGCCCGCCACAGGTCCGCAATTCGGGTCAATCCAGTTGGCGCCCGGACCGGGGTGCGGCAGAGCAGCGGTGTCGATCATCGCCTCAAGCTTGTGCGTTTCAGTATCGACAACGACCATCTTGTTCGATGCGTTAGCCGCGATTTGGAAGTACCGGCCTGTCGGGTCGAAGAACCCGTCATGCAGGAACTTGGCCGAGTTGATCTTGTCGATCCGCAAGTTGTCGAGGTCTGTGTAGTCAACCTGCCAGAGCTGCCCCAGCTCTTTCACGGCAACGATCCAGGTGGGTTCGTTCGGCGTGGTGTAGATAGCGGCCACACGGGCTTCTTCCACATACTCGCCATCTACGTTGGTGCCACGGGTCGATACGACTTTGACCGGCTCCATGGTCTGCGCGTCAACGATCGCAAAGTGAGGCGGCCAGTACCCACCGCCGATGACGTATTTGCCGTCACCGGACACGGCGACATCGCGCGCGTCATAGGCGATCTTGACTTCCGAAACCAGCATCTTGTCCGGCGTTTGCCAGAGGTCGATCTTGGTCATCTTGCCGTCACGGCCCATTGTATACCAGAAACGGCCCGGCGTTTCGGGTTCGGTGATGTTGTGATGCTCCGAAGCCTTCAGGACGTGCACGGCATAGCCGGTCGGAATATGCGTCAGCACTTCTTTCGTGTCGCCGTCAATGACTGCAACCTTGCCGACGTCACGTTCGATGACGACAAAGAAGTTTTCCCAGTTGCGGCCGTGCAGCGGTTCGGTCGGATAGTCCGCTTCTTCGACGTAGACCTTGCGGGTTGCCTTCATCTGTTCCAGCGACATTTCAGGCGGCTTTGGGGCCTCCATCATGATGTATGTCGCCATATCCTTGATTTCCTGCTCAGACATGATGTCCGAGAAGTTGTTCATCCCGCCTTCAGTTCCCCAGGCGATGATTTTCTCAAGGCGTTCCTGACCCAGTTTCAGGGTGCCGCCTTCGGTTACGGTGCCGTCGGCTGCGGTCTTCTTCCAATGCGGTTCCAGGTTTTTACCGGTAGCGCCTTTGCGCAAAACCCCGTGGCAGCCTGCACATTGTTCAAAGTACAGTTGTTTCGAAGCTTCAAAGGCTTCGTCGCTAAGTGTTGGCTCGTCGGCAAAAGCTGGAGCAGCGACGCTGCCCAACAACATTGCCAATCCGACCCCAAAAGCGCGGCCGGTCTTGTTGTAGCTGATTCCAAGTGACATGATCACTCTCCATTTGCGTGGTGAGGCAATGCGGAGACTGATCCATCACGGGATTGTCATCCTTGACCAAAGTCAACGGGCGCGGCGCTAACTTCGCTCTTTGGACAAAAACCAGGTGCAGATTTCAGCGATAAAACCTGTTTTTTTTCACATGTTTTTACGTCTTGATTTCGGTTAAGTGCCTCAATCCCGTCGGACGGTACTGCTTGTTGAATGACGAGATGGGCCATGGAGAGCAGGCATGTCATCTGCAATATCGCGCATTTTCAGCGAAGGATTTCGGGTATTTTTCCTTTCCGCCGGTCTTTATGGCGTATTTGCTGGTGTCGCCTGGGGTATTTGGCTGGCCTCACTGGATGGGCTTTTACCTTATGACGAGCAAAGTTATGGAATGCCCCCGGTCATGTGGCATGCCCATGAGATGATTTTTGGCTATGCAACAGCAGCGCTGGGTGGGTTCTTTCTGACGGCAGTTCCGAACTGGACCGGGACGCCCGAAGTGCGGGCGCGTTTTGTCACGGTCGTAGCGCTGATCTGGATGGCGGGGCGGCTGGTGGTGTGGTTATCAGGGTCGCTCTCTCCGATTGCCGTCGCAATTATCGACCTGAGCTTTGTTCCAATTCTTGTCCTGAAAATTGCCAGCCAGCTGGTACGCAGGCCCAAGCCACAGAACATGATATTTCTGTATCTTCTGAGTTTGGTATGGGTGGCCAACCTGATGGTTCATCTGGAATGGATTGGACTCACCACAGACACGTTGAATACCGGGGTGCGCGCAGGGCTGCTGACCTTGTGTTCAATGATAGCGATACTGGGGGGGCGTATCACTCCAGCCTTTACGCGCAATGCAATGAAACGCGACGGTGTGCCCGAAGCCCTGTGGCCGGTTTCAAACGCGGTGCTGGAAAAGGCCGTGATGGCGCTTGCCCTTATGCTGCCGTTGTTGGTGCTGACCTTGGGCAGTGTTTCCTTGGCGGGTATCTGCGCGTTGCTGCTGGGCGGCGCCCAACTGATGCGCATGGCACGGTGGAGAGCGGGTTGGGCGCTGCGGCAGCCGATCCTGATTGCTTTGCACCTGGGCCTGATGATGCTGGCCCTTGGGTTGTTGCTGTGGGGGTCTGCCGTCATCGGATATGGTAATGAGATCGGCGCGCTTCACATTTTGGGGATCGGGTGCGTTGGTGGCATGACCCTTGCCGTCATGAGCCGCGCCGCCCTTGGCCACAGCGGCCGGCCCCTTGTTGCACCGTCGCCAATGGCGGTCGGATACGGGCTGATGGCGGCGGCGGCTTTGGTCCGCTGGTTGGGGTCCGGGCTGGCAGGTGGATATATGACGGCCATGCTGACGGCTGACGGGTTATGGATTGCCGCAATCGGGTTGTACCTGTTTGCCATGTGGCCCGCGCTGACAGGCCCGCGCGCAGCGAAGCACGGCTGACACGGAACCTTAACCGCGTATTACTATTCAGAATATCAAGGGGCGTTCGTTCTTTACATGGCGGGACACGAGCGCACGTGCGCGTCTTCCGTTTTCAGGTATGTGCCGCACAGCTTGAGGAACGTAGTTTGGGGTCTCTAGTTCCGGAAACAGGTCGAAGATTTCCGCCCTTGCTTCTGGGGGAACGCTGGACAGAGCCTGTGCGCCGACAAAAAGGCTTTCTGACGGGGCACCTTCTGCGTAGATGATTTCATGGCGGTCGAACAAAAGATGGAGATATGTGACTGACACGGTGTCATCTGCAACGCTGATACCAGGGCTGGCGACAAGAATACGAGCGGGGACCAGGATTTCCTCTGCGTCGAACATTCTGACGGCGATTCGGGATCGAACCAGTATGCGGTGCTGTGGCGAAACAAGCAGGTCGCGTTTTGGCAAGTCACACCCCAAGGCCCCGGCCTTGATGAGGATTGGTAGCAGCTTGGGTTTTTTCACCAGCTCTTCATGCGATAGGTTTCGCGTCCCGATCCAACGTATGTGTTGCGGTCCATTGTCGGCAGTGACGACCATGTCACCCACCTTCAGATCCTCGATGGGTATCGGACCTTCTGGCGTCATGATAAGTGTTCCGGCAGCAAAGCACGGCACGTCAATAATGGCAGCAGGGTCAGTTGTGTCGGGCGCATTGGTCGGCGTGACATTCACGATGTTCATCGAGTAGGTCGTACCGGGCACAAGAGGTTCAGAGGTAATATAGCCGCCCAATACGCCGTCAACTTCGACGCGATATACAGTAATTGTGCCTCCGCCTGGTTTGGACAGCACGTACGATTCTTCTAAGTATATTGGGCCGCTTAAAAAGGTGGTCGAACCATCGAGGGTGGTGATAGTACCGGTCTGCGTCAGGTCATCGCCGTCTTCGTCGTCAAAGCGGTCACCGTTGAAAACATCCCCTGTATCGACAACAGGTGCTCCACCTCCGTTTTGAATAAAACCACCGGCTGCGTCAGTCACACTGAACAAACGACGATCCGTGTCAGGATCAAAATTGACATCCAACGTAACCGTGTCCGGCCCAATCGTATTCACCGTGATTACACCAGGGGTATAACCGATATAGGAATAGTTCGCCATTTTTACCCATCAATCATTGAAACGGAATTTTTCACCTTTTTCTCAGGTGGTTGAATAGGTCCTTCATGTCAAAAAGTCGACGCGAAAGTGTTCACAATTGCCTAAGATTTAAAGGCAACCCCAAGGTCATTTCACTATTTTCGCTGTTTGCGGATGTCTGATCTTGTTCCTGAGGATACTTTAGAAGTCTTGACTTTCGTTAAGGCAGTCCTGTGACCCGCACGTCATGTTGCCTGCACTAGCTAATCTGCGCAAAGGAGAGCGCGATGCGAGAAGTCATGACAAAGAGCATGGCTCGCAATATATTCTATGGCGGGTCACTGTTCTTCATCCTCATCTTTCTGGCTCTATCAGCCCATTCACACCTGTATATCGTCAATTCTGAAAATGCCGCGAAGCTCGACGAAAGTGTGGTTCGGGGTAAACATGTTTGGGAAAAACACGCCTGTATCAACTGTCACACGATCCTTGGTGAAGGGGCGTACTTTGCCCCTGAGGTCGGCAATGTGATGACACGTTGGGGCGTGTTGGACGACCCGGAATCGGCCTTTGAATCCCTCAAGGGCTGGATGGAGGCACAACCCACCGGCATTCCCGGTCGTCGGCAGATGCCGCAATTCAACCTCAGCGACGAAGAGATCCGGGATCTGACCAACTTCCTGATCTGGACGGACAATATCGACGCTCAGGACTGGCCGCCCAACGAGGCTGGCTGAGAAGGGGAATGGAGCAATGAAATACGAATCCCAAAAAATCGCCTATGCCTACTTTGCGGTAGCCATGGCACTGTTCGCGATACAGGTGATCGGCGGCCTGCTGGCCGGCTTCATCTATGTATTCCCGAACTTCCTGAGCGAGCTTCTGCCGTTCAACATCGTGCGGATGCTGCACACCAACGCGCTGATCGTCTGGTTGATACTGGGCTTCTTCGGTGCAGCCTACTTCCTTATTCCGGAAGAATCCGAGCGTGAAATCCATTCGCCCAAGTTGGCTTATCTGCAGCTGATCATCCTTGTGGTCGGTACGTTGGGCGTGGTTCTGACCTATGTCTTCAACCTGTTCGAAGGCAACTGGCTGCTGGGCAAAGAAGGGCGCGAGTTCCTTGAGCAACCCAAATGGGTCAAGGCCGGTATCGTCGTCGCCGCGCTGATGTTCCTTTACAACGTGTCGATGACCGTTCTGAAGGGCAAGAAGACTGCAATCACCAATATCCTGTTGTTGGGCCTGTGGGGTCTGGCGCTGCTGTTCCTGTTTGCCTTCTACAACCCGGGCAACCTGTCCCTGGACAAGCAATACTGGTGGTATGTTGTCCACCTGTGGGTCGAAGGTGTGTGGGAACTGATCATGGCCTCAATTCTGGCCTACCTGATGCTGAAGCTGACCGGTGTGGACCGTGAGGTGGTTGAAAAATGGCTCTATGTCATTGTCGCCGCCGCGCTGTTCTCGGGCATTCTTGGAACAGGTCACCACTACTATTGGATCGGTACCCCCGGTTACTGGCAGTGGATCGGGTCGATCTTCTCAAGCCTCGAGGTGATCCCGTTCTTCGCGATGATGGCCTTTGCCTTCGTCATGGTCTGGAAAGGTCGTCGTGATCATCCCAACAAAGCCGCTCTGCTGTGGTCTCTGGGTTGTGCAACGCTTGCCTTCTTTGGTGCCGGCGTCTGGGGTTTCTTGCATACGCTGCACGGGGTAAACTACTATACCCACGGCACACAGATCACTGCGGCCCACGGTCACCTGGCCTTTTACGGTGCCTATGTCTGCCTCAACCTGGCGATCTTCAGCTATGCGATGCCGATCCTCAAGAACCGTGATCCTTACAATCAGGTGCTGAACATGGGATCGTTCTGGCTGATGACCAGCGGTATGGTCTTTATGACCTTCGTGCTGACCTTCGGCGGAACCGTGCAGACGCACATGCAACGTGTGGTCGGAGATTACTTCATGGACGTACAAGACCAGATCGCAATCTTCTACTGGATGCGTCTGGGTTCCGGTATCGTCGTGGTCCTTGGTGCGCTGCTGTTCATCTATTCGATCTGGGTTCCCCGGAAAGAAGTTATTGAACCCGGCGCCGCCGAAACCCCTGCGGAGTAATGGATATGGATGGCTCCATAAAACTGAAAGAGGGGGCGGCAAACGCCCCCTTCTACCTGCCCCAAGGCGATGAATGCGATGTGTTCACCGCGGCTTATAACAACGACTTGCCAGTTCTGCTGAAAGGTCCGACGGGCTGCGGAAAGACCCGCTTTGTGGCCCACATGGCCGCAAAACTTGGCCGCCCGCTTTATACCGTCGCCTGCCATGATGATCTGGCGGCTGCCGACCTGATTGGCCGTTATCTGCTGAAAGGCGGGGAAACCGTCTGGGTCGATGGCCCCCTCACCCGGGCAGTGCGCGAAGGGGCGATTTGCTACCTCGACGAGGTGGTCGAGGCCCGTAAAGACGTCACTGTCGTTCTGCACCCGCTGACCGATGACCGGCGCATCCTGCCAATCGACCGCACCGGCGAAGAGCTTGAGGCCGCACCTGGCTTCATGCTGGTGGCGTCGTACAACCCCGGTTACCAGAATATCCTGAAAACCCTGAAACCTTCGACTCGGCAACGCTTCATCTCTTTGGAGTTCGATTTCCCGTCCGCGCAGATGGAAGCCGAAGTGGTTGCACAGGAAAGCGGTCTGCCGCTGGAACGTTGCAAGCCGCTGGTGCGGCTGGCGGGTAAGCTGCGCGGGCTCAAGGGTCAGGATCTTGAGGAAGGCGTTTCCACCCGACTGGTTGTTTATGCCGCGACACTGATCGCACAAGGCATGTCCACCGACCGCGCCATCCTTGCCGCCATGATCGAACCTCTGACAGATGACGAGGATATCAAACGCGGGCTCCTCGATCTTGTTACGGCTGTCTTTGGGTGAGGCCGGCCGATGGTCAAGATCGATTTTGAGCCATGGGAACCCGAAGAAACGATCGGGAAACTGTGGCACACCCTTGCCAGCCGCCTCGATGCACCCCTGGTGCACGATGGAGCCGCGGTCGACCTCTCTGAGGTCGCGGGGCGGCTGGCCGTCCTCTTTCGAGGGCTGGGCGGTGGTCCGGGCGTAGAATTGCGCCCGGTCTCGCCCGAGGTTTCACACCACCGTCTGGGTTGGCGTCGTCGTCTGGCGACAGAGGCAGAACTGATGCCACGCGCCTCGTTCGACGGTGAAGTTCTGCGCCTACCGGACCGGCTGGCGGTTTTTCCAGCCCGCGAAGCAAACGGCGCGCTGTATGTCTGGCTGGCCGCTGCGGCTGCCCATGCCGGAACGCGAATTGATGAAGACGATCCGCTGCGCGCCGACTTGCGCGCGCTGATCGCCGCGCAGGGCATGGTTGATGCGACCCTGGACGACGCCCCCGGCCTGCGCCCGCTATATACCGAGCTTTGCAAGGGCGTGCTGCATCAGCGCGATATCCCCAACCTACCACCGGTTGAGGCGGCAGTCGAAGAACTTATCCAACATAGGCTGGGTGACCCTCAACCGCTGTCGGCGAAAGCCGAGCAGCTTCTGACACTGGACGAGGACCTGATCGCCCCCCGCGGCTATCAGCCTATGCGCCCGGTTCCCCTATGGCCCGAACTGCGCGCGGTTGGCTTTTCCGAACATAACGAGGTGGAAAACCCCGAAACCGAAGGTCCGCCCGAGGAATCCGGCGAGAAAACCCACCGCGCCCGCCGTCGCAAATCGGATCAAGCCGAGCGCAGCGACAGTTTCATCCTGCACAAGTTCGAAGCCATCCTCAGCTGGGCCGAGTTCCTGAACATCAACCGCCGCATCGACGATGACGATCCCGACAACGCCAAGAAAGCGGCCGATGATCAGGAAGAGATTGGCCTGGGTCAGATATCAAAAGCCCCCCCAACGCGGCTGAAGCTGCACCTTGATCTGGCACCCGAGGATGTGAACCGCGAGCGTCTGTCCGGCCGCATCCTCTATCCCGAATGGGACGTGCGCTCGGGCCGGTATCTGCCAGATCACGTCAACGTCCTGCTGTCGGATGCAGATATCCGCGACGATGCTGCCGCGTTTGGCAAGGACCCAGCCACCGCTCGCCGCATCCGCGCGGTCAAACGCCAGTTCGAGGCGCTGCGCCCCGGTCGTGTGATGACACGCGGCCATCTTGATGGTGACCAGCTGGATATCGAAGCCGCCGTGCGTGCCGAAACTGACCGCATGGCCAGTGGCGAAAGCAACGACCGCATTTGGCAACAATCCCGCCCCGAGGCGCGCGACCTGGCAGTCTCGATCCTGCTGGATGTCAGCCGTTCCACTGAAAGTGCCGTAACCGGTCGCGCCGTGATCGACATTGAACGTGAAGCTCTGGCCGCTTTGGCCTGGGGCCTGAACGCCTGCGGCGACGATTTCGCCATTCATGCCTTCAGTTCGCTGAAACGCCAGCGCGTCTATATCCAGCGGTGCAAGCGGTTTGATGAGCCGATGGGTGCCAAAGTTGAACAACGTATCGCATCGCTGCGACCCGGTCATTACACACGACTTGGGGCCGCGATCCGCCACTGTTCAAAGGATTTGGCAAGCCAGACCCGCAAACGCCGCCTGTTGCTGGTGATCACCGATGGCAAACCCAATGACCTTGACCATTACGAAGGGCGCCACGGTATTGAAGACACCTGCATGGCCGTGCGCGAGGCACGCCGCGCCGGGCAATCGGTTTTTGGCGTCACCATCGACAAAACCGGCAAAAGCTGGTTCCCGCGCATGTTCGGACAGGGTGGGTTTGCGGTTATTCCTGACCCACACCGCTTGACCATGGCCCTACCGCAGATCTACCGCCAACTGGTCGGAGCATGAGCGAAACTTCTTTCATCGACGAGCTTCCGGGCGAATTGCTGATGTGGGTTCTGATTATCAGTGAGCTGCTGGTTTTTGGTGCCGGGCTGATCGCGTTCATGGGCGTTCGCCTGACCGACCCCGCAGGCTTTGCCGAGGCGCAGTCGCATCTTTATCGAACAGGGGCAGCCTTCAATACTGCAATACTGGTCACATCTGGTTATCTGGCCGCACAGGCCCTGAACTGGCGCCGCGCAGCATTCCGGTTCAAGGCCAGGCTGGCCCTGACAGGTGCGGCTGTACTTGGGATTGCATTCCTGGTTGTCAAAAGCGTGGAATACGCTGGAAAGGCGGGGCAAGGCATTACCTATGAAACCCACCCGTTTTTCATGTTCTACTACCTGTTAACGGGGTTTCACGCGGCGCATGTTCTGGCCGGGGTGGGTATCCTGTTGCTGGTCGCGTGGCGCGATGATCCTCGTAACATCGAAGCGGGCGCACAGTTCTGGCACATGGTCGATCTGGTCTGGATCCTGCTGTTTCCCGTGATTTATCTTCTGGGATAACCAAGATGTCGGCAATTTCATCTTTTGCTAAATACTCCCGCCGGAGGCGTCCGAACTCACTCACCAGCGCATGGCTGGTGCTTCTGGCACTCAGTCTAGCCTCAACGCTTTTGACCCTGATGAAAACGCCTGGCGAACTCATTGCAGGTGGTATCCTGCTCCTTGCCCTGATCAAAGCCCGTGTGATCCTGGCCCGATATCTGGACCTGGCTGAAAGCCCGGGCTGGCTGCGGGGTTTCACCATGGTTTTGACGGGGTTCTCTGCTGTGATCTTCGCACTTTACCTGATCTGAAAAAAGCCGCCCCAAAAGGGGCGGCAGGTTACCAAGCAAAGGGACGCTTAGGTTATTGTGCGGCCATTGGCATCCGCGCGATCTGACAGCGCTGCCACAGCGCCGACAATGCGCCCACCAGATGATCGATATCCTCGTCTGTATGAACGGGTGACGGCGTGATCCGCAGGCGCTCGGTTCCTTTTGGAACTGTTGGGTAGTTGATCGGCTGAATGTAGATGCCAAACTCCTCAAGCAGGGTGTCCGAAATGAACTTGCACTTCACCGGGTCGCCAACCATCACCGGGATGATATGGCTGGGGTTGGGCAAATGCGGAATGCCCTCGGCATCCAATCGGGCGCGTACCTGCGCCACGCGGGTCTTTTGCAAGTCACGCTCTGCACTTGAATGCTTCAAATGCCGGATCGATGCGGCAGCGCCGGCTGCAATCGATGGGGGTAGGGCAGTCGTGAAGATGAAGCCACTGGCAAAGCTGCGGACAAAATCACACAGCGCGGCTGAGGCCGCGATATACCCACCAACCACGCCGAACGCTTTGCCCAATGTACCTTCGATGACCGTCAGGCGATCCATCAATCCATCGCGTTCAGCAATCCCGCCACCGCGCGGGCCGTAAAGGCCGACGGCATGAACTTCGTCCAGATAGGTCATCGCGCCGTATTTGTCAGCCAGATCGCAGATTTCCTTGATGGGAGCGATATCGCCATCCATGGAGTAAACCGATTCAAATGCGATCATCTTGGGTGCGTCGGGATCCGCTGCGGCCAATTTGGCGTCCAAATCCGCGAGGTCGTTATGTTTCCAAATCACCTTCTGGGCACGCGAATGCCGGATACCTTCGATCATCGAGGCGTGGTTGAGCGCGTCAGAAAACACGATCAGCCCGGGAATTCGCGCGGCCAATGTCCCCAAAGCAGCCCAGTTCGACACATATCCCGAGGTGAACAGCAACGCGGCTTCTTTCTCATGCAGATCAGCCAGCTCAGCCTCCAGCAGAACGTGATCATGCGTGGTGCCCGAGATATTGCGCGTACCGCCAGCGCCTGCTCCGCAGCGATCCAGTGCGTCGTGCATGGCAGAGATCACCGAAGGGTGCTGCCCCATGCCCAGATAGTCATTCGAGCACCAGATCCGCACATCCCGCTGGACCGGTCCGTCAGTTTGACGCGCGTTCGGAAACGCGCCACAGCGGCGTTGCAGGTCGATGAAAATCCGGTAGTTGCCTTCGTCTTTCAAAGTGTCGAGGCTGTGGCTGAAAAATCGCTCGAAGTCCATCTGGCGTGCTCCCCGGATAACTGAAATTTCGTTGAACCTATGCCAGTGGTTCGCGCCCTTACATGACAATAGTCAAGTTGGAGACCGAGAAAAGGGTGGCACCCCCGCGCTGGCTTTGGCATAGCATGTCACGGGGTTGATCATCCGGGGGTGTTCCCGGAACGGACGAATAAGGGGCTGCCTTCTTGTCACACGAGGCACAAAAGATAGTTGCACGGCAGTCACTGCTCTTGCGAAGCCTGCCAGAGCAACATGTCGATACTCTGCTGCGTCAGGCCGTCTGGCGGCAATACGACCGGGGCGAGACAATCTTTCTGCAAGAGGAAGAAGCCAGGGCCGTACATGTTGTACTGGCTGGTTGGGTCAAGCTGTTTCGCATTTCCCCGACCGGTGCCGAAGCCGTGGTGAGTGTTTTCACGCGCGGTGAAAGCTTTGGTGAAGCCGTTGCGCTGCGCAATGTGCCCTATCCCGTTTCGGCCGAGGCGGTATCTCCCTGCGAGATCATGCACATTCCAAGTCCGGTGCTGCTGTCGCTGATGAAGCAAGATCCGGAAATCTGCGTGTCGATTCTGGCGGCCACATTCACGCACCTGCATTCCCTTGTGGCGCAGCTCGAACAGCTCAAGGCCCAGACAGGTGCGCAGCGTGTCGCGGAATTTCTGCTGAATCTGTGTGATAGCGATGCCGGCCAGTGCGAAGTTGAACTGCCGTATGACAAGATGCTGATCGCCGGACGTCTGGGGATGAAACCCGAAAGCCTGAGCCGAGCGTTTTCGAGGTTGAAACCAGTCGGGGTGAAGATCAACCGAAACCACGCGGAAATTGCAGACATGGATGTATTACGGAATTACGCGGAAAGCGACCCGAGCGAAAAATAGAGCCGTGTGGCTGTTTCTCTGGGCAGTAAACTGGCCATTTCCGGTCTGCGATCTTTCCGGCAATCACTATCCTTACTATTCTTGCTGGATATGCCCTATTCGGCGCGATCCTGAATGGGTGAGGTGATAGAACGCAGACATGACGATTGAACAGAAACTAGCCGGTTATCCCCGCGCGAGACTGATGACAGCTGCCACGCCGGTCGAACGGCTTGATCGTTTGTCCGACCAGCTTGGTCTGGAATTGTGGATCAAACGGGATGATCTGACAGGGTTGAGCTTTGGCGGCAACAAAACCCGGCAGCTTGAGTTCTATATGGGCGAGGCACAGAAACAGGGGGCAGACACCATTCTGATCACCGGCGCTGTGCAGTCCAATTTCGTGCGCACGGCTGCCATGGCTGCGTCGAAGCTTGGGATGGAGGCCGTACTTCAATTGGAAGAGCGCGTGCCCGATATGGGAGAGCACTATTATTCCTCGGGGAATGTTCTTCTGGCCCGGATTCTGGGTGCCGAGCACATGCACTACCACACCGGAGAAGACGAGGCCGGGGCCGACAATGCCCTTCACGTGCGGGCAGATCAGCTGATCGCTGAGGGCCGAAAGCCATATGTAATTAACTTGGGCATCGATCATCCGCCCTTGGGGGCGTTGGGTTATGTGGCCGGGGCTGCCGAACTACTGGATCAGATCGCCGATTTCGACGTCGCAGTGGTGCCATCCGGCAGCGGTTCGACCCACGGCGGGTTTCTGGCCGGGCTGCGTCTGGCTGGCAACACGGCACCTGTTTATGGCATTTGCGTTCGCCGCGACCGTCGCCAGCAACATGCACGGTTGCAAAAGGTATTGGAACGGTTGGCGGGTATGATGGAGTTTGACCCGGCTCTGGTCATGAAAGACATCCTCACATGGGACGGCGCATTACCCCCTGGATACGGGCGGATAGGCCCGTCCACACGGAAGGCGCTTGCACAGATGGCGCGCGCCGAGGGTATTTTTCTGGATCCGGTCTACTCGGCTAAAACCTTTGCGGGATTGTTGGAATTACGTGAAAACGGCACCATTCAACAGGGTCAGAAGGTTGTGCTGTTGCATACGGGTGGGCAACCGGCGCTGTTCGCATATCAGGAAGAGCTGATCCCGGCCTGAGAGCCATCCGAGAAGCTACTGTATAGGAAGCCGCGCTTAGCCAGCCAACCCGTGGTTTCGAAACACGCAACGCGGTGACACGTGACCTATGTCAATGACAGTACCGCGGATGTCGTGTCGGTTGAGCGAACCTAGCCCACCTTAGAATGGGCGGAAGACATGTTCGCAGAGTTGGAGGCTGGATATGGCTGATGGATGCGGCTGTGATCGACACGCGCATATATATCTGAGCGTGGATGAGGCCCTGCACCGTGGCCTGTCTGCTGCTGATCCGGTCAAAGAAACCGAAACGCTGCCTTTGGCCGCTGCAATAGGGCGAATATTGGGCCGCGACTGTTTCAGCAAGGTCGATATGCCCGCTTTCGACAATTCGGCAATGGATGGTTATGCGGTTCGAACTGCTGATCTTGGCGATGACGACCTGTTCCAGATGCCGGTGGAGGGTCGCATCGCGGCGGGGGACAGCGGGTCTCATGCTGCGCCTGCGGGCAGTGCACTGAGGATTTTTACCGGAGCGCCTGTTCCTTCTGATTACGACGCCATCGTCATGCAGGAAGATTGTGATGTTGTTGAGGGGCAAATTCGCTTCAGCCGCCGTCCAAAGCCCGGACAACATATCCGGCGTGCCGGTGAAGACCTTCATGCCGGAGCGCCGATCCTGCGGCGCGGCTGCGAGATTGGCCCGCGTGAGGTGGCAGCCCTTGCATCCGCCGGGTATGGCGAGGTCGTGGTGCTTCGCAAGCTGAAGGTTTCGATCTTTTCAACCGGCAGTGAGTTGCGCCAACCGGGCGAGCCCCTTGGGCCGGGGCAGATCTATAACTCGAACCGTTACATGCTGCTTGCGCTGTTGCAGAAGCCTTGGATTGACCTCACGGACCAGGGGCAGGTTGAAGATGACCCCGAGCTTTTGAAACAGGTCTTGCTGGACGCGACTGAAACCTCTGACCTGATCATCACGACCGGTGGTGTTTCTGTCGGCGATGAGGATCATATGCCGCGTCTGTTCACTGAGATCGGTGGCGTGACGGATGTGATGAAAGTCGCAATGAAACCGGGCAAGCCGATCATATTTGGTCGGCGTGGCGGTGCACTTTACATCGGCCTTCCGGGTAACCCGGTTTCTGCTTTTGTGACCTGGCAGATAATCGGATCGCAGATGATGGCGCGCCGCGCCGGTCTGCACCATACCCCGCAGGCAGCCGTACAGGCAGTTCTGTCGGAACCCTTGCACCGCACCGCGGGCCGTCAGGAATATCGTCCGGTTCAGATTGACAGTCATACACCGGACGGACGGCCCCGATTGCGTCTGATGGAACCGTCCTACAGTGGTCGTGTTGCTTTGCTTGCGCAAGCGGATGGATTGGCGATCATCCCGGCAGAGGTGGCGGAATACCCCGAAGGACAAGGCCTTGAACTATTGCTGTTTTAAGCCCTAAGCGCTTTTCCCGCGGCATCAAAGGGCGGTTCATGCAGGATTGTGGCCCTGTGCGGTCGCCCCAGAACCATAACCTCGACCTCATCACCTGGCTGGGCGTTTTTTACATATCCCAAGGCCAACGACATTCCGACAGTGTAGCCATAGGTGCCCGAGGTCACCCGGCCGATCCCTTCACCGTTCTTGAAGATCGGCTCGCCACCTGTTGCATCCGCGTTAGATGCTGTCACATCCGTTTCGTTAAGGTGCAGGATCACCAGGTGTTCCCGAGCCGGGTTCTGCAATACTTTCTGCGCAGCTGCCTTGTTGAGGAAGTCCTTTTCGAATTTGCAGAGGCGATCAAGATCCACTTCATGCGGCCAGTATTCCGGGCTGTATTCGCGGCTCCAAGACCCATAGCCCTTTTCGACCCGCATAGACATCAGTGCCCGACTGCCAACAGGGCCAGCCCCGAACTCTTTGCCTGCCTCAATCAAGGCATTGTACAGTCGTGCTTGATCTTGGGTGGCGCAATGCAGCTCCCACCCCAGGTCGCCAGTAAAGGAGACGCGCAGGGCAAGAACCTGAACTCCCGCCAGCTCAATCTTGGCGGACCGCATGAACGGGAAATCTTCGGTTGCCAGCGATGTGTTGGTCAGACGTTGCAGGATGTCGCGGGACCTGGGGCCGGCCACGTTAAAGCCGCACATCGCTTCGGTTTTGCTTTCGAAAGTGGTTCCCTCAGGCAGCGTAACCTGTTTGAAAAAGCGCTTGTGATACCGTTCTGCCATGCCCGAGCCGATCACCCAGAACTCGTCATCAGCCGCGCGGGTAACTGTAAAGTCGCCTGCAATACCGCCGCGTTTCGAGATCAGCGGGGTCAGGCAGGATCTGCCGACGGTTTTGGGCATGGTATTGGCAAAGACGGCGTTCAACCAGTCTGCCGCACCCGGACCCTTGCAGAGATACTTGGCGAAATTCGAGATATCGATGATCCCGGCACGGTCGCGCAACATCCTGCATTCCTCACCCACCGGTCCCCACCAGTTCTGACGGGTAAAGCCATTGGTGTCTTTGGTGCCGGGCGTTGCGGCAAACCACAGCGGATGTTCCCAACCGGCGTTCAGGCCAAAAACCGCGCCCATGGCTTTCTGCGCCTCATAGATCGGGCGTACACGTGCCGGACGACCGGCGCTGCGTTCTTCATTGGGGAAATGGATCGCGAACCGATGACTGTACTGATCTGCCACGCGCGCTTTGGTGAACGCCTTGGTGGCCCAGCTGTCAAAACGCGCCAGATCCCAGGCGAACATGTCGTATTCCGTTTCACCCTCGATGATCCACTGCGCCGCCATCAGGCCCATGCCGCCCGATTGCGAGAAGCCGGGGATGATACCGTTGCAGCAGAAATAGCCGTCGACCTCAGGCACCGGCCCCATCAGAACATTTGAATCCGGTGACCAGATCATCGGGCCGTTGATGACACGCTTGATCCCGGCTTCACCAACCGCAGGCAGGCGTTCGATGGCGTTCATCATGTTCTCTTCGATCCGTTCCAGATCATCAGGGAACAGATCGTGGGCAAAATCCAGCGGCGTGCCTTCTTCGGCCCAGAACCTCATATCTTTCTCATAAGCGCCGACCAGCAGGCCGTTGCCTTCCTGACGCAGGTAATACTCGCCATCCCGGTCTGACACAGATGGCAGACGGGTGCCGTGGCTTTTTACATCAGCCATGGATTCGGTTACGAAATACTGGTGCTCTGTAGGTTGCAGCGGCAGTTCGATTCCGGCCAGTGCCGCAACCTCGCGCCCCCACAGGCCCGCTGCGTTCACCACCCAGCGTGTCCTGATGTCACCTTTTGGCGTTCTGACGATCCAGCTGCCATCCTTCTGCTGCTCGGTTGCAGTGACCGGCGTGAAACGGTGAATCTGCGCCCCGCGTTGACGTGCGCCGACCGCATAGGCGTTGGTCACGCCCGACGGGTCCACATTGCCGCCATCGGGTTCGAACATCACGCAACGGATGCCGTCGTAATTGACCAGCGGGTTCAGCTTTTGGGCTTCTTCGATGCTGATCTCATAGAAGTTCATGCCATACAGTCTGGCCTTTGCGGCCTGTAGCTTCAGCTGATGTTCGCGCTCTTCTGTCTGGGCCAGGTATAGCGAGCCGGGCTGGAATACGCCGCAGCTTTGACCGGTTTCAGCTTCCAGCGCTTTATACAGGCTCATCGTGTAATGCTGGATGCGGCTGATATTGGTACTGTCGTGTAATCCGTGAATGTTGGCGGCTGCGTGCCATGTTGACCCCGAGGTCAGCTCGTCCCGCTCCAACAGAACTACATCGGACCATCCCAGTTTGGTCAGATGATACAGGATCGAGCACCCGATCACTCCTCCGCCGATGACCACGGCCTGAGCTTCGTTTCGCATTTTGGCTATCTCGCGCGTTTTCGTTCGCGCTTGTTCTTTCATGAAGACTGACCCATCGACAATGTCGACAAAATTCGAGATCGAATGAAGTCAGCTAAACTCAAATTTGGAGAATGCCTGACGGCGCAATACGCTTAAGCAAACGAATTCGTCAGAACGTCAATCGGTGTGCGCGGCCACGTTCAAACAGCTTTAGGTTCAACTCATCTGCTTCCGGCGCGCCATATTCCAACGCAAACACAAATGCGTGGGTCAGGTAAAAACACGAGGCTTCATGATCCTGACGTTGTTCGGCCAGAATCGCCGCTTCGTGATAAAGCCGGATCAATGCGGGTACATCTTTTTCCGCATGGGCTCGTAAGAGTTGTTTATCGAGTTCGTTCAGATCCACTGTGATCCTTTCAGCGAATTCACACCGGCTGCCCAATACTAAAGAAAAGACGGCAACGCCGTCCCGTCTATAGTGTTTGCAACCGACCCGCGATCTGGTCAGTCAGGCCTGACCAGATCGACTTTTCAGGATTGCTTACGCTTCAGCGCGGGCTTTTTCGATCTGCGTGGCCACCCAATGGTGAAAACAATGGGTCGGGCCGTCCATCGCGGGCGAGAAACGACCGCCATCGAATTTCACGCCGTGACGGCCTTTCTGCATGCCTTCAACCACAAAGACGTCTTCCTCGAACACCGTCTTCCACAGTTGCGCGTTCTTGGCACGCAGTGCTTCGTGTTCGGGCGCGTCTTCGGGTTTTTTGGCGTAGTAGAGCTCAATCCGTTCGTTCGAACGCTCATGCGTGATCGGATCGATGAGGAAGGCAAAGCCGTGGTCACGCTGAACACCCAGCAGGGTATTCGGGTAAACGACGATATATTCCGCGCCGTCATTCCACTGCTCACTCAGATTCTCGAAATCATCCAGCTTTTCGCCATCGTGACCCTCGAACTGGCGGTAGACATAGGTGCCCTGACCCGAATATTTGCCCAGTTCGTTGATGTTGTAGTGGTCTTCCAGACGCGAATAGCTGTTCAGGCCGGGATGAACCCAGGGCAGGTGATAGCTTTCGCAGTAGTTCTCAACAGCCAGTTTCCAGTTCGAGTTCAACTCAAGATAAACCGATGCGCCAGCGCCACCGTGATACATCGGTTGATCGAATTCTTTCCAGCGTTCCATCAACTCGCCATGGACATCTTCGAATTCCGGCGCGTCGCCGCTGACATTGACAAAGACAACATCCCGCCAGACATACGAGCGGATGCGGATAAGGCCCAACTCGGCGAAGTCCAGATCCTCATGGGTGTTCTGCCCAGGGCCACCGACATGAGGGGCAGTCCGCAATTCACCATTCAGGCCGTAGCACCAGCTGTGATAGGGGCAGCGGATCGCGCCGCGGATTTTTTGCGGCTTGTCGACCAAAATCATGCCGCGATGACGACAGGTGTTCTGGAACACGCCGATCTGACCGTCGCGATCACGAACCATCAACAGCGGCACACCGAGGAAATCGATCGGATATGCATCTCCCGCCTCGGGAATGTCTTTGCCAAAGCCGATGCCGGACCAGTTCGCAAACAAGACCGCATCCCGTTCTTCGGCAAAAACTGCGGGATCAATATAATGCTCGTTCGGCAGACCCTTTGCGGTGTTTACCGGTGTCAGAACAGACGAAAGCGGTGCGTGCTTGTTCATCGGCCACTCCTGAGTGATTTTGAATGAGTTTATCGCTGCATCCATTGGCGGCTGAGGCCGCCCACGTTCAATACTAAAAAACCTAATGGCAAATTGAGGCAGGCTAAACCGAACCTTCAGACAGTTCGTTGAGCAACCAATTCTTGAGAGCCAGCGCCCCTTCCGAAAGCTGATCGTCCGGGCGACCGACAAGATAGAAGTTGTCCGGGGCGGGCAGGCTGAATTCCTCCAGCGCGACGAGTTTCCCCGAAGCCAGCATGGGCTGGACCAGACGTTTCCATCCCAGCGCAAGGCCCGCCCCTTTACGCGCCACCTGAAGGGCAAGCGCGTAGCTGTTCACCCGCGATTCCACGGGAACAACTCCAGAAAACCCGAGGTCGTGGAACCAGGATGACCAGGTCGTCCAGGTGCTGTCCTGAGTTTCGAGATGGATCAGCCGCCGCTGCACGAGGTCTTCAAGGCTGGCCCCTTTAAGGTCCGCGGCCATCTGGGGGCTGCAAACGGGTGTCAGGATATCGCGATACAGTTTCGTGTGCGTGAGTTGCGCGTTGGCGTCCCGGCCATAGCGGATGAACAGGTCGATATCCGGCCGGTCCGTGAAGGCCTTGTCCTGCGCCATCTGGTTCACTTTCACGTGCGGAAAATCCTGCCAGAACCGGATGACAGATGGCGACAGCCAAAGTGCGGCGACTGCAGTGGTTGATCCAACGGTTACGTGGTTCTCGGAATCATTGCTGCGAATCTTTTCAAGTGCCTTTGAAATCTGCCGGAACGAAGTGCCGAGTGCCTCAAACAGGTCTTGCCCATCCTCGGTCAGTTCCACGCCGCGGTGCTTTCGGACAAAAAGGGCCGCGCCCAGCTCGCTTTCCAGCGCCTTAATCTGATGACTGACGGCACCAGGCGTCACGGAAAGCTCGCTTGCGGCTTCCTTGAAACTGAGATGCCGAGCGGCGGCTTCAAAGGCCGATAGTGTCGTAAGTGGAGGAAGGTTGTAGTGGCGTCGAGACATGGAGGTTTGTTGGCTTTTGAACTCTGGGTGAGCTCAATTCACCCGAATGTTAGAAATTTTGCAATTGAAATCTATCTTTTT
Organism: Ruegeria sp. AD9; assembly: GCF_056542305.1. Lineage (NCBI taxonomy): Bacteria > Pseudomonadati > Pseudomonadota > Alphaproteobacteria > Rhodobacterales > Roseobacteraceae > Ruegeria > Ruegeria sp. AD9. The sequence continues at coordinate 60,921 of NZ_JBQFZP010000008.1, forward strand.
TCCTGTTGTTTGCTGAAAGACGCAGAATGTACGCCACGTGAGACCGAACAGGACAAGTGATGGATACTCAAGTTGCCCGCCTTGTGCGAAAAACACCACTCAGTCCCGACACCTCTGATTTCTGCTTCGAGATCGAAAGCGGGCGCTTCACCAGCCTCGAGCCCGGGGCGCATGTGGACATCCATCTTGAAGACGGTCTGATACGGCAATACTCGCTGTGGAGCTGGAGCCAGGATGGACGCCTGATCAACGTGGCCGTCAAACGCGAAGACGAAGGGCGAGGCGGGTCACTGGCGATGCATGACCTGCAAGAGGGCGCGACCGTGGAAATTGGCGGTCCCCGCAACCATTTCAAACTCGAAAGCCATGATCGGCACGTCACTTTGATCGCTGGCGGTATCGGGGCCACACCATTGGTTGCAATGGCACGTGAGTTGCTGAACCGAGGGCAGGATTTTCGTGTCTACTATCTTGTTCGTTCGAAAGAATACGCGGCGATGGATGCGCAATTCCGGGCGCTTGGACTGGATGAATGGTATCATTTGCATTGTGATAACACAGACGGGGTATTCGATCTGAGATCGGTCATGCAATCGATGCCGATGGGCGCAGACGTTTATACCTGCGGCCCGGAACCGATGCTGAATGCGGTACTGGAAGCAGGTGCCTTGCTGCGTGGCGGCGCGATACACTTTGAACGGTTCGCCGCCGCGTCGGACATTGAACATGCCCCGAACGCCGATTTCCAGATCGAGATCCAGTCGACCGGCGCGGTCTATCCCGTTGGCAAGGACCAATCTATTCTGGAGGTTTTGCAGGCCAATGGTGTGCAGGTTGATTTCGGCTGCTCCGAAGGGCTTTGCGGAACCTGTATCGTTGATGTCGTGTCCGGCGAAGTTGATCATCGCGACGGTATACTTACTCCGCAAGAGCAGGAAACGCATGAGTTCCTGTGCACATGCGTTTCGCGGGCCAAGTCGGACAAACTGGTATTGAAACTGTAGAAGGAACCACAATCACGCCCTTTACTTGTTCTCGCTAACACGTGTTTCGAGTAACCGAGAGCGTCGTTTCGAGTAGCATAAGGGTCGGATTCTTGGGTGAGCTGCCCTAACCTCTGTCATAGGTTTTCCCGAATTGAAGGGCGCAACCACTTCTTGCGAAGCTGCTACCAGGTTCAACGGCAGACAGACTTGCCACAACGAACCAACAGCTTTTGCAAGCGAACACAATCTGGGAGGAAAAGAGCGGTGGGCGATCCCACATGGTGTGTGGTCTTCCCCGTAAATCTCAGCTGAGTTGCAGTCAACTCGCTGATCGTTTGGTGCATTGGGCATGTTTGTTTACGCCGTCCCGCGCGGTGCACCCCAAGCAGAAATCCAAAGAACAAGAAACGGCGAACACACGGAGGAAAACGCAATATGTCGATACCCGATCCATTCACGGACGTTGAGATAAAGACGGCGGATGCCGGTTTTTACGAAAATTACAGCGTCCCAATTGCCCTGATCAGCAAGTCCATCATGGTCGCGCTGGTTTTGTGGGCACTGATCTTCCCAGCAAACGCAAACGGTACGCTTGGCAGCCTGAACGGGCGGTTGCTTGAGCTTTTCAACAGCTTCTACATTGTCATTGTCGGGTTGTTCCTCGTTTTTCTGGCCGTTGTCGCCGCTATTCCATCCACGGGTCGCCGTGTGATGGGAACACCCGGTGAAAAGCCCGAGTTTTCGAACTTCTCATGGTTCTCCATGATGTTCGGCGCCGGCCTGGGTGTTGGTCTGATGGTTTTTGCAACCGCAGAACCGTTGGGGCTGTGGGGTTCGAACCCCGAAGTCGTGTCCGAGGCGGTCGTGGGAAATACACCCGAAGCACTGCAGTCGGCTTACCGATATACCTTCTTGCACTACGGGTTTCACGCTTGGGCCATCTATGTGGTTACCGGGTTGTCGCTGGCATATTACGCTTATACCCGCGACATGCCTCTCACCATCCGCTCGGCGCTGACGCCCCTGTTTGGCCGCTTCGTCAATGGCTTCTTCGGCCATGTGGTTGACGTTTTGGGCGTTGTTGCAACGATCCTCGGTGTTTCTGTCACCATCGGCTATGGTGTCAGCCAATTCATCGACGGGCTTTATGCCATCACCGGTATGGAATGGGTCATGGATCTGGGTGGCGAAGTTCCAACCCCAAGCAAAGTGGGTCTGATCGCCGGTCTGGTCATCATCATGAGTCTGTCGATTATTTCGGCCGTATCAGGCGTTGGTCGTGGTGTTAAATACCTGTCGAACCTGAACCTCGTATTGTCGATCATCCTGTTGGGCACATTTATCGTCTTCGGCTCGTTCGTCTTTGCCATGACCACTTATGGCACAGCAATGGTCGACTATATTCTGCATATCCTGTCGCTCAGCTTTAACGCCTATGGTCCACTGTCAGTTGAAGCCTTCGCTGCGGCTCTGCCCGCCGAAGCACAAGCCCATGCCAATGATCTGATGGGCGGAGCTACCAATGCGTGGGGCAGCTTTGACGGTTTCAAGAGCGGCCTGGAAGGGGCAGCAGCCGAGTTGGATGAAGCAACGCTGGCGGCCGTTTATGCGGCGGGTGAGCAGGGGCGTCAGTTCGGCTGGCAGTCGGGCTGGACCACGTTCTACTGGGCCTGGTGGATCGCGTTCTCGCCCTTTGTGGGCTTGTTCCTTGCCCGTATTTCGAAAGGACGGTCTGTCCGCGAGTTCATCGTGGGTTGCGTGTTCGCTCCGGCGTTGGTGTGCTTTGCTTGGATGACGGTTTTGGGCGGCACCGCGATCGACCTGGAACTGGCAGGCGCTGCAGAAGGTGCGATCGTCGGAGCATCAAACACCAACAAGCTGTTCGTGACACTGTCTTACATGATTGACGGAGGTCTGTTGTCATTGCTGAACGTGATGTGCGTGATCCTGATCATGACATTCCTCGTCACGTCGGCAGACTCGGGCATTCTGGTGATGAACACCATCATGTCGGGCGGCAGCCAGGAGACGGGCATCAAGCACCGCATCATCTGGGGTGTCATCCTGACGGCTGTGATTGGCGCGCTGGTCCTCGCAGCGGGCGAAAACAACCCGATGGATGCTTTGCGAAACGCAATGATCATCGGAGCACTGCCCTTTACTGCTGTAATGGGTTTGATGTGTATTGCATTGGCCAAAGCTTTGTTCCGAGACAGTCAGCGTGACAAACATGCCGCTACAGGTGCACAAGCCGCCGAATAAGCAAATGCTTAGCTTATGACGTGATCAGGCCGTCTGGAATTGGGCGGCCTGATTTTTTTGCGTAGACACTGGCCACGACCCTCAAACAACGAAAAGGTGCTGGCCAGCCCGACTGTGGCGAGACACCAAAACCATATCTCAACGAAAAAGCCCCGGTAAAAACCGGGGCTTTTGAGCATCATTTCGTGAAATTCCTACATGCAGGCTTCAACGGCGCGTTTGGTCATGACCGACACAAGATGCGCCCGGTATTCCTTGCTGCCATGTAAATCAGCGATCATGTTGGCAGGGTTAATCCGAAGGTCCATCAAGGCGTCCGGGCGGAACTCCTTGTTCAGCGCCTGCTCGGCTTCGCTCCAACGGAAGACGCCGTCCTCACTTGCCCCGGTCACCGCCACGCGCACGCCGTCCGTGAAACGGGCCAGATAGACCCCAACAAGTGCAAACCGCGACGCTGGCTGCAGGAATTTCTGATAGCTTGCCGCCTGCGGAACCGGAAAGCGGATCGAAGTGATGATCTCTCCTTCTTCCAGGGCTGTCGTGAACATGCCTTGAAAAAAGTCATCTGCCGCAATTTTACGCGCGTTGGTCACCACGGTTGCGCCCGATCCCAGCACGCCCGCCGGATAACAGGCTGCCGGGTCATTGTTTGCAACCGAACCACCGATGGTTCCACGATTGCGCACTGCCGGGTCGCCAATTTGTCCAGCCAATGCCGCCAGCGCGGGATAAGACCCCGCAACGTCGCGAGCAACGACAGCGTGGGGTGTTGCACCCCCAACTGAGACCGAGCCGTCATCATCAACGCAGACGCCTTGCATCTCTGCTATGCCGCCCATCGACACCAGTTTGGACGGTGCCGCCAATCGCTGTTTCAATGTCGGGATCAGGGTTTGCCCACCTCCCAACGCTTGCGCATCCTCTGCTGCCAATGCTGCAACCGCGTCAGCAATGGTCGAGGGCTTCTCAAACTCGAAATTGTACATTTCGTTCTTCCTTTCCGAAAGGCGCTGATCCGCCCTTCATCTGGCTATAAATATCCCGGGGAGCGCGAGGGGCTGGCCCCTCGCTCCCCAACCTCTCAACCATGCATCGCCGTCCAAACGCGTGACGGGCTCATCGGCATGTCGATATGATCAACAGCCTTTCCGCCCGAGTTCAGTGCGTCCAGAACCGCGTTGACCACCGCCGGCGGCGAACCGATCGCTCCGGCCTCGCCGCAACCCTTCACACCAAGCGGATTGTGTGTACAGGGCGTCTGGCTTGAATGATCGACGCTGTAGAACGGGACGTCATCAGCGCGTGGCATCGCGTAGTCCATGAAGGACGCGCTCAGCAGTTGGCCATTCTCGTCATAGGCACAGTTTTCAAGCAAGGCCTGACCGATGCCCTGACCAATACCGCCATGCACTTGTCCATCAACGATCATCGGATTGACGATATTGCCGAAGTCATCCGCAGCCGTGAACTTCTCAATCGTGACCTGACCTGTGTCCGGATCAACCTCGACCTCACATGCATAAGCCCCTGCCGGGAAAGTAAAGTTGGCCGGGTCATAAAACGCGGTTTCTTCCAGTCCCGGTTCAACTTCCAGCGGATAGTTGTGCGGGACATAAGCCGTGAGGGTCACATCCCCCCATGCCACCGACTTGTCGGTCCCCGCAACACTGAACTGACCGTCCTTCAGCTCGATATCCGCCTCGGACGCTTCCAACAGGTGGGCGGCGATCTTCTTGGCCTTGTCGATCACTTTTTCGGTCGCCTTGACCATCGCCGATCCACAAACCGCCAGCGAGCGTGAGCCATAGGTGCCCATGCCAAACGGGATCTTCGAGGTGTCACCATGCACGATCTCGACCATCGACTCGTCGATGCCGATCATGTCGGCCACAACCTGCGGGAAGGCCGTCTCATGCCCCTGACCATGGCTGTGCGCGCCGACCATGACGCTGATCGAACCGGTGGCATTAACCCGAACGGTCGCGGCATCATAAAGACCCGCCCGGGCCCCCAGCATGCCAACGATGTTCGACGGCGCGATACCGCAGGCCTCGATATAGCAGTTGACACCCAGGCCCCGCAGCTTGCCGTTGGCCTCGCTTTTTGCACGGCGGGCGGCAAAGCCTGCCAGATCGGCAGCAGCCTCAAGCTTGTCCATTGTCCCGTTGTAGTCCCCGGTGTCGTAAGTCAGCGCCACTGGCGTGTCATAGGGGAACTGCGTAACAAAGTTCTGGCGACGCAGGGCCATCGGATCCACACCCAACTCGCGGGCGGCCTTGTCGATGACACGCTCCAGCTGGAAGGTTGCTTCGGGGCGGCCAGCGCCGCGATAGGCGTCCACCGGCACCGTGTTTGTAAACATCGCCTTCACATTTACCTGAATGACCGGGGTCTTATAGTTGCCTGCCATCAGCGTCCCGTGCAGCCACGTCGGCACCGAGCTGGAGAAGGTCGACAGATAAGCGCCCAGATTGGCGTAGGTGTTGGTCCGCAGGCCGATGAAGTTGTTATCCGCATCCAGAGCCAGTTCAATCGTGCTGACATGGTCACGACCCTGCGCATCCGAAATGAACGCCTCGGACCGGCTGGCGGTCCACTTGACGGGGCGGTTGCAGGCCTTGGCGGCAAAGGTGCAGAACGCTTCTTCCGCATAGTGGAATATCTTGGTGCCAAATCCACCACCCACATCCGGGGCCACGACGCGGACTTTATGTTCCGGCAAACCCAGAACGAAGGCGCACATCAACAAGCGGATGACATGCGGGTTCTGTGAAGTGGTATAGAGCGTATATTCATCCGTGCCACGGCTGTATTCCGCCACGGCCACGCGCGGTTCCATCGGGTTGGCGACCAGCCGGTTGTTCACCAGATCCAGCTTGGTAACGTGCGCCGCGTTGGCAAAGACGTCGTTCACCTTTGCGTCGTCGGCCTCACCCAGCTGCCAGTCGTAGCAGATGTTGTTTTTCAGATCGTCATGAACCAGCGTCGTGCCTTCCTGCGCGGCGGATTTCATGTCGATCACGGCGGGCAGTTCCTCGATATCCAGATCAATAGCCTCAGCCGCGTCACGCGCCTGTTCCAGACTGTCGGCCACCACAGCGGCAATGGGATCGCCCACGTGGCGCACCTTGCCCTGTGCTAGAATGGGATGTGGCGGTTCCTGCATCGGTGCGCCGTGCTTGTCGGTCACTTCCCAGCCACAGGGCATTCCGCCCACGCCTTCAAAGTCTTTGCCGGTGAATATCCTGACCACGCCGGGCATACCCTCGGCCGTTGATGTATCCACAGAATTGATCCGCCCATGCGCGATGTCGGACCGCAGGAAATATACGTAAGCCTGGCCACGTACGTTAATGTCGTCGGTGTAGTTGCCTGCTCCGGTCAGAAAGCGGACGTCCTCGCGCCGCTTGGAGCTGGCTCCGATGCCACTGTCTTTGGGCATTGCTTGTTCTCCTCCCATAAACGGATGCTGTTGCACCCTTCACTTGTCCCACGGGCGCAACATTTTCGCCCGCAGCGGCATCATTCCGCGGCGATACTGCCGACGTCCTGGCCAGAGGCGGCCATGATCGCCTTGACGATATTGTGGTACCCTGTGCAGCGGCACAGGTTGCCTTCCAGGTATTTCCGGATTTCGGCCTCAGATGGGCGCGGGTTGTCTTTCAGCAGCGCTGCGGCGCTCATCACCATACCCGGAGTACAGAACCCGCATTGAAGGCCGTGATGATCCTGAAAGGCTTGCTGGATCACATTCAGCGAACCATCGGCATTTGCCTGACCTTCGATTGTACCAACGTCAGCCCCGTCTGCTTCGACAGCCAGCATATTGCACGACTTCACGGCCTGGCCGTTCACATGTACAACGCAAGCGCCGCACTGGGCCGTATCACAGCCGACATGCGTGCCCGTCAATGACAGTTGCTCGCGCAGAAAGCCGGACAGTAATGTCCGGCCCTCAACCTCGCCGCTTACGGCCTTGCCGTTCACGGTCATGGAAATTTTCATGACTTTCTCCTCCCTGAATTCCAACGGTTCAACCGCCCAATACGCGCTTGAACCAACCTTTTTTTGCTTCACCTTCTTCATCCTCGACCGAAGGTTCGGCTTGAACCTGATCCGAGGTTTCCGGATCGGGCGTTTTTTCCGGTTCGACCGCGTTTTGAAAGTTTTCAAAGAACCGGTCGGCCATTTTTCTGGCGACGCCATCAATGACCCGGCTGCCAAGCTGGGCCAGCTTGCCACCGACACGTGCGTCGACGGTATAGGTCAGCAGAGTACCTTCGGGCACATCAGACAAACTGACATCGGCCGCACCCTTGGCAAAACCCGCAGCCCCACCCTTACCTTCACCCGAGAGCTTCACGCTTTCAAGCGTTACGATATCAGAAAGGGTAACGGCCCCTTTGAAGGTCGCTTTGACGGGGCCAACTTTCTGCACCACCGTCGCTTCGAACCCGTCATCGAACGAGCCCGTCATTTCCTGACATCCCGGAACGCATTCTTTCAGAACCTCAACCGACAAAAGCGCATCCCAGACCTTGGATCGCGGCGCGGCGATGACGCGGCTGTCGCTAAGCTCCATTTCTCTTCTCCAGGTGTTTTTTCTTACGCTACGTGGTGTTTTTCGCCCTGCCTATTAGACCTTGGGTGTAGGTGACGCCGAGCCGGTCTTATGTACGACTTTGGGCCAGTAGGCGCAGATTACTTTCGTTGTTAGGATTGGGTAAGCTGGGGACAATCTGATTGAAAAAAGGCAATACCAAATGCTTGCTGACTCCGTTGTAAGGTCTGGCTTCGAGAAAGTGCTGATCGTCGATGACCACCCCCTGTTTTGCGACGCGCTGTCGATGACCTTGCAAAGCGTGGCGCAGATCGGCGAAATCCATACCGCAGACCGACTGGAAGGCGCGATGGAACTTCTATCAGGGGGGCTGAAACCGGACGCGGTCATGCTGGACCTCAACCTGCCGGATGTGGAAGGGCTGGACGGCCTTGTCCGTCTGAAGGCTGCTGCGAATGCCCCGGTTATTGTGGTGTCCTCGATGACGGATAATCGCGTTGTCAGTCAGGTGATTCAGGCGGGTGCATCGGGTTATGTACCCAAGCATAGCCAACGCGATGTGTTTCGCCTGGCATTCGAGACAGTGCATTCCGGCAAAGTTTTTGTGCCCGAAGGATGCGTTCTGATCAATGTTGAAGAGGATGAACACGCCGACGCGGTCAATCGGCTTGCGACACTGACAAATCAGCAAGCCCGCATCCTGCAACTGATCTGCGAAGGTAAACTGAACAAGCAGATTGCCTATGACCTGTCCATTGCGGAACCCACGGTCAAAGCGCATGTCACGGCAATCATGCGGAAACTGGGTGTGCAAAGCCGGACGCAAGCCGTTCTGATTGCAAAGAAAGCTTCGTTTGCCAGCGTCTTGCAAGACCAAGGCTAAGCGTCATACTCTCACCACATCGTCGCGCTTTAAGGAGGAGGCTCGATGGACCAAGCAGTCGGGTGGGCGACAGCCCGGACCGGTGCAACAGGCATCGTCAAAACGGCTTTCGTGCGTTACGACACCGGGCAGGCGCTTGGGGTGCTCGAACGTCAAATCGGGGCTGAGCCACTTGCGCTGGTGATATTGTTCGTCAGTCCGAACGCGGACGCCGCTGCGGTCATTGCCAAAGCCGAGCAGGTGTTTGCGCCTACGCCGGTGGTTGGCTGCACCACCGCCGGAGAACTTGCGGATAGCGGTTATTGCGAAGACCAGATCGTCGCAATCGGCCTCCCGCAATCCCATTTCGACACGCGTACGGTCCTAGTTTCCGATCTGAACGATTTTGAGGCGGAAAGCATCATCAACGAGATGATCCACAACCGAAATGCCATGATGGTCACGGCGCCCGACTGGAGCCATGAGTTTACGTTCCTGATGATCGACGGATTGTCGACCAAAGAGGATGCGTTGACCTCCGAGTTGGCCGTCGGCTTGGGGCCGGTGCCATTGTTTGGCGGATCGGCCGGTGATGGAACCCGGTTCGGGCGTACCTATGTGCTGCATCAGGGCAAGGCACTGAGCAATGCTGCCATACTGACTCAGGTTCGTACGCGGTGCCCGATCAAGGTGTTCAAAACGGATCATCTGGTTCCAACGACCCGGCGTATGGTCGTAACCAAGGCGGATCCGGCAAAACGCATCGTTCAGGAGATCAATGCCGAGCCCGCCGCCCGCGAGTACGCCCGTATCCTTGGCAAGGATCCGGAACAACTGACGACATTCACCTTTGCGGCGCACCCCGTTGTTGTGCAGATTGGTGGGCAGCATCACGTCCGCGCCATTCAGCAGGTGGCGGGCAACGGGGACCTTGTCTTTTTCTCGGCCATTGATGAAGGGCTTGTGCTGACGCTGGCCGAACCAAGGGACATGGTAGAGCACCTTGAGGAAGAAATCGGCCTTCTGACCGAGAAACGGCAACCCGACACAATTCTGGGCTGTGATTGCATTCTCCGCCGACTGGAAGCGCAGGAAAAGCAAAAGACACGCGAAATCTCGGACATTCTGGCCCGCAATCACGTTGTCGGATTTTCAACTTACGGAGAGCAGTACAACTCAATCCATGTGAACCAAACTCTGACGGGTGTTGCGATTTATCCGCCCGAGAAAGAGTAACGCATGATCGAGCATCTTACTGACCCGTCGGACTCGGTTGACCGCCAGAACGAGAAACTTCGCAAGATCGCCGAAGCGCTGATGCGTCGGGTAGAAGAATCCACCGATGCGTCAGGCGCAGCTTATGCGCAGTTTCAGCGTGCGGCCGTGCTTGAACAAGAGGTCCGCGCCCGGACGAATGATCTGGAACGTGCCCTTGAATTGCTGAACGATTCCAATGCCAGATTGGCACAGGCGAACAAGGACACCGAAGCCGCACGCGCGGATCTGGCCAATGCAATCGAAACGGTGCAAGAGGGGTTTGCCCTTTTCAATCGCGACGAAAAACTGGTGCTGTGTAACAGCCGTTTTGGTCTGCATATGCCCGACATTCAGGAGCGGCTGAGCCCGGGATTGAGCTTTGCCGAATATGTCGAACTGGTCAGCCGATCAGGGTTTCTGTCCCTGCCTGAAACAATGACACCGACAGACTGGGCCAAAAGTCGCCTGGATCGGCACACGGACGATCATGTGGTGTTCAACGTCCGGCTTGTTGGCAATCGGTGGTCACAAGTGTCCGAACACCGCACGCCGGATGGCGGCACTGTTATTCTGCAAACCGATGTGACCGATATCATGCGGATCGAACGGCAGGAGCGTGACCGGATACTGGATGACAAGGCCAGGCTGATCCGCGCAACGCTTGAACATATTGAACAGGGCGTTTGCATTTTTGACAACAAACACCGTCTGATCGGGTGGAACAACCGCGCTAGCGAGTTGCTGGCCATTCCAATCGCACAGTTTCAGACGGGAACCCGGTTTGAATCGCTGTCCAATCGCCTTGGCGCGAACATCAGGTTCCAGAAGGGGGTAACGGAAGCCGATCTTCTGAACTGGGTGACGCGGCAAACCTATCGCCGTCCTCTGCAATTTCAGATGCACCGTGGAAGGTCGAAGATACTTTCTGTTTTTGCGCAGGAAATGCCCGACCGCGGTTTTGTGATATCCTTCACCGATGTAACCGCAGAACGAAAATCCGCCCAGGCCTTATATGAGGCCAAAGAATTGCTGGAACAGCGCGTAACATCGCGCACGATGGAACTGGCTGACGCTTTGAACGAGGCCGAGCGTGCAAACGCATCCAAGTCGCGATTTGTGGCAGCGGCCAGTCACGACCTGTTGCAACCTCTGTCAGCGGCAAAGCTTTATGTTGCATCGCTGGGCAGCGGTCTGGACAAAGACGACGCAAGAACCGTTGCAGGAAAGGCTGAAAGTGCGCTGAACAGTGTTGAACACATTCTGGAAGCGCTGCTGGATATCTCGAAACTTGATTCAGGGCGGGCCACCGCGCATTTGTCGACCATAACAGTGAGTACGCTGTTTTCGCAGATGGAAGATGCGTTTCGCCCGGTGGCGCAGGCAAAAGGGCTTGAGCTGTCTTTTGTTGACACGAACGCGCGCGTGACCAGCGACGCCAGCTATTTGCGTCGGATTTTGCAGAACCTGCTTTCGAACGCGATCAGGTATACCGAGGTCGGAAAGGTTCTGGTCGGTGTGCGGCGTCGCAAAGGCGCAATTGCCTTGCAGGTCTGGGATACAGGTATCGGTATCGCGTCAGACCAAAGAGACCTCGTCTTTCAGGAATTTCAGCGCCTGCATTCTGATGCCAGCGCCGCAGAGGGTATGGGATTGGGCCTTGCAATCGTGGAGCGCGCCTGTGGGCTGTTGCAACATCCAATCCAGCTGTATTCCGAAGTAGGCAAAGGAACTGGATTCTCGGTCGAAGTTCCGTTGGCGCAGGAAGAGCAGACCATTTGCAGCAGCGCCCCTGCGGCCCGCGATCCGGGCTCCAAGGTCCTTGGTAACACGGTCGTATTGTTGATTGAGAATGATGAAAACCTCCGTAGTGCACTGACCATGACCATCGAATCCTGGGGGGTTGGGGTTCTGGAGAGCGAAAGCGAAGACGAAGCAATCAATCTACTTCGTGAAATTGACATTCTGCCTGACGCAATAGTTGCCGATTTTCAGTTAAATCACGATAGAACCGGTGTTGACGCGATACATGCCCTGACGCACGAGTTTGGCCCTCTGCCCGGCTGCATTATCTCGGCCAACCGATCACCTGAACTGGCCGAGCGTTGCAAGCGCGCCAATCTGCCTTTGCTCTACAAACCGCTAGATGCGCAACTACTGCGCTCAACGCTGGAATCGTCGATTGCACGCCGCAACTGAGCGGCGTCAATCTGTGACCGGTTCAGATTGAACCAAGGGTCTTCCCCTTGCCGAAACAGCTGGTTAAGAAGTTCTTCCAGCGTCGTTTCAGGAGGCCCCATTGGACCGTATCGCCCGCACCATCGCCACCGAGATTAATGCACGATCCGAGCAGGTCGGTGCCGCGATCAAGCTACTGGACGACGGAGCAACCGTGCCTTTTGTCGCCCGGTATCGAAAAGAAGCAACCGGAGGATTGGACGACACCCAGTTGCGTCTGCTGTCCGAGCGGCTGACCTATCTGCGCGAGCTTGAAGCGCGGCGTGAGACCGTCCTGAACTCGATCAAGGATCAGGGCAAACTGACAGAAGATCTGAGCCAATCCATAGCACGTGCCGAAACCAAAGCGCAGTTGGAAGACATTTATCTGCCATACAAGCCAAAACGGCGCACCAAGGCGATGATTGCGCGCGAAAATGGGCTTGAACCTTTGGTTGACGCTATTCTGGCGGACCGCAACTGCGACCCTGAAACATTGGCCGCGGCGTACCTCACCGAGGCGGTAACGACGACCCGGGATGCATTGAACGGCGCGCGGGACATTTTGACCGAGCGGCTGACGGAAAACGCCACACTGCTGGGCGAATTGCGCAGCTTCATGCAGCGCGAGGCTCTGCTCAGCGCAAAGGTCATCGAAGGCAAGGAAAAGGACGGCGCAAAGTTCAGCGACTACTTTGACCATGCCGAATTGTGGGCAGACGTGCCGTCGCATCGGGCATTGGCGATGCTGCGGGCATCCAAAGAGGGCATCGTCACGCTGGATATCGCGCCTGAACCGGAATTTGGTGCCGCGCGGGCCGAGACGATTGTTGCCGCTCATCTACAGACACGTGGCACGGGGCCGGCAGACGCATGGTTGCGCAAAGTCGCGGGCTGGACATGGCGGGTAAAGCTTTCGCTGTCCATGATGGTCGAACTGATGGCTGATCTGCGCAGCCGGGCGCAGGACGAAGCCATTCAGGTCTTCTCGCGAAACCTCAAAGACCTACTGTTTGCCGCGCCGGCAGGTGCCAAGGCGACATTGGGTCTGGATCCGGGCATTCGTACGGGCGTAAAGGCTGCTGTCGTTGATGCGACCGGCAAGGTCGTTGCCACTGACACCTTGTACCCATTTCAGCCGAAAAATGATTTGCGTGGTGCACAGGCCAGTATCCTCAATCCGATATCTGCTCATCAGATCGAACTGATCGCAATCGGGAACGGGACTGCCAGCCGTGAAACCGAAAAATTGGTTGCAGACACTCTTGCGCTACTACCCAAGACGGTGAAAGCACCAACAAAAGTGGTGGTGTCAGAAGCTGGGGCTTCGGTCTATTCCGCTTCTGAACTGGCTGCGCGCGAGTTTCCGGATCTGGATGTCTCGCTACGTGGTGCGGTCTCGATTGCGCGCCGATTGCAGGACCCTTTGGCCGAGCTTGTTAAAATCGAACCGAAATCCATTGGTGTCGGCCAGTATCAGCATGATGTGGATCAGCATCGCCTGTCGCAGTCGCTGGATTCCGCGATCGAGGATGTGGTGAATGCTGTCGGTGTCGATCTGAACACAGCGTCCGCGCCTTTGCTGTCACGCGTATCAGGTCTGGGGCCAGCGCAAGCCGAAGCGATTGTCACCCACCGCGATCTGAATGGGCCCTTCCTATCGCGGAAGGATTTGCTGTCCGTCGCCCGCCTAGGACCGCGCGCGTTCGAACAATGCGCCGGCTTCCTGCGTATCAGGGACGGTTCCGAGCCGCTGGATGCGTCTTCGGTACATCCCGAAGCCTATGACATTGCGCGCCGGGTTGTTGCCGCCTGCGGCCGTGATATCCGAAACATCATGGGCCATAATGGCGCGTTAAAGGGGTTGCGGGCGGAACAATTTGTAACTCAGGATTTCGGCCTGCCGACGGTTCGGGACATCTTTGCCGAACTGGAAAAGCCCGGACGTGACCCCAGACCCAGTTTCGTCACCGCATCATTCACCGATGGTATCGAAGAAATCACCGATCTGAAACCCGGAATGGTTTTGGAAGGCACAGTCACCAACGTCGCGGCTTTTGGCGCTTTTGTGGATATCGGTGTGCATCAGGATGGGCTTGTTCATGTCAGCCAGCTGGCAGACCGGTTTGTCAAAGATCCGCATGACGTGGTTAAGACCGGGCAGGTAGTTAAAGTACGTGTTGTCGATGTTGATGTCCCGAGAAAGCGTATTGGGTTGACCATGCGAAAACAAAGTGGCGGCGGACATCGTCGCGCGTGATCGCAAAACGACGCGTGATGAAGTGCGCTGCCTTCTTGAAACCGCGTTTTGAGGGGCGTCAGCTTAGTATCTTGCAGGTGGTTCAATCCATGATTACGACTGGGACGACCGGAATGAAGGTGATGTTGGCGCTACAGAAACGGCTGGGCTAATTGATCTTTTCTTTCTTGAAAGTTCGAAAAGACCGGGGTTGTCGCGGTGGGCTGGTTCGTAGTCTCTTGTATAACGTCTGAAGCACAACCTTGGCCCAAGGCGGATCTGTAAACTTCCTGAGCTTCACCTTTTCGTAAACCAGAGGGTATGCATGACACATGTCGTGACACTGAATGCCGGATCGTCTTCGATGAAGTTCGGCCTGTTTGAACTGACAGAAGACGATCCAATCATGGTGTGCACCGGTGTGGTCGAACGGATCGGCGAGCCTGAGCCAACCGTCAAGGCGCGGTCATCTGGCGGTGGAGTTCTTGCGAATGGCACGGCAGGAGATATTCACGATCACGCCGCCGCCCTGGACTGGGTACTGAACCTGTTGTCACGTGCCTTCCCCAGTTGCGAGGTCACCGCGGTTGGGCATCGTATTGTTCACGGCGGACCTGAGATCGATACGCCATTGCCGTTGACCGCCGCTGCTTTGGAGGAGTTGGACAAGCTCTCTCCGTATGCACCTCTGCACCAGCCGCACAACCTGGCTGGCGTCAAGGCAGCTATGGAACGCTTTCCAAATGCCGCCCAGATTGCCTGTTTTGACACGGCCTTTCATCGCAATCACCCCTGGGAGAACGACGTATTCGCCCTGCCGCGCGAGTATTACGACAAAGGCGTCCGCCGCTATGGTTTTCACGGGCTTAGTTATGAGTACATCTCGGACCATTTGGCCAAAACCGCGCCACTTTTGCACGCGGGGCGGGTTGTGGTCGCGCATTTGGGTAACGGTGCGTCGATGTGTGCCATGATCGGGGGGCGATCCGTCGGTTCGACCATGGGGTTTTCGTCGTTGGACGGGCTGCCGATGGGATCACGTTGCGGTCAGCTCGATCCAGGTGTTTTGTTGTATCTGATGGATCAGGAAGGGTTGAGCGCCTCAGAGATTTCCGACCTTCTGTTTCGCAAATCAGGTTTGCTGGGTCTGTCCGGACTTTCAAGCGACATGCGCACTCTTGAAAAAGCAGATACCCGTGAAAGCCGACAGGCCATCAGCTATTTCACTTTCCGCATCCGCCGCGAACTTGGAGCAATGGCCGCAATATTGGGCGGTATTGATGCCCTGATCTTCACTGGTGGTATCGGAGAAAACTCGCGTCTTGTACGCGACAGGGTATGTTCCGGAATGGGGTGGCTGGGGATTGAACTGGATCCCGATGCCAACGCGGACAATGATCGGATCATCTCGACAGATCTGTCCCGTGTGGTGGCCATGGTTATTCCGACAAACGAAGAGCTGGTTATTGCCCGTGCTGCCGCAGATCTGTTGAAAAATCGATCCCATCGGAAAAGTGCTTAGCCCGGCTGGTACGTCCAGCGATACGAGGGTGGGGTCGGCCCTTTGTTGCGACCACCTTGCTGCATCTGCTCCCAGGCATGTGCCAGAATACCCACTGATCGGGACAGGCAGAAAAGGCCGCGCGCCAATGGTGGCGCAAACCCAAGCTCGGCATAAATAACTGCGGTTGCGCCATCGATGTTCATCGGGACGGGTTTGCCCTTACGCCGCGCAAGCTCTGCCTCGATCTGCTGCGCAATGCGCATGAATTGCCCATCGCAAGCACCGGTTTTCACCGCTTCGACAACCAGTTCCATCAGGCGCGGCGCACGAGGGTCTGTGGGTGTGTGAAACCTGTGACCAAAACCCGGAAGTATCTTTCCGTGGCTTTCGATCCTCGCATTGATTGCCTGCTCCAAAGTGCCAGGGTAAAGGCCCACAAAGTGGTAGAGCTCCACGGCCTGCTCGCCAGCCCCTCCATGAATGTCGCCCAACATGTTCACGGCGCTCGCCATCGCGTTGTTGAGAGGCAGGCCACAGGTCACCGACATGCGCGCGGTCGCAATCGATGGGGCCTGCGGACCGTGGTCGACTGCCGCGACCAGCGCGGCTTCGAACAATTGGGACTGCGCTTCTGATGGGTGGTCGCCGCGTACCATGAACCAGATCATCTCCGCGAAACCAAGGCGTCCGATCAGGTTTTGAATCGGCTCTCCGCGCAGGTCGATCCGGCCAGGTTCCATATCGATGATGGATGTTGCCCACCAATCTGACACATCGTTCATATGATCCCCTCTCTGCGCAGCGCGTCGATTTCCGCGTCGGTCAATCCGATTTCAGACCACACTGCCTTGTTGTCGGCCCCAAGTTTTGGTGGCGCGATTTGCGGCATTCGCCGGGTGCCATCCATTACGACGGGACTACCTGCAAGCTGCATCTGTTCGCCGTGAACCTGTAAAGAGCCAATCAGACCGCGATCGTAAAGTTGCGGGTCTGCAAGGGCCTCTGGTACGGTCAGAACTTGCCCAGCTGGAACACCCAAAGCGTTTAATTCACTCACCCATTCGGCCGCAGCCTTCGTTTTCAGGGTTCGTTCCAGTTCTGTACGTAAGGCGTGGCGGTTACTTTTGCGGTCTTCACGCGTTGCGTAGTCGGGGTTGTCCAGCAGTTCATCCCGCCCCAGACAGCGGGCAAGTGCCTGCCATTGCTCGTCCCGATTGGCCGCGATGTTGATCGGGCTGTCCAGCGTGGCAAATGTACCTGAGGGGGCCGAGCTCGTGTTCTCATTCCCATGCGCTCCGGGCGTTACGCCACCGACCAGAAAATTTGAAACGACCCAACCCATTGTCGAAATAACGGCTTCGGACATCGCAACATCCAGGTAGGTGCCGCGCGGGTTGGCGTTCAATGCCGCCGCGACTGCAAAGGCGGCCGTCATCCCCCCGACCGTGTCTGCCAACGGATAGCCGACGCGATACGGTGCCGTGTCGGGGGCGCCGGTGATTGACATCACGCCGCTGATACCCTGCACAATCTGGTCATAAGCCGGATCGCCGCGCCGGGGGCCATCCTGCCCGAACCCGCTGATGGCGCAATAGATCAGGTTGGGATTGACGTTGCGCAGAACTTCATACCCAAGACCAAGACGATCCATTACTCCGGGCCGGAAGTTTTCCACCAGAACATCGGCTGACTGGACAAGGCTTTTCAGCAGCGCCTTGCCCTTTTCCGATTTCATGTCCAGCGTGACAGATTTTTTCCCGGCATTCTGCGCCAGAAAACTGATCCCCATCCCCGCCTTGTTTCTAGCGGGATCGGCACCCAGAACGCGAGCAAGGTCGCCACCATCGGGGCGCTCGACCTTGATCACGTCGGCACCCATCAATGCCAGTTGGTAGCAGCAATACGGACCCGCGAGGACATTGGTCAGATCGAGAACCCGTATTCCCGCCAGCGGGTCAGTCACCTTCGGCAACACCTTCCGCCCGGGCCTGTGCACGGCGCGCGCGGTAGCTGGGCAGGAGCACCAGAAGCGCCGCAATAACCAGCAGACCCAGCGTCATCGGGCGCTCCCATATAAAGGCGATGCCATCGTACAACTGCATGGACCGTGAGAAGTTGTCTTCCATCATGCCGCCGAGGATGAAACCGATCAACAGTGGTGCCAATGGGTAATCAGCGAATTTCAACGCCGTTGCGCATACCCCAAAACCTACCAGTATCAGCAGTTCGGTTGCATTGTTCTGCCCGATATAGGCCCCCATCAGAGTAAAGAACAAAATAAAGGGGATCAGATAGTTGCGCGGCACCGAGAGAACTTTGGCAATGTAGGGGATCAGCGGCAGATTCAGGATCAGAAGCACCAGATTGCCAATGAACATGGACATGATGACCGCCCAAAAGATCTGCGGCTCGTCCAGCATAAGGCGTGGGCCCGGCGTCACGTTCAGGGCAATCAATGCGCCAAGCAAGATCGCCGTCGTACCCGATCCGGGAATGCCCAGGGTCAGCAGCGGCACGAACGAGCCGGTACAGGCGGCGTTGTTTGCTGTTTCAGGCGCGGCCAGCCCTTTGATTGACCCTTTGCCGAATTCGTCCTGCTCGGCCTTTGGGGCGATGTTACGCTCGACCGCATAGCCCAGAAAACTGGCAATCGTTGCACCGGCACCCGGCAGAACCCCGATGAAAAACCCTTGGATAGACTGGCGGCCAATCACCGGGGCAATGGCTTTGGCTTCCTCCCTGCTTATGCGCAGGTCCTTGATTTCGCCTTCTTCGCCCTTAAGGTCCTTGGGTTTGAGAACAAGAAACAGAGCTTCGGGTAACGCGAACATGGCCATTGCAAGTGTGATAAAGCCAAAACCCGACTGCAAATCCATGATGCCCATGGTGAAGCGAGGCATGTTGAACAGCGCGCCTTCGCCGACGGTTGCCATAATCAATCCAAGGATTGTCATTATGATAGCCTTGGCAACCTGACCTGTTCCCGCGAAAGCGGCAATGGCGGACAAGCCGACAACCATCAGCGCGAAATACTCGGCCGAGTGGAAAAGCAACGCAACGGAGGACAGGGCAGGAGCGAAGACCATCAACAGCAACGCACCGAACGTGCCACCTGCAAAGCTCGCGATTGCGGCAATGGTCAAGGCTTTGCCCGCTTTGCCCTGACGGGCCATCGGGTAGCCGTCAAAGCTGGACGCGACGGTACCCGCGACCCCCGGCGCATTCAGCAGAATTGAAGAGGTCGAACCGCCAAAAATGGCGCCATAATATACGCCGGCCAGCAGGATCAGCGCGGCGGACGGGTCACCCATGGAAATTGCCACCGGGATCATGATGGCGATGATCGACATCGGGCCCAGACCCGGCAGCATTCCGATGAATGTGCCAATCAGACAGCCCGCGACGACCATCAGCAGGTTTTGCAGTGAGAATGCCGTTTGCAGGCCTATCAGAAGTCCTTCAAGCATGTCAGCCTCCGAAAATGCCGGGCAAAGGGCGCATGTAAATGCCAAGGACTTCCTGAACCAGATACCAGACCGTACCTGTGGCGATCAGGGCGACGGGCAGCATGATATGCCATTTTCGTTCACCCAAGATAAAAGACCCAAAGATCAGGAAGGCCGAAGTTGAGATCAGGAACCCTACGGGGCGCAGGCACATCGCGTAGACGACCATCAGAACCAGTAACATGATCGCCTGACCAAGATGGTAATCGCCCAACCGCCGATAGTCGATTTCAGGTTCGCTGGGTTCAGCCTTTTCAAAGCCCAGCAGAATGATCGTGGCCGTGATGATCCCCAGAATTGACAGCACTTTGGGGAAAGTGCTTGGCCATATGGGGTTTCTCTGCATGAAAGGGGGAAGACTACTGTCCATCGTGAACCAAGCGGCGTAGCCATATGTTAAACAAACACCCAGAAGAATGAGCGCGATCCAGCGATCCAGCGCCATGGGACCCCCTCCTTTTTTGGTCGTCAGAGATGGCAGAGCGGGTTACCGCTCTGCCCAAGTTGTATTCAGAGGAAGCCCAGCTTCTTCATCAGATCACCGATCTGTTGTTCCTGCTGCTCAAGAAATGACCGGAAATCATCGCCCGAGTTGTGGATGTTCACCCAACCGTTGCGTGCACGAACCTCTTCCCATTCCGGGGTGTCGTACATCTTGGCAATCGCGGCCTGGTAGGCTGCAAGCTTGTCCTCGGGCAGACCCGGGGCCGCAAAGAAGCCACGCCAGTTCACAAAGGTGGTGTCGATGCCCTGTTCTTTCATGGTCATCGCGTCTGGGGCGGCATCTACGCGATCTGCCGATGTGACGCCGATGATCTTAACTTCACCTGCGTTGGCCAGATCGACGGCCTCCGAAAAACCCGTAGACAGGGCTGCGATCTCACCGGACAGAAGGGCAGCCATGGCTTTGCCACCTGCATCATATGGGATGTATTTCACGCCAAGAGCATCCTTCCCAGCGGCTTCCATCACCATTGCTGCGACCAGGTGGTCCATGCCACCAGGAACTGAGCCACCGCCAATGGCCGTGTTGCCCGGGTCGGCGTCGAATGCAGCAAGTAGATCACTCATAGAGTTGATAGGGCTGTCTTTGCCGACAACAATTGCTGCGTAATCTCCAATCGTGCCCGACACCAACGTCAGGTCGCGGAAGTTGTGAGGGAACACGCCAGTCAACGAACGGATCACGATTGGCGTGGAGTTTACCATCAACGTCCCGTGGTTGCTGTCGGCGTTTTCAATCAGATACCCGATGGCTTTGCCGCCACCACCGCCTGACATGTTTTCATAAGACGCGGTGCCCACAAGACCGGCGTTCGTAAGCGCTTCGCCGGTGCCGCGAGCGGTACCGTCCCAGCCACCACCGGCGCCGCCGGGGATCAGAAAGTGGATGCTGTCCACCAGCTGGTCTTCAGCCAGAACGGGTCCTGCAAGTCCTACTGCAGCTACAGCTGCGATCAGGGCGCGACGGCCCAGTGCGAAAGTTGTCATGATGTCCTCCCATTTGACAACGGGCCGCATGGCGGCTCAGATTGGGAAGAACAAAAACACACCAACCTGACATCAACCTGTCACGCGCGAGAATAGTATTAAAGCCCGATGAAATTTCTGCTTGTCGAAGACAATCTAGACCTCGCAAACGCGATCAGTTCCCGCATGAGGTTGGACGGGCATGTGGTTGATAACGCGTCCACATTAGGCGATGCAACTGCCTTTGTTGAAACTCAGGAATACGATCTGATCCTGCTGGATATCATGCTGCCGGATGGGGACGGTCGCGATTTCCTCAAGCGGCATCGCGCGAGCCATTTGGACACGCCAGTAATCGTTTTGACGGCCCGCAGTCAGGTTTCGGATCGAATCGGCTCGCTTGATCTGGGTGCTGACGACTATGTCACCAAACCGTTTGATCATGCCGAACTTGAAGCGCGCTGCCGCGCTGTTCTGCGCCGCAAGTCTGGGAATACGAAGACAACGATAGAAGTCGGCGGCATCGTATTCGACCCTCTGGCAGGCCATCTGACGGTGGGTGACGAGACCGTGTCGCTGCGTAACCGTGAACTGCGCCTGCTGGAATTGTTCATTAGCGCACCTGGTCAGGTTTTTTCGAAACAAAAACTAACCGACCGGCTGTTTTCTTATGATGATGATGTCTCTGATAACGCGATCGAAGTTTATGTGGGCCGCTTGCGCAAGCATCTGGAACCCTCGGACCTGAAGATCACTACGTTGCGTGGGCTGGGATACAGGTTGGATCATGCCTCCTGATCCCAATGTGTCAGGATCACTGCGGAACAGGCTGGTTCTGACACTGATCGGTGGCGCGGCCATACTTGCGTTCCTGCTGTTTGTCGCAGTACGAAACTATGCTGCGCAGGTCGCGCTACAGGGGCAAGACAACATACTTGGCGCATCAGTGGCCTCTATCCTCGATGCGGCCGCTTTGCGGGAAGGGGTGTTGGAGGTCGATATCCCGTATGCGGCCTTCGCGATGCTAAGCACCCCTGCGGACGACAGAATCTTCTATTCTATCTTTCAGGACGGGTCGTTTCTGTCCGGATACGAGGATTTTCCACCGACCATAGGACCGCATGACGGCAAGTCGCTTTTCAGGTTCAGCCAGATTCGCGGTGAAACCATTCGTCAGGTCAGCGCCAGCCGGACTTTGGTGGGATTGGATAAGCAAACCGAGCTCGTGGTCGCGCTGGGGCAAACGCAAGATGCGTTGGCGGAGACTCTGGACCAGATTTCGCGCAATGCGGCGATTCTGGGAGTAGGGTTCTTTGCCCTTGCCGCCGCTCTTTCCTTTTGGGCGACGTCCTCGACCATCGGGCAGCTGAACAGATTGACAACCTCTGTCACCCGCCGTGGCCCACAGGACTTGAGCCCGTTCAAAAAGCCGGTACCCCGCGAAATGGCCCCATTGGTTGCTTCACTGAACTCATTGATGGGTCGGCTTGATCAGTCACTGAGCCAGTCAGAAGATTTTATCGCCGAAGCGGCTCACCGCGTTCGCACCCCGCTTGCCACTGTCAGGTCATATGCTGATGCCACTTTGCAAAGGGTTGAAAAAGAAGAAAACCGCGAGGCGCTGCGTTCGATGGTGCGCGCCATTGACGAAAGCTCACGTGCAGCTGGTCAGCTGTTGGATCACGCAATGATCACGTTCCGGGCTGATCATCTTGAGCGGGAAGACATAGACCTGAACGCCTTGGTCCGTGACCTTGTGCAGCGCCTAACACCAATTGCCGAGATGAAGGACCTGTCACTGTCGCTTTGTGGCGACCCACAGGTCATGTATTCAGGTGACCCCATCCTCATTCAAAACGCCGTACGCAACATGATTGACAATGCACTGAAATATGCTCCGGCCGACAGTTCTGTTCGCATCGAAGTCACTTCGGAACCACGGGTTCAAATCCGGGTAAAAGATCGTGGCACGGGGTTCCCCATAAACGAAATTGACACTCTCACGCGCCGTTTCGAACGGGGTAAGAACGCAAGTGGCACCATCGGGTCCGGTCTGGGCCTGACCATCGCGCGGGACGTTGCAACAGCGCATGGTGGAACGCTTGACTTGTCCAACAGGCGGGGAGGCGGTGCATGCGTTACATTATCGCTTTAGTCTTCCTTTGGATTCCTGCCGTTACACTGGCGCAAATCTGGGAGGATCGGCAAGTATTCAACGCCGAAGCAGACGAGGCGCATATTCGGGTCATCTCAAGCACGGATACGTTTTTGTTTGAGCCTATGATTTCCGGTTTTATCAAGGAAAACTCTGACATTTCTGTCGAGTACATGGTGACGGGTACTGCCGACATCGATCGAATCGTGCGTGCCGCACCGGAAGATTTCGATATTGTCATTTCCAGCGCTATGGACCTGCAACTGAAACTGGCCAATGACGGATATGGACGCGTGATCGATGACATATCTCTGCCGTCCTGGGCGCAGTGGCATCGCAGTCTTTTCGCCTTCACGTTTGAGCCCGCGACCATCGTGATCAACCGTGCCGCCTTTTCCGGCACGCCTATCCCGGAGACCCGACAGCAACTGATCGAAGCACTTCGAATGCGACCGGACAGTTTTCGAGGCCGGGTGGGAACTTATGACATCCGTCAGTCCGGTCTAGGGTATCTGTTTGCGACGCAGGATGCCCGTGCGTCAGAAACGTTCTGGCGTCTGATGGAAGTCATGGGCGGTTTGGATGTGCGTCTGTACTGCTGTTCGGGCGACATGATTGACGACCTTGTCAAAGGCGAGATCGCCGTCGCCTACAATGTACTTGGCAGCTACGCGGATGCGCGCGCCGGGCACAAGGATACGCTTGAGGTTATACTGCCGTCGGATTTTCAGACGACCATGATGCGCACGGCGATGGTACTTGAAGGTACACCCGTACCTGAATTTGCCGCGTCATTTGTCCGTCACCTTGTATCCAGTCAATCCAGCCGGGCAGGTGGCAGCCATACCCTCCCGCCTTTGGCGCCTTATGACACGGACGAAGAACGTGAAACGATCGGGCTGGATCCAGCGTTGATGACGTTTTTGGACAGATTAAAACGCCGCCGGTTTCTGGCCGAATGGGAAAGCGCGGTAATCCAGAGATAACCCTGCCGTTATTCCCTAAATGCACGATTGAAGTAATCGGCCATCGGCTTGACAAGATAGGACAACGGAGTGCGCTCATCGGTTTTGATCAGTGTCTCAACAGGCATACCCGGCAAAAGCTCCTGACCGTTGAGACGGTCCATTTCACCATCATTCATAATTACCTCGGCGCGGTAGAAAGTGAAGCCGGACTGTTCATCCGTGAAAGTGTCGGCAGACACGTTTTTGACCTGCCCGTCCAATTCAGGTGTTTCGCGCTGATTGAAGGCCGGAAATCGCAGGGCGACAGGTTGGCCCACGTGCAGCTGATCCACATGGATTGCGTCCACACGCGCGGCGACCAGCAATGGCGTATCCTGTGGGACCACATACATCATGGGTTCGCCCGGCTGAATCACCGACTGCAGGGCAAAGACCTGACTGCCGTAAACGGTTCCGTTGACAGGTGCGCGGATGTCCAAACGTGCCATCCGCTCGGACAGGGATAGTCGGCGTTCCGATAGTTCAGCAATTTGGGCCTGTACGTCTCGCAAAGTGGTAATCGCCTCCTCCCGGCGGGTTGCAGTCAGTTCAACGATCTGGATCTCGGTTGATGCGATCTGCCCTTTGAGGCGGGCGACAGCGGCTTCCAGTCGACCTATTTCACCTGTCAGGCTGGCTTCTTCCCGTTGCAGGGCCAGCACGCGACTGGTTTGGGTCAATCCACGTTTCAACAGGCTTTGCTGGTCTTCCAGCTCATCCTCGATCAACTCAACCTGACGGCGCAGGGAAACGAGTTGGGCTTGTGTGCCTTCGATCTCACTTTCGATCTGAACCAACTGCTTTTTCAGTTGTTCGTGCTGCTTGGACATTGTTTCCACCCGCGCGTCGAACAAGTTTTGTTGCCCTACAATCAGGTCGGGATCAATGCTGTATTCCTCCTGTACCTCGTGCAACTGCGCCGACAGCTCTTGCGACGAAAGCCCGTCGCGTTCGGCCTGAAGCCGGGCACGCCGGACCAGAAGTTCGAAAAGCTGCGCTTCCACAATCGTCTGTTCGGACAATAGGAAAGTATCATCCAGTCTCAGCAACATCTCGCCCGAGGCGACCACATCACCATCGCGTACAAAGATTTCGCCAACAACGCCGCCATCAGGGTGTTCGACCACCTGACGGTTGCTTTGTACCTCGATCACGCCTGAGGATACGATCGCACCAGCTAGGCGTGTCTTCACTGCCCAAAGGCCCAGTCCGCCGACCAAAATGGCAAGCGCGGCGAATCCTACCAGGGCGGGGATTCTCATACTCCAGGCCTGCGCCTGCTTCTTGGTCGTGTTTTTTGCCATTATTCACCTACGGGGCTAAGCTTGCGCTTAATCGCGCCCGCATTCTGCACCATTGCGCTGAGAACCTCGTCACGACTACCGAACTTGACCACTTGTCCTTTTTCGACAACGGCCAGATCGTCACATTCCGAAATGGCCTGCGGGCGGTGTGTCATGATGATCGCGGCTTTGCCGGCCGCCTTGAGCCCCCTCACGGCCGCGTTCAAGGCTTCGGTGCCATCCGCGTCCAGTGCCGAGTTTGGTTCGTCCAGAATAAGCAGAACAGGGTCGCCATAGAGGGCGCGGGCCAGAGCGATGCGCTGTTTCTGTCCACCTGACAACTGACTGTCATTGCCTTCAAGGAAGGTGCCATAACCTTTCTCCAAAGACAGGATCAGGTCGTGTGCATTGGCTTTTTTGGCCGCGGCCACCACCGCTTCGGAATCCGGGTTCTCCGACATCCGGGCGATGTTCTCGGCCACCGTTCCGTTAAATAGGGTAACCTGCTGCGGCAAATATCCGATATGGCTGCCCAAATCGTTGGAGTCATATTGATCCAGAGTGGCACCACCCAGCCGAATTTCCCCGGCTGCCGGATTCCAAAGCCCCAGCAACGCCTTGGCCAGTGTCGTCTTTCCCGACCCGCTTTTGCCGATGACACCCAGCGCCTTGCCCGGTTGCAGTTTCAGATTGACGTTCCGCAACGTTGGCGTTGTTGCCCCAGGGGGAATGACAGTCAGCGATTTTGCTTCCAGCTGCGCCTTCGGGATGGGCAAGCGGATCCGCTGCTCTTCGGGTGGGGTCTGATCCAAAAACCGGCTGAGGGAAGTCCAGGCTGTTCGCGCACGTTCGATCATGCCCCATTGGCCAACCGCTTGTTCGACCGGGGCGAGGGCCCGACCCAAAAGGATTGAGCCCGCAATCATCGCGCCCGGTGTCATTTCATTTTGCAGAACCAGCCACGCGCCCAAGGCAAGCATTGCAGATTGAAGAAACAGTCGTAGCGACTTGGTCAGAGATGTAAAACTGCCTGTCCAATCGCTGGCAGAAATGGTTTGGCGTAAGGCATTCGAACGCTGGTCCAACCACCGCTTTGTCACGTCCGCCTGCATACCTTGAGAGCGCACAACCTCTGCCGCTTGTCTCGCATGTTCCGCAAAGGCGTTTGCCCGCGCCGCTGCAGATTGTGCCTCGGCGACTTTCCTGCTGGTCAGCGCCTGATTGAGCAGTGCAATCACGACAAGTAGAACACCGCTTGTCACGGCCAGCCAACCCAGCAGGGGATGAAACAGGAAAATCGCGCCCAGAAAAACAGGCGTCCATGGTATATCCATCACCGCCAGCAGAACGGGGGACGAACATAGGTTTCGAATGGATTCCAGATCACGCAAGGCCGTCGCCGGGGCAGATCGTATTTGCGGCATAAGTGAACGCCGCAGCGTTGCTTCGAAGACGCGCTCATCCAACTGTGACTGGAACCGTGCGCCGAACCGGGCAACGATGCGTCCGCGGGCAAAATCCAGCATCGCCATCAGCGCATAAAGCAACGCCACCAACAAAAACAACGCTGTCAGTGTTTCCACCGCACGCGAGCCCAATACCCGGTCATACACCTGCAACATAAACAATGGGCCTGTCAGCATAAGCAGGTTCACAAAAATGCTGAACAAGAACGCCAAAGCAAGGAACGCGATCCCCTGATTGCGCACATTGCGCAGTTCATGTCGGGGGGCCGCGGATACGCGGTGTTCAGGTTTCAATGTTTTAAATCCATATTATTCGGAGATGCGACCCCGCACTTAAAAAGTTAGATCAGCCTTGCCAAGTTTGCACATCTTTTTTTGGGCAAGAAACCGCGGGTCCTTGGCGTAAAGAAGCACTATTCAGCCGTAGCTGACAAAAAAACCTAACGGCGATTATGGGCACCGTTAGGCGGGCGCTTCAGGATAACGGCAATTCGGGCGGAATACAGCAAGAAAGACGGTCACGCAAAGACCACAACCCGCCAACAAGCCGCAGGCGAGGAAGGCTGTATCGATCCGGCCGCGAAATGACCGAGACCAAATTTTTTCGACTTTATCTGTAGGGATGGCAAGTGTTGTTATATTGTCGGACATTATTGTTTATTTTGTCCTACATTAAATGTAGAAGTGAATGAAACACGAATCGGAGAAGTCGCACGTGGTCAAAAGAACGCCCCTAAAGGAAAAAGCTGAGAGTGTCGGCAACACCTTGAAGGTGCTACCGGCTGGCAGCAGTGGCCGGGACGTTCTGGAAGCTCTCTCTGGAATGATCGAAGCGGAAGGTTTGAAAGTAGGCGATCGCCTGCCGCCAGAGATCGAAATTGCAAATCAGCTTGGAATCGGACGGGCGAAGGTTCGCGAGGCCCTGACAAGTTGGCAGAACATGGGCATCGTTGTGCGGAACAAGAAAGCAGGGACGCGTTTGGCAGCCGAGGTATCTGCCAACACGATCCATCTCCCACTCACGCTGAAGCTCGAAGCCGAAAGCCTTTTGCGGACACACGCCGTGCGCCGGCCACTGGAAATCGAGGCTGCAAGGTTGGCTGCATTGAATTGCTCAGACGCGCAGCGGCTTTTGATTTCGGCCCGCGTTGCCGAGCTCATAGCTGTTCATTCTGCGGGTGAGGATTGGCGACCGGCCGACTACCGGTTTCACGCGGCACTGCATGAAGCGTGCGGAAACCCACTTTTCGGGCAGTTGATACGGCAAATTCAGAAAGCATTTCACGAAGTATATGACACCCCATTCGGCCAACCACACTTGGGTCAAGCCTCAATTCCAATACATGCGCAGCTGGCTGAAGCAGTTGTCGCAGGCCGTGCAGATGAAGCCGCGCGTATTATCGGCGAGATCATGGACATGGTCGAAGCAGAAGTCCTAGAAATCATGGAAAGTCAGAATGTCTGATTACAGAGACCTTGCAACGCGTCTTGCAACTATCTTCCCGGAAGAGGCAGGTTCGGTCACGCCTCCTATTGTTCAAACCTCACTATTCACCTTTGACAATTATCAGAGTTTTGAAGACCGGATGGCCGGAAGATCAGAAACAGCCATCTACACGCGCGTGGAAAACCCGACCGTCGCCGCGTTTGAAACGCTCATGGCTGAAGCCGAACAAGGTCAGGCTGCCGTTGCATTTGCTTCCGGGATGGCGGCCATTTCCTCAACGCTGCTGGCATTTGTCAAACCCGGTGACCGGATTGCCTGCGTCGAACACGTCTATCCGGATTCATTCCGGTTTATGGAGCGCATCCTGCGCCCGTTCGGGGTGCATATCGACTACCATGCGCCGGAGCGTTTCGAGAACGACCCCGATCTGCTTGCCGATGTAACGGTGGCCTATCTGGAGAGCCCCGGATCGATTGTTTTTGAGGCGATGGATCTACGTCGTGTCGCAGAGCATGCCAGACGCCACAATGTGTTGACGATAATCGATAATTCATGGGCAAGCCCGGTGTTCCAACGCCCCCTCGCACTGGGCATCGACATCGTCATCCACTCGGCCTCGAAGTACAT
The DNA here is from genome assembly GCF_056542305.1 of Ruegeria sp. AD9. Taxonomy (NCBI): domain Bacteria; kingdom Pseudomonadati; phylum Pseudomonadota; class Alphaproteobacteria; order Rhodobacterales; family Roseobacteraceae; genus Ruegeria; species Ruegeria sp. AD9. The sequence goes on from NZ_JBQFZP010000008.1 coordinate 89,767, forward strand.
TTCGGGGCACTCGGACACGGTTGCGGGCGTGGTGGTTGCCTCCCGGGACCATATCGCCCGCATCCGTGATCTGACACTTCCTTTGCTTGGGGCCAAACTGGCACCTTTTGAGGCCTTCCTGCTGACGCGCGGCCTGCGCACGCTGAACGCACGCATGATGCAGCATCAAGCGACGGCCAACATGTTTGTTGATCGCCTAGCCACTGTTCCGCAGGTCAGGCAGGTCAACTCACCAGGCGCCAACGACGTGCCCGGGCTGACGGGGCGGTCCGGACTTATGTCGGTTGAGTTTGATGACAGTGTCGACATCGCCAAACTTTCTGATGCCTTGAACCTTTTCCGCCTCGGTGTGAGCTGGGGTGGCTTCGAAAGTCTGATCCTGCCTGCGCGCGTCGGGCTTGCTCAGGCTGGTGAACAAAACTCAATGCAGAAATTTGGGGTCTCACCCAATCTAGTGCGCCTGAGTCTGGGGCTCGAGTCGGCAGAAGATCTATGGGCCGATTTTTCTTCGGCGCTCGCCGAAAGCACGGCTTAGAACCGTTCGCTCAATAAAATCAACAGGAGGAAAACATGAAGAAACTACTAACTGGAATGACGGCTGCGGCCGTGCTCATGGGATCGGCATCTTACGCCGAGACCACACTGAAACTGGTCGAGGTTATTACAAGCCCTGAGCGTACAGACGTGCTTCAGGGACTGGTGGATGAATTTGAAGCCAATAATCCCGACGTCACTGTCGAGATTGTATCGCTACCTTGGGGTAACGCGTTCGAAAAGCTGGCAACAATGGTGGCAGGTGGCGACATCCCTGATGTGGTTGAAATGCCCGATACCTGGCAGGCTCTTTATGCTGGGTCCGATCAGCTGGTCAGTCTCAAGGATCATGTCGCCGGATGGGAACACGGGGCTTCGCTGACTGACAAGACAGTCGCTATGGGCAGCCAGGCGGGTGATCTCTATATGATCCCGTACGGATTCTATCTGCGGGCGATGTTCTACAACAAGAAACTGCTGGCCGAAGCGGGTATCGACACTCCCCCGACAACGATGGAGGAGTTCAAGGCAGCCTCGGCCGCAGTGTCCGAGCTTGAGGGCAAGTATGGGTACTGTCTGCGCGGTGGTCCCGGTGGAACAAATGGCTGGATCATGTTCGCCGCAGCCATGAACGGCACCAACGAGTTCTTCACAGAAGACGGTGTCAGCCGCATCAACGAGCCCGGCTCGGTCGAAGGTATCCAGTTCATGATCGACATGTATCAGAACGGATATGCGCCCAAGGACGCCGTCAGTTGGGGCTTTAACGAGATCGTGGCCGGTTTCTATTCCGGTACATGTGCATTCCTCGATCAGGACCCGGACGCACTGATCGCTATTGCCGAGCGGATGCCTGCCGAAGATTTTGCGGTCATTCCGATGCCTGTCGGACCTTCGGGCAAAGCTTTCCCGACCATTGGGTTCGCAGGTTGGTCGATTTTCAGCGCGACAGAACACGAGGACGAAGCCTTTGATCTGGTTGCGGCCTTGTCGACGCCCGAAGCCAATGCCGCGTGGGCAAAGCGTGTTGGTGTCATTCCGATCCACAAAGGTGCCGATCAGGATCCTCATTTCCAGACCGAGCAATTCAAAGGCTGGTTCGAAGAACTGAACGGCGAGCAATATGTGCCAACAACAATGCCAACCAACCTGGAACAGTGGGGCTATTTTGGCAGCACGCTTCTGCTGGAAACCAGTCAGGAAGCCCTGTTGGGGCAGCGCAGCGCGCAGGACGTCGCGGATGAGTGGGCTGAGTTCCTCACCGACGAGCACGCCAAGTGGAAGGCAAAACAGTGATTTCGCGCACTCAGAAAACTGTCAGGCCCGGGGACACCCGGGCACGACGCTCGCTCTACTTGCAATACATGGTCGAGCCGTTTTTCTATTTGTCACCCGCTATTCTTCTGATCGGTGCGGTGATCATGGTTCCGCTAATCATCGGAATCTCATATTCGTTCCAATCCATTGAGCTGTTGAAGCCTTTTGCTTCTGGCTGGATCGGGTTTGAAAACTACGTTGATCTGTGGGGAGACCGCAAGTTCTGGATAGCGATGGAAAACACGCTGTTCTGGACCTTTTGGTCAATAACGTTCCAGTTTCTGCTTGGCCTTGGCCTTGCCATGCTTTTGAATACACAGTTCTATGGAAAGAAACTATTTCAGGCGCTTGTTTTCCTACCCTGGGCTGTCCCGACCTTTCTGTCCGCGCTGACATGGGCGTGGCTATTTAACCCTGTCATCGGCCCGCTACCGCATTGGCTGGCCGCGCTTGGCATTCTGTCAGAGCCCTACAATATCCTTGGCGACCCCAAGCTTGCCATGTGGGGGCCGATCACTGCAAATATCTGGTTTGGCGTACCGTTCTTTGCGATCACGCTGTTGGCGGCTTTGCAATCGATACCCGGTGAGCTTTATGAGGCCGCAGAAGTAGATGGCGCGACCCCATGGCAGACCTTCACCAAGATCACCTTGCCGTTCCTTGCTCCGATGATCGCGATCACCGTGATGCTGCGGACGATCTGGATCGCCAATTTCGCCGACCTGATTTACGTGATGACCGGCGGCGGGCCTGCCAATTCGACCCAAATCCTGTCGACTTACATCTTCACCACAGCTTTTCGAAAATTGGACTTCGGCTACGCGTCAACCATTGCTGTGGCGCTGCTGGTGATCCTTCTGATTTACGCCGTTATCCTGCTCTGGCTTCGCAAGAAGCTGGTCAAGATTTGAGGAGTAGGCCATGTCAGCTGTCAGGAAACCCAACCCCCTGCTGGTTGTGGGCAAATACGCGGCACTTGCGTTCTATCTGATCTTTGCGTTGTTCCCGCTTTACTGGTTGCTCAAGATCGGGTTGACCCCGGACGCACTGATCTTTTCAGAGGGCACCCGGCTGTTTCCAAGCGAAGTGACCTTTTCAAACTTCAAAACAGTCATTTTTCAGACCGATTTTGTGGCCTATTTCCGGAACTCTCTTGTGGTGTCGCTGGGGGCGGCGTTCTTTACGACATTGTTCGCGGCTGGGGCGGGTTATGCCTTTTCCCGCTTTGTTTTCGCGGGCAAACGGATCATCATTGCCTTGATGCTGGTCACCCAGATGTTCCCGCTGCTGATGATCATCGCACCCATCTACAAGATCATCGCGGACCTGGGGCTGCTGAATTCGCTGACAAGCCTGATTGTTGTCTACACCGCGTTCAACATCCCCTTTGCAACATTCCTGATGCAGTCATTCTTTGACGGCATTCCCAAAGATCTTGAAGACGCGGCGATGATGGATGGCTGTACACGGTTTCAGGCGCTGCGCAAAGTGGTGTTCCCGCTGACATTGCCCGGTCTCGGGGCGACGCTTGGATTTGTCTTTACTGCCGCATGGTCCGAGCTGTTGTTTGCGTTGATGCTGATTTCAAAGAACGACGCGATGACATTCCCGGTTGGCTTGTTGACATTTGTTTCCAAATTCTCGGTCGATTGGGGGCAAATGATGGCAGCCGGCGTGCTGGCACTGATCCCAAGTTGCCTCTTCTTCATCTTCATTCAACGCTATCTCGTGCAGGGCCTCACGTCCGGCGCGGTCAAAGGATAGGAGGCCAAATCATGGCACGTATCGAACTTCGTGACGTTGCAAAACGCTATGGATCCGTCGAGGTTCTGCGCAACATCAACCTTGAGATTCAGGATGGTGAGTTCATCGTTCTGGTCGGCCCATCAGGCTGCGGCAAGTCCACTTTGCTGCGTATGGTTGCTGGTCTTGAACCGATATCAAGCGGCGACTTTCTGATCGATGGCGAGCGCATGAATGATGTGAGGCCAAGGGATCGGGACATCGCGATGGTGTTCCAGTCCTACGCTCTCTATCCGCATATGGATGTCGCTCGGAACATGGGCTTCTCAATGGAAATCCGCAAAGCTCCGGTGGCTGAACGCACATCAAAGGTCGCCCAGGCGGCAGAGACGCTGGGGTTGACCAAATTGACGGATCGCTTGCCCAAGGCCCTTTCAGGAGGTCAACGTCAGCGGGTTGCCATGGGGCGGGCCATCATCCGAGACCCACGCGCATTTCTGTTTGACGAGCCATTGTCAAACCTTGATGCGGCTCTGCGTGTCGAGATGCGGCTGGAGATCGCGCGGCTTCATCAAAAACTAGGTGCGACCATGATCTATGTGACCCATGATCAGGTCGAAGCGTTGACGCTGGCAGATCGGATCGTTGTTCTCAACGCAGGGGATATCCAGCAAGTCGGCAGTCCGCTCGAGCTTTATGAAAGGCCGGCCAACAAATTTGTTGCCCAGTTTATCGGCTCACCCACCATGAATGTTGTGCCTGTATTGGGAACCAAAACAGGTGTGAATGTCGGGAATGGGGTTGAAATCAGGATACTCGATCAACCCCTTACCGCTCAGGCGAAAGAACTGGGTGTAAGGCCGGAACATATCGATGTTGTGGACAACGGCACCGGTGATCTGTCGGCCGTGGCGGATGTTGTGGAACATCTGGGGTCGGACACGAACATCTACGTCAATGCCGAAGGGATCGGCCCCATGATGGTGCGCAAGCATGGCAATATCCCGGTGAAATCCGGGGATCGCCTCGGTTTGCGCATTCAAGCACAGAATGCACATCTGTTTGCTTCGGATGGTACAGCGTTGAGACGGGCTTGCTGAGATGGTGGATAATTTGGAAGATTGGGCTTCGCCGCATGCGATAAAACTCCATCCGCGGGATCTTTAGATGAACGATAACCAGTTATTGCTGCCGGGGTCGCAGTCCGAAGCCGGGTTTTGGGTTGAAACGTCAAGACATCGCGATTGGTTGATGAATCAGGCCATGCGGCAACTTACGTTCTTCAGCGCGAGCTGCCGGGATGAGTCCGGGTTCTATACACTTGGTCACGATGGCCGCCCGTTGCCCGGCAAGCCGCAGGAGCTGCACACGACGACCCGGTTGGTTCATTCTTATGCATTAGGACTTCTGTCCGGTTTCCAAGGTGCTGAACGGATCATTGATCACGGCATGACATATCTCGATAGCCATCACCGAGATCGCGACCACGGCGGATATCTCTGGGCGTTGGATGGGGATCAGATCAAGGATGACCGCAAGCTTGCCTATGGGCACGTCTTTGTCCTTCTTGCCTCGGCAAGTGCGAAACTGGCGGGTCACCCGGATGCAGACAAGCTAATGACAGATGTCCAAAGTGTTCTGGAAAAACACTTCTGGGACGAAGAAGCAGGCCTGTTTCGCGATGAATGGAACAGGGATTGGACGCCGTTTTCCACATATCGCGGAATGAATGCAAATATGCACGGCGTTGAGGCAATGCTGGCCGCCTTTGAAGCCACAGGAGACGAAATCTTCCTGTCCCGCGCCGGTCGCATTCTGGACTTCTTCATTGGCAAAATTGCACCCGGTGAAAACTGGCGGCTTCCCGAACACTATTCGTCTGATTGGCAGATCAACCGGGATTATGCGGGTGACCCGATGTTCAGACCTTACGGAACAACGCCGGGGCATTCGTTCGAATTGGGTCGGCTTCAGCTTCAGCATTGGGATTTGTCAGGCCGAACGAACCCCAATGCTCCGTACAGGGCGCGCCGCTTGATTGCGCAGGCTTTGAATGATGCGTGGCTGCCTGGCGGCGGGTTGGCCTATACTCTTGATTTTGATGGTCGCGTTGCCAATGCTTCGCGGTTCTGGTGGCCCATCACCGAAGCCATAGGGGCGGTTGCCGCTCTGATCGCGCTAGACAGAAGGCCAGAAGACGAGGAGTGGTACAGAAAGCTCTGGACCTATGCGAGTGAAACACTTGTGGATCATCGACATGGCGGCTGGTTTCCAGCAGTGGATGGGGCAGGGGCTGTAGTGACATCTATTTTTGACGGCAAGCCGGACATCTACCACTCGTTGCAAGCCTGTCTGTTTCCGCTGTCAGGACGTTTGTCGAGGATGATGCCGCTTTAGGTTTGGAAAATCCTCAGTTGCGGCTTGTCTTACCCGAGTAAGAATCCGGTGCAGGGTCTTGTCGAATACCCGCAGACTACAAATCGTAGCCTGCGGCGGTGTCCGAATGTCAGGAGGTCGCTCGGTTGCCCCTGCATTCCAGTGTTATGCACTCCAATCAACCTTGAACTCTTCGCGAAATGCAAAGCGTTTCAAGTGGTCTTCTATGACTACTTTCCAGGAGTTCAAATCGCCACGTGGGCCGACTGAAGCAACTATGTCCAGCCCCTCGTCCGTCGCTTTCATCGCGACCGCACACCCGTTTTCAAATGAAACTTTCCCTTCAGTTACATCAAATTCTACTTGCCCCTTGTAGGACCAGTGCTTGCATAACTGCTGAAGATACTTGCTGGCCACATCTGTTGGCGCATTTCCTGACGCGCTCTGGTCCGGCAACATTTCCAACGCAGTTTCAGCCGCCCCGCGCATAGCCTTCGCAAAAAGTGTTACGTCGATATTCGTGGCCAGGAACGTAACCCCAAGATCCACGCACTTGCGCTGCATCACAGGGTCCAACGTCAGGATGCCCGCTGCCTTGCCCGCGGCCACGATCCGTTTCAACGCGTCCAAAACCGCTTCGACCACGTCGGTGTGGCCAGCATTGCCGATGTGGCCCATATCCGCGGCTAAATCTGACGGACCGATAAATACGCCGTCGACATCTGTGGTCAGAATGTCATCCAGTGCATCCAGGCCAAGGCGGTTTTCCACCCGAACGGCAATTCTTCTCAGATCCCAAAAGTTTGGCTCGAACAAGGTGCCTTTCGTTCCGGGTTTCGAACCCAAGGGCGCGCCAGCACAAAGGGCCCAATTACCCTGAGGGTTAGGCCCTAGCTGCGACGCCCATTACCGCCGCTCATGTGCGAAGCAAAGCCTTGCCATGGGTCAGTCCGTTCACCTTCTCCAGGATGGAGTCCGCGTCAATGCTATGGTGCCGATAGAGGTCGCCGATTGTCCCTGTCTGGCCAAAATGTTCGACCCCTAATGGGATGGTCTGATGTCCCTGTACGGCACCCAGCCAAGACAATGTCGCGGGGTGTCCGTCAATCACGGTAACCAGCTTGCAGTGGCGCGGCAGACCGGACATCAAAGTTTCGATGTGGGACCGAGCCGTCTGATTGCCGCGCGAACGCGTCCGTTGCGCTGCCGTCCACCCGGCATTTAGCCGATCTGCTGAAGTCACCGCCAGCACTCCGATGTCTTTGCGTCCTTCGCCCATCACGCCAGCGGCTTTGATCGCTTCGGGTGCAACGGCCCCTTGATAAGCGATTACGACCTCGCAATTCGGGCCCGGCCTCCGCAACCAGTATGCACCATCAATGGCACCTTGACGGAACTCATCGTCCACGCGTTTGCCAGGCTGTTCAATCGGGTTTGTCGTCAAGCGCAGATAAACCGAACCGCCTGTTTCGTCACGCAGCCAGGTGCGTTCGTCCGGCTGCCCTTCGCCGTCGCGCTGAAGATAATCAAAGGCCCATTCCATGATCACGGCCAGTTCATCGGCAAAGGCTGGCTCAAAGGCCGCCAGACCGTCCTGACTCATCCCGATCAACGGTGTGCCAATGGATTGATGTGCGCCGCCTTCTGGGGCCAGCGTAATGCCCGAAGGCGTGCCGACCAGCATAAAGCGCGCATCCTGATAACAAGCATAATTGAGCGCATCGAGGCCGCGGCTGACAAAGGGGTCATACACAGTACCGATCGGGACAAGCCGCTTGCCGAACAGGGAATGCGAAAGGCCCGCAGCACCGAGAAGCAACATGAGGTTCATCTCGGCAATACCAAGCTCGATATGTTGCCCTTCAGGAGTAAACTCCCATTTGGCCGTCGAGGGGATACGGTGTTCAATAAAAGCGTCGGCTTGCTCGGATCTGGCAAACAGTTTGCGCCGGTTTACCCAGGGACCAAGGTTTGTTGTCCCTGTGACATCAGGGGATGTCGTCAGGATACGCTCGGCCAATTGACTGTCGCCCTTCGACAAGTCATCCAAAATCTTGCCGAAAGCCATTTGGGTCGAGATTTCGCGGCTTGTGTCGATGTCAATAGATGGAACATCCAGCTTGTCATCGAAGTAGCGTCGCGGACCTTTGGCAAAGAAGGAAACTTTCGACAGAAAGTCTTTCAGCGCTTCCGGGTCCTGCACTGCCGCAAGTGGCTCCCATTCCTCACCGGCAGGCACGCCCATGTGTTCTTGCCACGCGACGAACTGGCTGTTGTTCATCAGCCCACCGTGGTTGTCCTTGTGGCCCGCAATTGGCGTACCCCATCCCTTGATCGTGTAGGCCAAGAAGCAAGTAGGGCGGTCATGTTCGATGGCAGCAAAGGTTTGGGCCATGGTCTCGACACAGTTGCCGCCGAGGTTTTCCATCAATGCAGCAAGTTCGGCATCTGTGCGCCGCTCGATCAGCGCCGTCACATCCCCCTGATCCCCAAGATCGTCCATGAGGCGCTTTCGCCAAACCTCGCCACCCATGAACGTCAGGGCCGAGTATTCCTGGTTCGAGCAGGCATCAATCCAGTCTCGCAGCCGATCGCCGCCAGGTTCTTTGAAGGCCGCACGCTGCAACACGCCGTGCTTCACGCGCACAACATCCCATCCGAAGGCATCAAAGATTTTCTCGATCCGTTCGAACAACCCTTCACGAACGATGCCGTCAAGTGACTGCCGGTTGTAGTCGATAATCCACCACGTGTTGCGCAGGCCGTTTTTCCAGCCTTCCTGCAATGCTTCGTATATGTTGCCTTCATCCAGTTCAGCGTCGCCTACAAGCGCCACCATGCGCCCCATAGGGGCATCTGCCCCCCAGTTTTTGGCCTTGACGTAGTCCTGAATGATCGAAGCAAACGAGGTGATCGCGACACCCAAACCTACCGAACCTGTCGAGAAGTCGACATCATCGATATCCTTTGTCCGGCTGGGATAGCTTTGCACGCCACCAAACCCGCGAAAGTTTTCCATCTTCTCGCGGGTCTGGTTGCCCATGAGGTACTGCATCGCGTGGAAAATCGGTGACGCATGCGGTTTTACCGCAACCCGATCTTCGGGCCGTAAAGCCGAAAAGTAGAGCGCAGTCATGATCGAAACCATCGACGCAGACGACGCTTGATGACCACCGACCTTTATCCCATCAACCTTGGGCCGGATATGGTTGGCATGGTGGATCATCCAATGCGACAGCCACAGCAGACGCTGTTCAACGATTTTCAACTGGTTGGGATCATACGGCATGGTGGTCTCCGGGACTCAGGCGGCACTGCGGGCAGGGTAGGGCAAAGCTTGCTCTAAATCTGCAAGGATATCTTCAACGTCTTCCAACCCGACGGAAAGTCGGATCAGGCCATCGCTGATTCCATGTTCTGCTCGTTCTTCCGCAGTATACGTCGAATGGGTCATGGATGCCGGGTGCTGGATTAGGGTTTCTGCGTCCCCCAAGGACACGGCGCGCTGGATCATGTTCAGGCGGTTCATGAACTTGATGCCACCGGACAGGCCAGACTTGATTTCAAAGGCGATCATGGCCCCCGGCTGCGACATCTGGCGTCGTGCGACATCGTGCTGGGCAAAACTCTCAAGCCCCGGGAAATACACCTCACTGACGGCAGGGTGTGCCTGAAGGTAATCGGCAACAACCTTGGCGGACGCACAGTGGCGATCCAGTCGCAGGTTCAGTGTCTTCAGCCCGCGCAGGATCAGCATTGCGTTGAATGGTGCCATCACTGCGCCTGTCATGTCCTTCATGCCGACAAGCCGGATCTCAGAAATCTGCTCGGCGGTTCCGACCACAAGACCCGCGACCACATCGCCATGCCCGCCCAGATATTTGGTGGCGGAGTGAAGGACGATGTCCGCGCCGTGCTCGATCGGGCGGGTCAGATAGGGGCTGGCATATGTATTGTCGACTACAACCTGCGCACCAACAGAATGCGCGATCTCTGAACTGGCGGCGATATCCACCAAGCGCATGTTTGGATTGGCTGGGGTTTCGAAGTAGACGACACGGGTTTTTTCGGAAACAGCGGCTTTCAGGTTCGCGGTGTCCGTCATGTCAACATGGGTAATAGTGACACCCCATTTTGCCAGACCGTGGCGCATGAAAGCGAATGTGCAGCCATAGAGTGTTTTGTCGACAATGACTTCGTCACCTGGCGACAACAGGGTCCAAAGTACGGCGGTAATTGCGCCCATCCCACTGGAGAGCGCGAGCCCAGCCTCGGCACCTTCCAGCACGGCAATACGCTTTTCAAGAAGGTCACAAGTAGGGTTCGATATCCGGCTATAGATATGACCTGCGCGCTCGCCAGCAAACATTTCACCGCCTGCCTCTGCGGTTTCGAAGGAGAAGGTTGAGGTCAAGTGGAGGGGCGGGGTCAGTGCACCATCATTTTCAAATGGGTTGTAGGCATGATGAATGGCGCGAGTGGCAAATCCGGTTGTGTGGGTCACGGTGGGCTCCTGATCTAAGTCGTTATCACTTTGCGCCTTTACTTTGAGCAATGGGTTGCGAATAATGCCACGTTGAGGACCTACATTGGCATATTATGCTAAAAAATGGAGATAAGATGGACGCCAAGGACAGGCAAATCATTCGAGCGTTACAGCGGGATGGGCGTATGACGAACCAGGATCTTGCTGATGAGGTCAATCTGTCTCCTTCACCGTGTTTGCGGCGGGTCAAAAACCTTGAGGCCAGCGGTGTCATCAAGGGATACAGTGCCGATGTGGACGCTGCTGCATACGGGATGGCTATAACCGTCTTTGTCCGCATCCGGCTTGAGCGGCACAATGAAACAGATGTGCAGAAATTCGAAAAACGCGTTCGGATGATCGATGAAGTTCTAGAATGCCACGTGCTGACCGGCGCAATGGATTACCAGTTGCGGGTATTGGTATCGGACCTCGAAGCATACGAAGACTTTATTCGAAACCGAATTCACCCGATCGGCGGGATAGCTTCGATCGACACCAGCTTTGTTTATGGAACAGTCAAGAAAACAGCGGTGTTTCCAGCCTGAGATGGTTTGAGTTCTCGAAAGTGACCCTTAGCATTGAGTTCTAGATTGTTAGGATGCGGAAGAACCAGTTTCGAGTTTCCGTGACTGTGAGTATTACCTCGGTTAGGTAAAATTCGCCGACTGGATGCGTCTCCGTAAAAGTAACATAATCATCATTACGCGAGCTTCCTGCAAATCAAAGGTGAATTAACCCAACACTGCCCGGACGCTCCACCTACAATTCGCATTACTTCAAAATCTCAAGGTCGGGTCACAACAAAATCCGGCACGATCGCTGCCTGTTTGATCGCTTCCTCGACATCATGCCCGGCGAAGAATCCAAAATCCGAGACAAGTGCCGAAGCCACTCCGGCATGACGCGCGCCCAGAATGTCAGTATGCAAACTGTCACCCACCATCAGAACGCGGGATTTGTTGACAGGCCCAAGTCGCTGAAAAGCAAGATCATAGATATTGCCGAATGGCTTTCCATAAAATTGCGGGGCTACACCTGTCCGGTCGGCCAAACGGTGTGCGAAAAGACCTGGTTCTTTGGAAAAGCCGTACTCGCGCGGGGCAACGATATCCGGGTTGCCCACCAATACCGGGCGGGGGCGGCTTAGCAATGCCGCCTCCAACATCGCCTGCCGGGCTTCGGTCCAGGCGGCTGACCCGATCATCAGAAAACCATCAACAGATTCGTAGGGCTGCGGGTCATCCTCCAGATAGGTTAATTTCAAACCTTCCAAGTCGCGAAGACCGGCGCTGGGTGTCGCCATCAAACCCCAATGCAGCCCACGTTGGCCATTCAGCCCGGACAGCAACGTAGCCCGACTGGTGATCACATCCTGCGGCGCGAAGTCATATCCCAGTCTGGTGTATTTCTCCAACAGCGTGGCGTGGGGAAACCCAGCGGCATTCGACACCACCAAGACACGTTTGCCCGCAGCCTTCAGTGACTTGATCCGTTCGGGCGTTTCGGGGATCGCCGTGTCGCCTATATTAAGAACCCCGAACGCATCCAGAAGAAACACGTCAAACTCATCCTTAATTTCGGAAAGAGTCTCGATACGACGATAGCTCACGTCGTTCGGTTCAATATCTGGAAGGCGGTGCCGGACGGCTTCGTAAGCCTTGAAAGCCTCTTGCGCTGAGAATCCGGTCAAATGATCGCTCCTCGTACTTTTGCCGAAACCCACTCGCTGATCATGACCGCAAAAAGAATTACAATTAGGATCAGGCTCACTTGCGGCCACGCCAGAACGTTAAGCGAGGCCGAAAGCTGCAACCCGATGCCACCGGCGCCAACCAGCCCAAGCACTGTGGACTCGCGAATGTTGATATCCCAACGAAAGACTGCAATTCCGGCAAATGCTGGCAGGATTTGCGGAACGATCCCATACGCCATGACTTGCCACCGCGAAGCACCGGTGGCTGTGATCGCCTCGACCTGACCGTGATCAATCTCTTCAATCGCTTCGTAAAGAAGTTTAGCGCAGAACCCGATTGAACGGATGGCGATTGCTATGACACCTGCGAACACGCCCGGTCCAATTATAGCGATCAATAGCAGCGCCCAGATCAGCGAGTTGATTGAGCGGGTCGAGACAATGACCAACAAGGCAATGGGGCGGATGAACAACGCCGACGGAGTAGTGTTGCGGGCCGCCAAAAAGGCAACAGGTACAGCCAAGCACAGAGCGATGATCGTGCCCAGAGTAGCAATGTTCAGGGTATCCCAGATCGGGCGACCCAACTGGGTGATATAGTCCCATTTGGGCGGCGTTGCTCGGGTCCATATATCGTTGGCGATACGGGGCGCGTCCCAGACAAAAAACCAGGTTGTCGATTCTGAAATGAGCTGCCAACAGTAGACAAAAATCGCTACGCCCAAAAGCCAGCCAAACCAGCGAACCAGGCTTTGGCCCGTCGTCCGCCTGCGCCAGATTTTTGTATCGTCGCGTTCAAGAACAGGCATTACTGAACCCTCGCGCGGATAATCCCCGAAAGGTATTCAAGGGCCATGACGATCCCGATGATAAGGATCAGAATGGCGGCTGCCGTGTCATATTCATATCGATCAAACGCAGTGTTCAGTGTCGCGCCAATGCCGCCTGCCCCCACCAGCCCGAGAATAGCGCTTTCCCGGAAATTGATGTCGATCCGGTACATGGAAAGACCCACAAGCCTAGGCATGATCTGAGGCTGAACCCCGTAGTTGATCCATTGCAGCCATCGTGCACCAGAGGCCTGAATCGCCTCAGCCTGAACTTTGTCCATCGCCTCGATATCTTCGGCCAAAAGCTTGGAAAGAAACCCAATGGTTGCGAAAGACAGCGTCAAAAATCCTGCCAGCGGGCCAAAGCCAAAGATGGCCACAAGCAAAATGGCAACGATAATTTCCTGCAATGCCCGGCTTAACGCGACAATGCCGCGGCACATTATGTAGATTGGCAACGGGGCGATATTACGTGCAGCCCCCAATCCAATCGGGATCGAAATCAGGATACCGACAACCGACGCGGCCACGGTCATCACAATGCTTTCCAGAAGGCCGGCCCAGATATCTGACCACCGTGAAATGAAATCCGGGCTGGTAAAGGCAAGGACGAACGCCCATCCCCTGTCCAGTCCCTCATAGACCCTGCCCCAATCAACATCGATGGTCATGAAAGCCGCAATCAGGTAAGCGAAGAACCCAAGTATCAATGCCCTGCGCAGCAACGTGTTTTTAATAAAGGCCGGTTTGCGCCAACCTTTTCCCAGCATGTCGTCAAGTTCTCGATGGCTCATTCTGCAGCCTCGACATCTTCATCCTCATCCACTTTTTCGATGGTCGCTTCCCAATCTTCCTCACCGTAAATCTCGGTCAGCTTTTCCGGGGTGAGCCCTGTTGGAAGACCATCAAACACGATTTCTCCAAAGCGGAGGCCCACGACACGGGGAACGAACATCTGGGCTAGTGCCACGTCATGGATGTTGATGATGGCTGCCAGCCCGCGCTCCTGACACAGCTCGGTAATCAGCCGCATGATCTGACGACTGGTCTTCGGATCCAGCGACGCGGTCGGTTCATCGACCAGCAACAACTTTGGGTTCTGGATCAGGGCGCGGCAGATACCGACCCTTTGGCGTTGACCACCCGACAACTCGTCCGCGCGTTTGTCAGCCATATGCAACAGCCCCACCCGGTCCAGCAGGCGGAAAGCCTCGTCCACATCCGACTGCGGATACCGCCGTAGAAAACTGCGCCAGAATCCGACATACCCCAACCGACCGGACAATACGTTTTCCATCACTGTGAGGCGTTCGACCAGAGCATATTCCTGAAAGATCATACCCATTTCGCGGCGTGCTTTCCGCAACGCACCCGACCCGAGTTTGGTCAGGTCCATGTCATCCAGAAGAACACCGCCGCTTGTAGGCTCAACCAAACGGTTGATGCAGCGGATCATCGTCGATTTTCCCGCACCCGAGGGCCCGATCAGTGCAAGCACCTGCCCTTTGGGCACCTCAAGATCGATGGCCTTCAGTGCCTGATCTCCGGTCTTGTAGGTTTTCGTCAGCTTTTGAAGACGCAGCATAAAATGCCCCCGATTAGGGTGGATAGCGGGCCTTCTCAGGCCCGCCTGATTAAGCAAGGCTTATTGGCAGGCGTAGGAGACGCCGTTTGCCGCGTCAATTTTCCGAATGACGTCCCAGAATTCCTGGTAAGTCATCTCCAGAAATTGGCCTTCGTTCGACTTGGAAAACTCTGCTTCAAGCGTCGTCCCTTCCCACTCGAAGTTGAAGAAAGCATTGCGGATTTTCTCCTGCAATTCGGGCGTCAGGTTGTAGACAGTGCCAAATCCGGTGGTTGGGAAGGTCTGCGATTTGTAAATCGTAACAACATCTTCCTCCTTGATCACGTCCCGCAAAATCATTCGTGCCTTTACCGAATTTGCAATCGATGCCGCTGGATAGTCCTTGTTCGCCACACCAAGGATCGAGTTGTCGTGCTTTCCCGAATAGACGGGTTCGAAGTCGCGATCGGGCAGAAGATCGAAGTCACTTTTCAGGATCGCCGACGGTGCTTTGAAGCCCGAGTTGGAAGTGGGTGACGTGAAGGCAAGTTGCTTACCTTTGATATCCTCAACCTTTTCGATGCCCGAGCCTGGGTAGGTGATGATCTCCATTTCATAACCGAAATTACCGTCTTTTGAGGCCATAATCGTAAACGGTCGGAACCCGGCACAGTTTACTGCCAGTGGGTTGGACCCGGTGTTGAAGCCCGCAATATGCAGGCGTCCCGACCGCATCGCCTCGATCTGGGCGGCGTTGTTTTGGACCGGAAAAAAGACCACATCCTTGCCTGTCTCAGCCTTCAGATGCTCTAGAAAGTCTGACCATGCGGTTTTGTATACGGCTGGGTCTTCGACCGGTGTATAGGCAAAAATCAGGGTGTCAGGATCAATTAGCTGGGAAGAATCTGTGGGGATATCCGCAATCAAATCCCCATCGACGTCGCAAAACCGCTCGTCCAGATCACCCCTCGGGCAATCTTGCGCCGAAGCTGTCCCGGAAAGCGACATGAGCGCAATTGCCGATGCCCCAACCAATAATCTGATGTCTATCTTCATGTTTTCCTCCCAGTCATGCGCGGTCATTTTGCAGTCCGCTGTTCGTCATTCATATCAGTGTTTACGGGGCGACGAGAACATCAACCTCGGCACCGTTGATCGCGTTAAGCAACTCTCCTGTTGGTTTCGTGTCGGAAACTATGGAATCCAGTTTGGTCAGGTCTCCGACCTGAGACAGGCCTTTACGACCAAATTTCCCTGAATCGATTAAAAGATGTCGATTTGCTGCGCGCGTCAGCATCATTCTTTTGACAGCCGCAAAGCCGCGCACGGTTTCTGAAGGGCCTTCGACCGAAAAACCTGACGAGCCGATCATGCATCTGTCGACATTGAACCGAGACAGGAATTCCAGCGTTTCGGTTCCAATCGTCGCAGATTCGGTTGCCAGATATTCTCCTGGACAAAGCAAAACCTCGGCAGCCCCATGGCCGAGGGTCATTGCCACCGGAATAGAATTCGTAATCACTGTGCAAGGAGTGCCGAGATAGGCCAATGCACGGGCCATTTCGATTGTGGTCGAACCGGAATCGATCATGACCGTTTCACCATCGCGTACCAACCCCGCCGCGCTGATACCTATGCGTTCGCGTTCCTCAATCCGCGCGTTGGCTCGCTCGTCCAGACCTGGATAATGCCCTTGTGCCGGGGCAGATGCCCCTCCGTGCGCGCGTGCGATCAGGCCGTCATTCGAAAGGGCGTCAAAATCCCTGCGCACCGTCTCGTTAGAGACGTTGAAACGCTGGGCCAATTCATTGATGCGAACGTGCGGGCGAAGCTTCAACTCCAGCAGTATTTGCTGGCGCCGGTCGGATTTCTTTACCCTACCCCGACCCTTTTCAATCGTTTTGGCACGTATTTTCGTTTTGGACATCCAACAACCCAATCAGGTTTCAAGCCCCACCTTTGTGGGATTTCGGGCATAATGCAATAATTTTTGTTGCATAACCCTCAGTAGGTTGTGACAATTCGGAAGAGTCCAAAGCGCAAGGCAAGAATGTGTGAATTGAACCGTTTCAAAGTGAAAACCCAAGGACCACCATTAACGACTGAAGGTTATTCTGGGTGCGCTTTTGATACCGTGTCATTGAGGGCAGCATGAGCGACGGCAACATAACAGACCAGATTGCAGCACTTCCGATGCGCTGGGACAGGGATGGAAAGCTGCGTGTTCTGATGGTGACTTCGCGCGATACAGGACGGTGGGTCATCCCAAAAGGTTGGTTGATGGAAGGAAAGAAACCCTGGCATGCCGCCGAAATTGAAGCACTGGAAGAAGCAGGTGCAGTCGGGGCAATCTCGAAACAGCCAGTTGGTCATTTTTTCTATGACAAACGCTTTGAGGGCGCGAATAGCGTTCGTTGCCGCGTAACCCTCTATCCCATGGTCGTTGAAAAACTGAAACGGCGTTGGAAAGAACGGGACGAACGGACACGTCACTGGTTTTCACCAGGGAAAGCGGCAAAGCTGGTGGAAGAAAGAGATCTCTCAAGTATTCTGAAAAATCTGACGGGCAATCAGAACGCCCAGTCTGTCATTAACAAGCTTCGAAAAGCTGGATGAGAAAGCGCCTGACAAAACAAAAAATACTGGGCGCAAAATAACCAAAGGGAGGAATGATAATGAAAAAACTTACATCCACGGCCGTCGGGTCGCTGATTGCAATAGCCGCGTCTGTGTCGGCAGCGCAGGCAGACAAGCTGACACTCTATTGCTCCGCGCAGGAAGACTGGTGCCAACTCATGGCGCGTAGCTTCGAAGATGCGACGGGCATCGACGTCAACATGACGCGTAAGTCGTCAGGTGAAACTTTTGCTCAAATCCGTGCCGAAAGCTCAAACGCGAAAGGAGACGTGTGGTGGGGCGGCACGGGTGACCCGCATTTGCAGGCCGCTGAAGAGGGCCTGACAATGGAATACATGTCGCCAATGCGCGACCAGCTTCATGATTGGGCGATTTCCCAGGCCGAGAGTGCCGGAAACAGAACGATAGGTATCTATTCCGGCGCACTTGGGTATGGCTATAACGCAGACCTGCTGGCGGCCAACAACCTGCCTGAACCCGCCTGTTGGAAAGACCTGCTAAAGCCTGAATACAAGGGCCACGTTCAGATGGCCAACCCGAACTCGTCTGGTACGGCCTATACGACGCTGGCCTCGATGGTGCAGATCTTTGGCGAGGATGAAGGTTTTGAGTTCATGAAAGGCCTGCATTCGAATATCAACCAGTATACCAAATCCGGATCGGCACCAATCAAAGCAGCTGGTCGTGGCGAGAACACGATTGGCATCGTCTTCATGCATGATGCGGTAAAGCAGGCCGTATCGGGTTTCCCGATCAAGGTCGTCGCGCCGTGCGAGGGTACGGGATACGAAATTGGCTCGATGTCCATAATTGAAGGCGCCCGCAACGAGGAAGAGGCTAAGAAGTTCTATGACTGGGCACTGTCGCCCGAGGCGCAGAACCTTGCTCTTCAGGTCAGCGCGTTTCAGGTGCCATCGAACAAGAGCGCGGAAACATCGGAAAGCGCGCCTGACATGAGCCAGATCAAGCTGATTGACTATGACTTCAAAAAGTATGGTTCCTCAGACGAACGGAAACGTCTGTTGCAGAAATGGGACGAAGAGGTTTCGGTTCTGCCGCAGTAAATGACTGACCAGACTTCAAAAAAGACCCGCCCGGTTCTGATCTTTTGGGTCATCGCCGGGTGGGTCGGGTTTTGCCTGCTGCCGTGGTATATGGTCGACGGCGGCCTGTGGTCATTCGAATGGCTTTTTGACGGCTACCCGTTTGACGAAGATTATGCCCCCGCTGCATTCCTGATCGCACAGGGTGAGAAGCTTTGGCTTGCCCCGCTGTTGATCGCCCTGACCTTACCCCTTCTGGTGTTGAAACGAGCGAAATCTGACCCGCTCTATGCCCGTGTTCTGATCCTTTCCGGTGCACTCGGCTTCGGCTGGTTGATCGCACAGGGCTTCGGGATTGGCATCAGGGGTTTCAATTTCAATTGGTTGGCAGCCTATTTTGGTGAACTTGGCGATCGCCAGTTCGGCATGGGCTATGGTGCAATGATTTGCGCATCAAGCTTTCTGTTCTTGTTGACCCAAGGCATTGCGGCAAGAGGTGCCATCAACGGTGACGTCTTTGTTGTTAGTGCGATTGGCGGTGTGATTACCATCGTCACCGTCTTTGTCTTTTTTCCGATCGCCAAGATGCTGTTCGCTGCCTTCGTCACTGAAGATGGCGCATATTCCATTGCTGTCTTCTTTTCAAAGTTCTTTGATGCCCGGCTTTGGGGGTTGGGGTGTTTTTATGGTGCCAGGTGTGGCGCGGCATGGAACTCACTGTTTCTTGCCATCCTGGTTGGCTTCGTCACGACTGCCCTGGGTTTGTGCTTTGCACTGGTCGTGACCCGCTCGGGCTTTCGCTACAAACGCCTGTTGCGGGCTTTGACTGTTCTTCCGATCATCACCCCGCCATTTGTGATTGGGCTTGCGCTGATCCTGCTTTTTGGCCTGTCAGGCTCAGTCACACGGTTCGTCGCCGATCTGTTCGGCACGCAGCCAACGCGCTGGCTGTACGGAATGCCAGGTATATTCATCGCACAGGCCCTTGCGTTCACACCTATTGCATTCCTCGTTCTAATCGGCGTGGTGGAAGGCGTCTCGCCATCTATGGAGGAAGCGGCCCAGACTCTCCGCGCCAGCAGGTGGCAAACGTTCAGGACAGTGTCCCTGCCCCTGATGCGCCCCGGACTTGCCAATGCATTTCTTTTGGGCTTCATCGAAAGTATGGCCGACTTCGGAAACCCACTTGTTCTGGGTGGGAATTTCGACGTTCTATCGACTGAGATTTTCTTTGCCATCGTAGGGGCACAATACGACCAAGGACGGGCCGCCGTTCTGGCCATGGTATTGCTGTTTTTCACCCTTTCGGCCTTTTACGCACAGCGTGTTTGGCTGGGTAAGAAAAGCTATACAACCGTAACAGGCAAAGGCGACGCAGGCGTGCACCCTTTGATGCCGACAGGCCTTTCTGTTCCCGTGCTGGTATTCGCCCTTGGCTGGGCGGTGTTCACGATCATTGTCTATGCAATGATCATCTACGGCAGTGTGGTCGAGCTTTGGGGTGTCAATAACTCCCTGACCCTAAAGCACTACGTCACTGCATTCTCTGTACGATTTGAAGAAGAGGGCATTCGTTGGACCGGCGCCGCTTGGGACAGCTTCTGGACCACCATAACCATTGCGGCAATTGCTGCACCTCTGACGGCGGCGGTTGGGCTGGTAACGGCTTACCTGTTGACCCGGCAGAACTTTGCAGGAAAGAACGCTTTCGAGTTTGGAACCATGCTGTCCTTTGCTATCCCCGGTACGGTGATTGGTGTCAGCTATATTCTTGCCTTCAACGTTCCGCCAATCGAAATAACCGGCACAGGCGTTATCCTTGTTATCAGCTTCATATTCCGCAACATGCCGGTTGGGGTCCGTGCGGGCATCGCCAGCATGTCGCAACTTGACCGCAGTCTTGATGAATCGTCGCTGACCCTTGGTGCAAACTCGTGGCAGACATTTCGTCGTATCATTCTGCCGCTGCTACGCCCCGCGATACTGGCCGCACTTGTTTACAGTTTTGTTCGCGCGATGACGGCGATCTCGGCTGTGATCTTTCTGGTCAGTGCCGAATACGACATGGCAACCAGCTATATTATCGGGCGGGTCGAGAATAACGACTATGGTCTAGCCATTGCGTATTCGACGACGCTGATCTTCGTGATGCTGGCAGTTGTTGCGTTGATGCAGCTGATCGTTGGTCGCACTCAGATCGGGCGTCGAATGACGCAGTCACGCACCAATGTTTAGGAGATTTTGACATGAGCCTGCAATCCAAGGCCGCGCCGGTACGGTTCGAGAACGTGTCGAAAGTGTTCGGCAAAAACGTTGTGGCTGTTGATAACATTAACCTTCATGTCGAAGCGGGAAAACTGGTCACGCTGCTTGGTCCGTCAGGCTGTGGGAAAACAACGACGTTGCGCATGATCGCCGGGTTAGAAATGGCAAGCTCTGGCAAGATTATGATTGGCGACCGGGACGTCACCAAACTGCCCGCAACAGATCGCGACGTATCAATGGTGTTTCAATCATACGCGCTGTTTCCCCACATGAGCGTGCTGGAGAACGTGATGTACGGCCTCACATTCTCGGGCTTTGCCAAGGATGAGGCTCGCAGCCGCGCCTTGCATGGCTTGCAATTGGTAGGGCTCAAGGGGTTCGACAATCGCCTTCCCTCCGAACTCTCGGGTGGTCAGCAACAACGTGTCGCCGTCGCGCGAGCGCTGGTTCTTGAACCACAGGTTCTGCTGTTTGACGAGCCGCTATCCAACCTTGATGCCAAGCTGCGACGCCAGGTGCGCGAGGATATCCGGGCCATTCAGCAAGACCTTGGATTGACGGTTGTCTATGTCACCCACGATCAGGAAGAGGCCCTGGCCGTCTCGGACGAGATTGTTGTGATGCGGAACGCCGCGATCGCTCAGATGGGTACACCTCGCGAGCTTTATGATGCCCCGAATGACCGGTTTGTTGCCGATTTCATAGGCGAGGCAAACCTGCTCAACTGTCAAATCATTGCAACTGACGGAGATATTGCAACGATCGAGATCGAAGGATACCGTCACACTCTGCCGCGTCGGGGTTTGACCAATGGGGCCGCGACCATCGCTGTACGACCCTCGCGCCTTGTGATTGGTTCTGATGACGGCATCGCCGCTACAGTGGCCAAGGCAACCTATGTTGGCGTGCGGATGGAATACACGCTGACCGGCGCATTTGGTCAGGTTTTTGCGGTCCACGACGATGTTGATGCACCGCTTGCACCGGGTACCGAAATCAGGATGGGGTTTGCGGGCAAAGGACCGGTACTTCTGCCTGACTAGATGCCGAATTTACTGATCATCACTCACCCCGAGGTCGTTATTGATCCGGATACCCCCATTACGGAATGGGGTCTGAGCACGACAGGTCGCTGGCGCGCCGCATCCTTTGCCGCCAGTGAAGCTATGGCCAATGTCAGCCATATCTGGGCCAGCAGCGAACGAAAGGCTCGCGACACTGGTGAGATTCTGGCTGCGCCCTTGGGGTTGCCCTTATATTTCCACCCGGATCTTGGCGAGAATGATCGGAGTGCCACAGGTTTCCTGCCACGGGAAAAGTTCGAGGCGGCCGCCGACGCATTCTTTGCCCAGCCGGACATTAGCTTTCGCGGTTGGGAAACTGCGGCCGATGCTCAGAGGCGCATTCGTCGTGCAGTGTCGGAGATCATTCGTGCCCATGGAGCCGGAGACCTCGCAATCGTTACACATGGCGCGGTCGGTACATTGTTGTGGTGTGAACTTTCTGGAAATCCGATTAACCGCCAGTACGATCAACCGTCACAAGGCCATTATTGGCAGGCAAGCCTGACAAATCTACGACCTTATTCCACTTGGTTATCAATGGCCTAGACGTTAAGCACCCCAAGCGTTCTCTGCGATCTCCAGCAAGCTTTCAAATACATCTGGCGTTCCGACGATCACACGCCCACCGTCGCGGATCATCGCGTCGGCGTCTTGATCTTCGACAACACCACCCGCTTCCGTAACCAACAATTGCCCAGCCAGACAATCCCAAGCGTTCATGTGTTCTTCCACATAACCCAGAAGTCGCCCGGCTGCGACATAGGCCAATGACAATGCACCACTGGCGTTTCTGTGAAACATGGAACCGCGCTCGATCAGCGCTGCGACCACCGGCACGACGTGGCGAGTTTCGATCCGGTTCGAATACCCCACAGAAACCGTCCCGTCCTGAAGAGCAACCCCAGAGGCCACGTGTATCGGTGAACCGTTCAGTGTCGCACCCTCTCCACGTGTTGCCACAAAGGTTTCGTCCATATTCGGATCCCGGATCACACCGACCGCAGTGCGCCCTTCGGTGACACCGGCCAGAACAATCGTCCATACCGGTATGCCATTGACGAAATTCGTAGTTCCATCAATTGGATCAATCACCCAGTCAAACCCGCTCTCACCGGTGGCAGCGCCGTGTTCTTCGCCAAATATCCCGTCTTGCGGCCAGGCATCCATGATCTTTTGGCGAATGAAGGTTTCGACGTTTTTGTCCGCCTCGCTCACCCAGTCCTGAGCACCTTTTTGATCGATGACCAGATTACTCCTGTCCAAGAAGTATTTCTCTGCAATCACCCCAGCTTCTTCACAGACCGCGATGGCAAAATCTCTGCGTTCCGAAAGACGATTCATGGCCTGTCCTTTTGTGTTTGTGTATCTAGGGCCAACATTGCGGTCCAAGCGGAAGGCTTGCAATGACTGAGTTGCAGCACCGTTCAAATCAATTCATGCCGCTTCGAGGTTGCCGAGCAATATGGACGTCATATCGGCGGTTATCACCCCGTCTATGGCAACAACATCCATTCCAGTCTGATAATCAACGTTGCTTTTTGTAATTCCCGACAAGTCCGCATCTGAATCCAAAAAGACCCATTGAGGTTCATGCGCAGTGGTTTGCCCAACGGCCACCTGCAAGATCGCCAGTGCATCCAGGGCATTGATGGTTCCATCTTGATTGATATCCGCCGCGATCAAGTTCTCCGCATCGGCAGGTCCCCATGTCGGATCGAGGCCAACCGAAATGCGTAACACTTGCAAGGCATCCAGGGCGTCGATCTCTTTGCTCGCCGTTGAATAATGTTTGACGACGTCCAGTCTTCCGGGGAAAGTGCCATCCGGAAGGTCCAAATCAAATTGCCCCTGATCGTCAGCCGTGACAGATACCGTGCCACCACCGTCAGGAGTGAACTTGATCTCTGCATCCGACAATCCGGGATTTGCAGATTGGCTGTCCACAGTGATTGGCCCAAGCACGCCATCCGAACTGTCGGGCGTCAAACCGCCGAAATCACCGAAATCAACCGGAATGTGATCGGGGCCTTCAAACCCGGCCCCGAAAATATCGGTACTGGTCAGCGTTCCACCCGAAGCAGACTGAACCTGCACCACCTCGCCCCGATACTCTATCCGCGCCCCTTGAGTGGTGCTAGTAAAGGTCAGTTGCTGAGGGGACCGCAACAGCAAATAGTCGAACATGTCCAGACGGTCTACACCCGGTTGAAAATCCGTGATCGTGGTCAGACCGCTGCCCGACTGCATCACGAAAATGTCGGCCCCTGCCCCACCTGACATAGTCGTAGTACCTGTTCCGGCAATCAGTATGTCATCGCCATCTCCGCCAATCAAGGTTGTATCCAGAATACTGCCGCTCAGCATGTCGTCTGAGGTTGTCCCCGACACTGTTCCAAACCCTTTGTCCACGATCCCCAGATCATCGACAGGAACCGAAATAACAGTGACTCCAGCGTCTTGTTCCGACGTAACCAGAATCTGCAACTCATTGCCGACATGTGCAATGCTCAGCGATTCGACATTCTGCAATCCACTAGTCAAAGTGTCGGCGAAACTGTCCAGATAGACCAGCTGGCCTTCCGGTGTCAGCGTGAACAATGTAAGCCCATCGTCGCCGCCACCCACCACGACGAATACGCGCCCGTTGATGTCCACGACCTCAAGGTCCTGCACGGATTCAAAGCGGGTCGTGAGCGAATCCAGAATATGGTCTGTGGCGCTCAGGCTGCCGTCAGCGTTAAATTGAAGCACGCTGAGCGAGTTGCTGCCTGCACCCGCCACGATTACCCAGGACTTGCCGTAGGCTTCGGTCGTTTCGATGGCTGTCGGGTTAGAGATTCCAAGGGTTCCGAGGGCCGAACTGTTGTCAATCTCGGTCAACTGACCCGAAATGCTGTCGACCCGATAAGTTGAGACTGTATTGCTGGCCGCATCACTTGAGATCAGGAAATGGTCTGTTCCTGCGCGCAACGTCTGCATCGCGCCACTAAAGCCTGCAACAAGGCCAGCAAGGCTCAGCGTTCCGTCTGGATTAACAAGATATGTCCCAATTTGACCCGTTTCTTCATGAGCCATTGCTAGAACATCCATGGGTCCGATCGACACTTGAACAATGGCCGAGATATCTCCGCCTCCTGTCAGAGATCCGGTTTCCGTAAGGGTGTCCAGGGTACCATCCGGGTTTAGGTCATATCCGACCAACCCGACCGCCATATTCACATCCAGTACAAGTTGTTCGGTTCCCGCCAGCGCTATTGGTGTGCCACTGCGACCAACGTGAAACGTGATTGTGCCGCTGTAATATTCCGTGTCGACCAGTTGAGGCATCGCGCCCTCGACCAGCCTCCAGACCGCGACGCCGCCGCCCGGTCCGGTGACGGTATAAAGATACGTGGTTCCGTTAAACGTTTTTAAAGCCGTATCGCCGATACCTGAATCGAGCGCCGCGCTCCCCGTTGCCACCACACCTTCGAATTGAAGCATCTCAGCCACACCTCCTGCGCCACCCCTGGCCTTGACCAAAAGATGACCTGATGCACGGACCGAAACAAAAGCGGAATTGTGGTGAAAACGAGAAGTTCGGTTTCAGATTAACTCAATTTTTCACTTTCGATCGCAACAGTAACCAGTGGGAAAGACAGATGGACCAGCCGTTATCAGCGCGACATGTCTTCCTTTTCGGTGATCGCGGAAACCACATGTGAGGGTAAGATGACCAAAGCACCAGAGTTCAACAACCGTCCGGCGGCTGAACCTTCGGAAACGGACCGCAAGCAACACATTCGTAAGTGGATCGATGGAAAACTTGGTCGCTGGGCAGGGCGCGGCGCTGCCGGTGGGTTGATTTCAACTTTGATGGCCTTGCCCGCGTTATCACAAGCCACAATTGAAGAACTGTATGCTTTTCAATTCGCGGAAACCATTCCAGGCGTTCGCTCTGTCAAGTTGTTGAAGAATGGCGATGTTCTTCTAAAAATGGCCGATGGCCGCACAATGATTGTGGCGGCTGAAAACGTCCAGATCCTGGACAGCGGTGCCATCATGATCGCTGAGAATGTGGTTCAGGAGATTGCCCAGTTCAGCGCTGTGGAAGCAGGCGCGTCCGCAGGCGGCATCAGTGGGGCCGGCGCGGCGTTGGGCGGATTGGGTCTGGCCGGGGCGGCTGCGGCCGCAGGAGGTGGCGGCGGTGGCGGTGAAGACAGCCCCGTCGTATCCGAACCCATGCCGACATACACAAGCCTCAACCTCGCAGAGCTGCAATCCACTGCACTGAACAATGTCAGCACCAACGCCATCGCTCCCGAAGGGACTGCGACTATCGAAGTCACAATAGGGTCACTGGTCAAAACCGTGACACCCAACCCCGATGGCAGTTGGAGCATCTCTCTGACAGCCGCCGAGGCCAGCGCGCTTCCACAGGGGGTGTCGACGGTGACCATCAGGAACCTGGATGGGTCGGGGGCTGAGCTGTCGACACAATCCGTTCAGTTTGACATCGATACGGTCCCGCCAAGCCTGTCAATCACCGGATTTTCTGACGGGCCGGTACTCAACCTGGCCGAACAGGCCACCGACCTGACGGTCACCGGTGTAACTGATGCTGAAGACGGGCAAATCGTAACGGTTTTACTGAACGGGCAAAGCTATTCCGGTACGGTTTCCGGTGGACAGTGGAGCGTAACCGTCCCGGCGGCTGACCTTAGCGCCTTGCCTGACGGCGCAATCGTAAATGTAACGGCAGACGTGACTGACGCGGCTGGAAACCCGGCCGCACAGGCCAGCGGAAGCTTTGATACGGATTTCACCGCGCCAAGTGTTTCTCTGGATCCAGTTGCGGGTGGATCAATTGACCTGATTGATGTGGCTGGTGACTTAACCTTAACGGGTTCCACCACGGCCGAAGACGGGCAAACCATCATCGTCACGTTCGACGGTCAGGTGTACACTGGTGCTGCGACAGGCGGAAACTGGACTGTCAGGATCCCCAATTCCGACCTCGGCAGTCTATCCACCGGAACACCTGCTGCAGTTGTTGTGGCGGTCGAGGATATCGCTGGCAACCCGGCCGCGCCGATTCTTGTTACTGTACCTGTGGACCTGACCGGTCCCTCAATTTCGATATCTCCGCTTTCCGTCGGCGCAGTTCTCAACGCCGCTGAAGCCGCGGCAAGCTTGGCTATCAGCGGGACAACCGCCAATGTCGAAGATGGCCAGCAAGTCACCGTCAGACTGGATGGTCAAACATATACCTCGACAGTGACGGGCGGAACATGGACTGTTACTGTCTCAGCCGGTGATCTGGCATCTTTGGCCGACGGAGGCAGCTTTCAGATCACCGCAGATGTCAGCGACGCAAACGGGCTGACAGCCCCTCAGGCTGATGTGACACTTTCGAAGGACGTCACAGGACCGACCCTCAGCATCGACACGTTCTCGACCGGCGCATTCATGAATGCTGCCGAACAGGCGGTGGACCTGACAATATCGGGCGCAACGTCGGCCGAAGATGGCCAAGTCGTGACCGTCACTTTGAACGGTCAATCGTACACTGCTACACCCACCGGAGGGTCTTGGAGCACAGTTGTCCCCGCTGCCGACCTTGCGGCTCTCTCTGATGCCGCCAACGTGATGGTCACGGCTGATGTCTCCGACGCCGCAGGAAATCCGGCGTCACAGGCCAGCAACAGTTTCACGACCGATTTCACACCCCCTACCCTGAGAATAACCGGTATTTCTGACGGCACTGTCATGAACGCTGCTGAGCAAGGTACCGACCTGATTGTCTCGGGAACCTCAGACGCTCAGGATGGAACGGTCATTACCGTTGAGGTCGCACGCGCAGATGGAACAGTAGATATAAGCGGTACCGCAACGGTAACCGGTGGTGTCTGGACCTACACAGCCACATCGGCGGAGCTATCAGGGCTCCAGGATGCGAACACCTACCACGTCACGGCTTCTGTTTCCGACGCGGCTGGGAATGGCAACCAAACCTCGACAAGTTTTACAACCGATTTTACGGCGCCAGCAATCACGATCGACAGCTTGCCGGTTGGCTCCGTATTGGATGTAACGGAACAAGCTACAGACCTGACAATTTCAGGCACGAC
Source organism: Ruegeria sp. AD9 (assembly GCF_056542305.1). Classification (NCBI taxonomy): domain Bacteria; kingdom Pseudomonadati; phylum Pseudomonadota; class Alphaproteobacteria; order Rhodobacterales; family Roseobacteraceae; genus Ruegeria; species Ruegeria sp. AD9. The sequence continues at coordinate 117,471 of NZ_JBQFZP010000008.1, forward strand.
GACCTCCGAAGATGGCCAAACAGTGTCTGTCACGTTTGGCGGCCAAACCTATACCGGTATTGCATCGAGCGGAACCTGGGCGATCACTGTGCCAGCCAGCGACCTAGGCGCGCTGTCCGACGGAACAAACCACACCATCACCGCAGCAGTTGACGATATCGCCGGCAACAGCTCGGTTGCAGCAAGCAGTTCGGTAACGACGGACTTTCGGCCTGTTCTGATGCTAGACGATATCGGCGTAAACAACGCGGTGGCCCTTGCCGACGCCAAGGTGTCAGGCATTACTGTCAGCGGTTCCTCTGCCGGGCTTTCAAACGGCCAGGTCGTGGATGTCTTGCTGAACGGCAGTTCCGTCGGTAGCGCGACAGTAACCGCGGACGGATCCTGGACACTGGCTGTTGCGTCGTCAGATTTCGCCGCCATAGAGGCTGGGGATGATCTTATTTTCTCTGCCCAGGCAACTGTTGCAGGGGGACCAGATCCCTTTCCTGTATCGGATCAGGCGGTTGCTCATGAGCCAGCTGCCTACGTGATCTCTGAAGTCGGGCGCAGTGGGTCAACCGTAACGTTTGCCATTTATGCCGATGCAAATCGTGACATCTCTGGTGGCCTGGCTTTTACAGCGGAGCTTGAGTTCGACTCAGCCGTTGCCACATTCGACATTGGATCAGACACGGAACACAGCGCGTTTGATTTGTTCCTGGCAAACCCAGGCACAGGTGACATCATCAACTTCGCTGGGGCGGCGACTGTTTTTTCTGATTTGTCCCAACCTCTTGTCACCTTCACGATGACAGTACAGGACGCTGCTCAACCCATTGAGTTAACGATAAAATCACCTGAAGGTGGCCCTGTTGCAATTCAGTTTGGCACCAATGGCAATGACATCCTAACCGCGGCAAACACGGATACAATCATTCGTGGCGGTGGTGGCGATGATAGTATTGACATCACCGAAGCTGGGCGGGACGTCGTTGTCTTTGAAGCCGACCCTAATAACAATGGCGTAGACAGCATAACCGGTTTCACAATTGGGTCTGCAGCAGAAGTAACCGACGCCCTAATGTTCAGCGGACTGAATGTCGCTACGCTCCGCGGTGATGGTACGGGTTTCGAACTGCTTTCTGTCGGTGGCACATTGGGCATAGATACTGGATTTGTAGGCCTCGATACCGTTCTTGCAGACCTCAATGCCGTTACACTCGAAACGGCTGTAGAAAGCCTTGCCGGGGCATCTACAGGTGACGAGCTTTATGTGATGGCAACGGACGGAACGGACAGTGTTCTGATCAAAGTTGATTTCGTGACACCTGGCGACGCCAACGTCGAAACCCTCGCCACTTTCCATGGTTTGGGCGATCTCAGCGGCTTGACCGCGGACAACATCATACACACCGACCCAACCGGCGCGACCGCCTGACGCGGCTTCGAAACAAATTGGCGCCCATCATTTTCCTGAGGCAGTTATGGCACAGAATGGCTTAACCCCAATCACACGACTACGACATGGTCATCGGTTCTGGAAACGTTATACGTCGTTCGAATTCGCGCGCGATATGGTCGACTGCCCGGTGGCAGAGGCAGAGATCCTTCAGGCAGCAGCCACTTTTCCAATCGCATTTCGGAAATCCGACCGGGGATTTTACCCCGTCGCAATCTTATCGATGACACCAGACAAACCGACGCCATTCGTGTCAGCGGAAGGGGATTGGCGTGCAAGCTATGTTCCTTCTGCACTGCGATGTGCACCGTTTCAATTCCTGCCACCTGAACTTCACGATAAAATCGGTGAGGGGGAGTTTGACTTACTTGTCAACGAAAGCTTGGACTTGGTTACCGACAACCCCGAAGATGAGCCGTTCTTTGACAAAACCGGAGAGCTGGGGCTGGAACTGAAAAAAGTCCAAGCGTTCTTTCGCACTCTTACAGCATCACTGGAGAACACATATCGGTTGTGCCGTACGATAGCCGGTATGGGGCTTTTTTCTCCGCTCGCTTGCGCACAAACGGACGAAAGCCTCGACGGTTACTTTGGTGTCAATCTGGTTGCCTTGCGGCAAGTTCCTTCAGCGCATCTGTCATTGCTCGCCATGAACGGAGGCCTGCGCCTCATACATGCCCACCAAGTATCCTGGACCCATTTTTCGTGGCTAACGACCGCTCAATTGCGCGCCGAACAAATGGCTGAAAGGTCGTCGCCAAGCGTACGATCTGATGCTTCAGATTTTCTAGAAGCGCTGGCCGCCGCCCAACAAAAAGAATGCCTGCTGAACCATCGGTGGCAGGAGGGTCAGTATGCGATTAAATAAGTATTCACCGCATCTTGTCACGCTCAGTCTGCTTTTGGTCTCGATTTCCGCCTGCACCCGCCCGCCCGATTTGACGCCAGTTGCGATGTCCTTTGCAGCCCAAACGGCCGGTGCCAGGGCAACAAAACCATCAGAAACACTCAGCCACAGCGCCTTCGGGCAGCGGGTGAAAAAGGCGGTCGAGAACAGCCCCAACCTGGCGCAAGTCAAATCCAGAATGGGCATCGCGAAAGCCAAACAAGACGCAGCTGAAGGCGCTTTTCTCCCGGAGGTTTCGCTGGGGCTAAACGCACGATCTGAAAGGATTGCCTCAGATGTAGCGGATGTATCGCCGTATGTGAGGGTCTCACAATTGGTCTATGACGGCGGGGCGTCCTCTGGGGATCTGACCGCTGCGCGGGCACGTGTCTTGGAAAGCAGAGGCGATCAGATTCAAACAGCCTCATCCACTGCTCTCGCAGCTATCGAGACCTATGTACTTGTCCTCGATCAACGAAAGATTCGAAGCATCGCAGCACAGAATGTTCGGACACATGAAGAGCTTGTTCGCCAGATAACCGACCGAACAGAAAACGGTGTCGGTTCGAGTGCCGACGTCCTGGCAGCCCGGTCGCGCATGTCCGATGCGCGCACAAAGCTGGCTGATGCGCATGCGCGAACAGACCGCGCCGAAGCGCGATTCCGCGAGGTATTCGGGGATGAGCCCGGCGCTCTTTCTGCACCAGTTCCGGCACCTGGACTGGAAAGAAGTGACATGCAGATCATAATGAACAGCCCTCAGGTTCGGCGGTCCGATGCAAGCCTGCTTGCTGCCAAGGCAGAATGGTCCGCAGCGCAAGCGCGTCGCAGCCCTGATGTCAGGGTCGCCGCATTCGCGAACCAGAATAACAATCGTGACGCGAACTTTGGAGTTGATTTTTCTTTCAATTACGAGCTGGACAGCACCGGCCAGCGCCGCGCTGCAATAGCAGCGGCGGAATCGCTGGTCAAAGAGACCGAGTTTGCGCGCGAGCAGCTTATCCGCGAAATAACGCGAGAATTGGGTTTTATCCGTTCGGATCAAAAAGCGGGTGCCGATCGGTTACGAGAAGCCCGGATTGCCGTGGAGGCTAACGCAGAAAATGTCGCTGCTTCCCGCGAACAATTTTCGATCGGTCGTCGTAGCCTCATTGAAATTCTGGATGCGCAGCGGGACTACGTTAATGCTCAGGAACGTTTGATCCTTGCGGAACAGAGCTACTTTCTGACCAATTATGCAGCCCTAAGCCTGACCGGGGACATACTCGACCTGCTCGGGGTTTCATTGGGCGACTGGGGCAATACGCAATGAACGCATCCGACCCTGCCCCCAATGCCTCTCTACTTACACCGTTTGAAGCCTGTCTGTTGAACATCTCGTCGGCACTTGAACGGCCATTGAGTCTCGCGGCGCTGCACGCGGCGCAAACTGGCACAGATGGGGATTTGACAATACGGGACATTCTCACCCTCGCGCAAAAGGCGGGCATCCAGGCGGGGTATGGGGCAAAGCGCCTTTCCGACTTGGATAACAATCTGACACCTACCCTGTTGCTGTTGGCAGAGGGTAAAGCCGTTGTCTTTCACGGACGAAGGCAGAAGGGTACTTTATTGGTTTTCGACCCAGAGCTAGGCGAAGGTGTCGGTGAGATTTCCGAAGACAGGCTGGCAACCTGCTATACCGGTTATGCAATCCTGTTCCGGCGCCATCACGACGGCGAAGCATTGGGGGTGCCCGGTTCACATGGCGGTCACTGGTTCTGGAACGCACTAACCGCAAACCGGTGGTCATACATTCAGGTCGCGCTAGCAGCGGCGCTGGCAAATCTTCTTGGTTTGTCCACGTCCGTATTCATCATGGTGGTCTATGACCGGGTATTGCCCAACGAAGCAACGGAGTCGCTGATCGCTTTGACCGTGGGTGTGGGGTTGGCACTGTGTTTTGACTTTGCCCTCAAGTTGCTGCGGGCGGGATTTATCGACAAGGCTGGGCAGAAAGCCGACTTGTTGATGGGCCGGCGCATTTTCGACCAGTTGCTGAACATCCAGATGAAATCGCGCACGGGGTCTACCGGTGCCATGACCAGCACCATTCGCGAATTTGAAACTCTGCGAGAGTTCTTTACATCCGCGACGCTGGTGGCCGTTGTCGACCTGCCGTTCATTGGATTGTTTATCCTGGCGATCTTTCTGGTAGGCGGACAACTGGCTTTGATCCCTGCACTGGCCGTACCGGTGGTGCTCCTGACAGGTTTGGCGGTGCAACCAATTTTATCAAGGATGGCGGAACGAAGCTTGTCCGACGGGCAGTCCAAGCAATCAGTTCTGGTTGAGGCTGTCTCGGGACTTGAAACCATTAAAACAACGGCAGCAGGCCGAAAAATGCGCGCACGATGGGAACAGGCCATCGAACAGCAATCAGCGCATGGTGCACGAAGCCGGACTGTCACGCAATTTGCCCTGAACCTGACCGGTTTCACCCAACAGGCCGCGCAAGTGCTTGTTGTATTTCTTGGTGTTTTTCTGATCACTGACGGGCAGGCCAGCATGGGTGCCCTGGTCGCTTCGGTAATGTTGACTGGACGGGCGTTGGCCCCTCTGGGTCAACTGGCGCAGACTTTGACGCGCGTAAACCAGGCCAGATGCGCCTATCGCAACCTCAATGCGCTAATGCACGCAGAAAGCGAACGCCCGGAGGGGCGCACATGGCTGACCCGATCTGATTTCAAAGGGGCAATTGCCGTCAATAACGTGCATTTCTCGTATTCTGACCAAGGCGAGGATACCCTGCATGGTGTCTCATTCACCATCAAACCCGGTGAGAAAGTTGCAATTCTCGGTCAAATCGGATGCGGGAAAAGCACGATTGCGCGCTTGCTATTGGGGCTTTACACGCCGCGAGTGGGCTCGGTCATGATTGATGGATTAGACATACGTCAGATCGACCCGGGTGACTTGCGACGCAATATCGGATCCGTTCTGCAGGATGTCTGGCTTTTTTCGGGGTCTGTCAGGGACAATATCGCAAGTGGAGCAGTCCGGCCTAGAGATTGCGATATAGTCGAAGCCGGTCGTATTGCCGGTGTCGAAGAATTCGTGAACAGCCATCCGTCGGGCTATGACCTTCAACTCGCGGAACGCGGTGAGGGGCTTTCCGGGGGTCAACGGCAAGCAATCGCACTTGCAAGGGCACTTGTCGGGCGTCCTCCGGTTTTGCTTTTTGATGAGCCAACCAGTGCGATGGACGTCAAAACCGAAGCCCAACTGGTTCAACGCCTGAGTACGTCAACCTCCGGATCAACCCTGGTCATTGTAACGCACAGAACCAGCCTGCTGGAGCTTGTGGACAGGGTTATCGTTCTGGAAAACGGAAAAATCGCAGCTGATGGACCCAAGAGCTTGCTGACGCAGCACATGCGCCAGAAAGGGAGGCACTTGAATGTCGCAGCATCCTGATCTGGCGAAGTTGGCGCGCGAAATGCAGGGGCGCTCCCCCGTTCGTGGTTCATTGCTCTTGCTGTTGATCCTGTCCTGTATTGTCTCGGCCGGGTTGTGGGCGCATTTGACCGAGTTGGATGACGTAACGCGCGTCAATGGGCGGATCGTGCCTTCGGGCAACATACAGGTGATCGATGCCACCGAGCCCGGCGTGTTGCGGTCGCTTCATGTGCGCGAAGGCCAGTTGGTCGACAAAGGGGCATTGTTGATGGAACTGGACGCCACACAAATCGACAGCCAACTTAGCCAGGAACAACAGCGCGCTTTCGGGCTGCAAGCCCGTGCACAACGTCTGCAGGCAGAAATTGATGGAACACAATTAAGTTTCGATGCGCAGCTGATCGAAGGTGCACCCAGTGTCGTGCGTTCGGAAACTGCATTGTATCAGGGTCGGCAAGCAGAGCTGGCGGCAGAAATCGCAATTTTGGAACGTCAGCGTGAACAAAAGCAGCGAGAACACGAAGAAGGTTTAGTGGATCAGGTGACGGCAGAAGAAACCCTAAATGTACTTGGGGAGGAGCGTGCGATCATTGCTCCGCTTGTTGAGCGGCAAATGGAACCTGCGACAACATTGCTGGCGTTGCGGCGCAGCGAGGCTGATTGGCGCGGTCGCAAGGTCCGGGCCGAAGCCGTGACCAACAGGTTGCAAACTGGTTTGGATGAAATCGATGATCGGATTCTGGCTGCTCATAGCCGATTTCGAAGTGCGGCGCTTACTGAATTGGCAATTGCAACTGCGGAACTGGCGGCCTTGCAACCAGCCTTGCCTGCCCTACGCGACCGCGCTGCACGAGCGCAGGTTCGCTCTCCGGTTCGCGGTATCGTCAATCGCATCCACCGAACCACCATTGGAGGTTTGGCGCGAAGTGGCGAAGACCTTGTCGAGATTGTTCCCCTGGACGACACACTATTGGTCGAGGCTTACGTAAAGCCCGAAGATATTGCATTTTTACGTGCTGGACAGCCCGTAAAGGTAAAGATCACGGCTTATGATTTTGCGCGATACGGGGCGCTGGATGGTGAAATCCTACGGATTGGCGCCGATACCGTCAAACGTTCAGAGCGGAACGACGAAGAGGTGTTCGTTGTGGAAATTCGCACGAGCGACACAATGCTCGATGGAAATGGTGTCGCGGTGGAAATCATACCCGGCATGATCGCAGAGGTTGACATTTTGTCAGGTCGAAAATCCGTATTGGAGTATCTGCTGGAACCTGTCGTGAAGATAAAAGATCAAGCTTTGCGTGAGTAAGTGCAAAATAGTTGTTTTTCCGACGCTTACAGTGTTTTTCTATCAACATCGCCTGACGCAGAGGGCGGAAAGAAATTCAGGTTCGCAATCTGCCCACCAGGGGGTCACTATTTCCAGTCGACATCCCCCAGGAAAATATACCCGGCACCGTAAATCGTTTTGATCAGGCGCGGATTTTTGGGGTCTTCACCAAGTTTCGTACGCAACCTGGAGATTCTGACATCCATAGCACGATCAAAGCTGTCGCCCGCTGCACCGCCCAAGGACTCCTGCATCTGCCCCCTGCTGATCAGCCGCTTGGGGCTTTCCAGAAACAGACGCAAAACCTCGCCTTCAGCATGGCTGAAAGGTGTTTCAGTCCCTGACCCGTCTTCCAGAACATACCGATCAAAATGCGCAATCCAGCCGTTGAATTCCGCCCTATCCGATTGTGAAGTCCTACCGCGCGGCGCGCGCAATCTGGCCCGGACCCGGGCGACGACCTCTGTCGGGTCAAACGGCTTGGTAATATAGTCATCCGCGCCAAGCTCCAGTCCTGTCACACGGTCCTGAACCTGTGCCCGGCCGGAAATAATGATCACTGCTGCACCCTGTTCCAGCGCCAAGCGATGAACTAGCGCCAGCCCGTCGGTATCTGGTAAAGACAGGTCCACAAGGCAAACATCAGGGGTTACTCGATTAAGGGCTGCTTCAAACTCTCTGGCACGGGAAAAACTCTGCGTCCGGAAACCGGCATCTTCCAGTGCATCCGTCAGAATGCGCCGTATCTCGGGTTCGTCGTCGAGAATGGTCACCAGTGGTTGCGACATCAGGCGGCCTCGGTTTGGATCAGAGCAGACAATTGAGCCTGTGAGAACGGTTTACGCAAAACAGGTGCCAGGGCAAGCGCCCGTTGATGCAGCGGATCTGAATTTGGCAGAGATGTCATAAGGATAAGCGGCAACCCCGGTTTCAACTGTTCAAGGATGTCCAAGCCTGTACCGTGTCCTTCCAGACGGATATCCGACAAGACCAGCGAAATGTCCTTCACACTCGATATCAAGGCCAGTGCTTCATCAACTGAATTTGCTTCAATGACAGTAAAGCCCAAATCCACCAGCATGTCCCTAAACTGCCCGCGCAGGTCTTCGCTGTCTTCAACCAACAGTACCAATCCACCCTGAGCCGGAGGAGCGGGCCGAAAAGGCAAACGCATGACAACTGAGGCCCCAGATGGTGTATTTCTTAGATTCAGATCGCCACCGGCAAGCTTGACCGTATCATAAACCATCGGCAGACCCAGTCCTGACCCGTCGCTCCCTTTTGTTGTGAAAAACGGGTTCAGTGCCTTTTCTAGCGCCTCGGGTGAAAACCCCGGCCCGGTGTCGGAAACCGTGACTTCGATCCAGATCTCACCTATGGCATGTGCACTGATTGTGATTTGACCCGTGCTCCCGCAGGCATCCCGGGCATTCAGGACCAAATTCAAAAGCGCATCCTGAACCATACCCGGATCAAGCATCAATGTTTGTTTTGGCAAGGTGTTTACGACGGACAGGCCCACACCGCGAGGCAGTGAGGGTGTCGCCAGAATCCTCAGGTCTTCCAACAATCCCCCGATGTCCGTTGCCTGCGGTTGCGGCGTTCGGTTTCCAGTCATGTCGGCGATCCGGTTCAGCAGCTGCCCGCCCCGGCGCGCGGTTTGTTGAGTTGCGGCCACAAGTTCCTGCGCGCCATCCGGCAAATCCATCTTGTCGAGGCGGGACTGCATCCCCAGGATGATAGTGAGCAGATTGGAAAAGTCATGGGCAAGCCCGCTGGTCATCTGGGCTGCCATCGCCCGGCGGCGGGTTTGCTGTAATGCAACGCGTGCCTGTGTCTCTTCGGTGATGTCCACCGACATCACGTACACACCCCCTGCCCCATCCGGCGTAAACGAAACCCGGATGCGTCGGGAATCCTGATCTTCGGTGAACTCGAAAACCGACGGCTCTCCGCTATAGGCCTTAAACAAATGGGCCTGAACCCGTTCAAAGGCGGTCGCACCCAGCGCTTCAGAAATGTGAAGCCCCAGAATATCGGACGGACGCCCAGGCATGACGGCGCTCAGGCGACGGTTCGAGTAATCGTATCGGCCGTCGCTGTCCAAATGCGCAATATGAGCCGGCATCATCTCGGTCACCATACGAGTACGGGCTTCGATTTCGGTCAATTCCCGCTTGGCCTCTTCCAGCGCCGCGATCGTGGCCGCAAGTTTGCGATTGGTTGCGGACAGTTCTTCCGCGTGGCTCAGCAACTGTTCCGACAGTTCCTCTGACCGCGCGCGCAACAGGTTTTCCGCCCGCCGCGTTCCGGTGATATCGGTGTAGACCGCGACCCACCCGCCTTGTGGCAGCGGTGCGCCTTCAATTGAAACAACCTGCCCATTGGGACGCACGCGCTCCATGTAGTGAGGCTCAAACGCCAAGGCTTGCTGAACCCGCAGATTGACCATTTCCTCGACACTTTCATCGTCGCCATACTCACCGCGACTGGCAAGAAAGTGGATCGTATCCCGAAACAAAGCACCCCTTTGAACAAGCTCGTCCGGCAAACCGAACATTTCCTGGAAACGGCGATTGCTGAGCACCAGTTGCAATTTGCTGTCATAAATGGAAAGCGCCTGACCTATCAGGTTCAGCCCGGCGGTCGTCATCGCCTTGATACGCTTTTCCGTTATGTCCAAGTTCGTCTTCTCCTCGGCTCATGCCTAGCATCTGAAACCATGCACGGGTAGTGGAATTGAGGGGAGGCGTTTCGGACCCTGTCTTCGTTCAATTGCTTTTTGCAATCCGGGAGTGCACAAAGCAAAATACTTCGACACACCCGCCCGTGACCGAGCATCCGGTACAGGCAGAATAGATGAACGTTGACAATAAACCGCGTTCTAAGATGTGTATCTGGGACAGGATTTTGCGCCTTCAGATGTGATCGAGTGCAAGGACAATGTGTGGTCCATATTTTTCATCCGGTGGCGCAACATCTGTCGGCCTAACCGTGCGAGATCTGTTGCAAAATCCGGATTCTCCGCGACATTCTCAAATTCGCCCTTACCTTGATGGTCGAACAGGATCGGGGGCAGGTCGGCAGCGAACTCGACCAGGGTGAACCGTTCATCCCGCAATATTCCCAAACACGAGTCGCTGTTACCGGTCCCCAATTCTTGCTGCCATAACGTCGGGTTTTCAGGTTCTGAGAAATCAAGTTCGCTGAAAGAATAGTCGCGCCAATCGTCTGGGATATTACCCCGCAACAATGGCAGCAAGGACCGTCCATCCATAGCGTTCGGAACAGCCTGTCCAATCCAGTCCAATATGGTTGGTGTGACATCCACAGACTCGGTTGGAACGGTGATCTTGCTTCCCGCCATAGCTTCATTCCCGGGCAAACGGATCATCAGCGGTGTGTGATACGCCGCATCGTAGACCGTCATCTTGCCCCAGCTGTGTCGATCCCCCAGCATTTCACCATGATCGGCGGTGATAACCAGCAGTGTATCGTCGTATTGCCCGCTGTCCTTCAGGTACTGGACAACACGACCGATGTGGTGATCAACCTCTGTTGCCAGGCCAAGATATATAGCACGCAAAGTGCGATTGTTTTCGTCCGTAGGTTCAACGTCATCAAAACCGTGAACGAATTTTTTCGCGCTATAGGTATCCAGCTTTGGTCCGAAGAACGGATGCAGCGCTTTTTCTGCTGCTGCGCTCGGCAAGCAGTGCGGCAGAGGGATGTCCGCCGGGTCATACATGTCATTGTAGGGGGCCGGTGCGACCAACGGCGGATGCGGGCGGATATAGGTCAAATGGGCGAACCAACCCTTTCCACGATGAGGCGCGATTCCGTCCAGAAAGGCATCGGTCAGAAAGGCTGTATCGCTGTCTTCTGCCCGATACAGCGCGGGATCATTCAGCCGCGGGTGTCCACCATCGGGCGAAACGGGCTTGTAGACGTCCCAGTACTTTTCGAATTGATACCCCTTTTTCATCAGATGGGCTTGCCATGGATATGATTCTTCAAGGCGCATTTCGACAACTTCAACGAACCCGGTCATCGACTGTTCGTAAGACTTGAGGTCAGGGTCATTGGGATCATGGACGCGCGGATCGGCGGAGGTATCTGTGTACCCAAACAACATTGGCAAGTAACCAGCTTTGCGCATTTCCGTGGCAATGTTCGGGGTATCGTGTCGCAACGGCGTTCCGTTTCTAACCGACCGATGATTCATCGCATATTGGCCGGTCAGAATCGATGCTCGCGAGGGACCGCAGGGATTGGTGACCGAGAAATGGCGGGTAAAGGTCACGGCCTCATCCATAAAAGCCCGCAAATTCGGAAGGTTCACATGGTCTGCCAAGGCCCCGGACAGGCAATCCGCTCTGAGTTGATCGATGATGACAAACAAGACGTTCTTGGTCTGATGCATACCGACTTCTCCGATTCCGCGCCGTAATAAAATAAACAACGCGGAATGTGTATTGCTTCCCGCCATAGCGCAACCGATTTGTCGGTCGGACAAAGGCGTATTATCCCGACAAAGTTGCTGTGCGATAACTTCTGGTAAGCACCTGTTCAGCATAGCTCCAATGCGACGGTCGGCGTGACGTCAAGGCCATCCGGCGCGGCAAAAAGATGTTCAATGGCACAAAGCCATTGCGGTCATTGAATGTTTCACTTCACATGACCTCATGACGCAGCCTTCGATAATCTCAGAACACGATTCCAGCGGTACTCGTGTACGCATATCCGGAGAGCTGCTCACGCAATCGCTGCAAACCGTTGAACAAGGTTTTGCCTCTGTCCGCCCAACCGGAGACAGGCTTGTTCTCGATCTGTCCGAGGTCGAAGCCCTGGATACCGGCGGTGCCTGGCTGATCGCGGACCTTGGCAAACGCTTCACGTCGCAAGGTGCAACACTTGAATTTCAAGGGGTGAAACCGGCACATGCCACTCTGATAGATACTGTAACCCGCAGCATACCCGACGAACCCGGTGAACTTGATAAACCGCGAAGTCTGTTGGATTTGATCGCACAAATGGGTCACATCACCGTAGGTGCCTGGCGGGATACGCTTTCCATCCTCGAATTTCTGGGTCTGACACTGCATCGGCTGTTTCGTACCATTGTTATGCCATGGCGACTGCGCAAGGCAGCGCTGGTCACACACATGGAAGAGACCGGGTTCAAAGCACTGCCAATCGTGGCCCTTATGGGATTTCTGATCGGTGTAGTACTGGCCTTTCAGGGCGCAACCCAGTTGAAGCAATTTGGAGCTGAGATATTCGTTGTCGAACTGATCTCGATCTCGGTTCTGCGTGAATTGGGCATATTGTTGACGGCAATTATTGTTGCCGGGCGCTCGGGTTCTGCATTCACCGCATCTATCGGTTCGATGAAAGTGCAGGAAGAAATCGACGCAATGCGAACACTGGGTCTGGACCCGATCGAAGTTCTGGTCATTCCCCGCGTTTTGGCCTTGTTGATCATGTTGCCCATACTGGGTTTTGTCGCCGATATCGCGGGTCTGTTTGGTGGCGCATTGATGAGCTGGATCGACCTGGGTGTAAGCCCCGGCATGTTTCTTACTCGCTTGAAGGAAAACACCGACGTCTGGCAATTGGCGGTCGGTCTTATCAAAGCTCCGTTCTTTGCGCTCGTTATTGGCGTTATTGCCTGCTGGCAGGCAATGCAGGTCAAAGGGTCCGCCCAAAGTGTCGGTCAACGTACGACAGCATCAGTTGTTCAATCCATTTTCATGGTGATCGCAATCGACGCTTTGTTTTCGATCTTCTTCTCAGAGATCGGAATATGACATGACCGGGGATACACCACAGCCATCAGTCGCCACAACTAAAGACCGTGAGGCTGTCATTCGTGTAAGCGGGCTCCGAACTCAGTTCGGTACCCAGGTGGTACACGAAAACCTGAATCTTGATGTCTGGAAGGGAGAAGTTCTGGGAATCGTTGGCGGGTCGGGCACCGGTAAATCCGTATTACTCAGAACTATCGTAGGGCTGAACAAACCCGCCGCCGGAGAAATCGAGGTGCTGGGCGTCGATGTTCTGAATGGCCCAGAGGATGACCGCCGCAGGATCGAACGCCGCTGGGGTGTTGCCTTTCAGGACGGGGCACTGTTTTCGTCATTGACCGTGCTGCAAAACGTGATGGCTCCGTTGCGGGAACACACAGGTCTCAGCGAAAAACTAATGGAGTCTCTGGGTGCATTGAAGATTAGCCTCGTGGGTCTGCCACAGCTGAGTTGCGGCAAGTTTCCGTCAGAACTGTCGGGTGGCATGCGCAAGCGCGCTGCGCTGGCTCGGGCGCTGGCCCTTGACCCCGAGATCGTTTTTCTGGACGAACCAACCGCAGGATTGGACCCGATCGGCGCAGCCGCGTATGATGAACTGATCGGTGAGTTACAGCAGGCACTTGGGTTGACCGTTTTCATGGTCACCCATGATTTGGACAGTCTTTACGCGATCTGCGACCGCGTTGCAGTGCTTGCAGAAAAGCGCGTACTGGTTGAAGGTCCGATTGAGGACATGACCAAGGTCGACCATCCTTGGGTACAGGAATACTTCACAGGCCCCCGCGCCCGCGCGGCGCAACAGAAGGGGCAAAACAGGTAAAAGCAATGGAAACCCGGGCGAACTATATCCTGATCGGCGCGTTTACCCTTGCGGGGTTGTTGGGCGCATTCGGCTTTTTCCTGTGGCTCGCCAAGTTTGAGATCACGCGCCAATACGCTTATTACGATGTACTATTTGACAATGTCGCAGGTCTGTCGGCAGCCGGCGGCGTGAACTTCAACGGCCTGCCGGTCGGGCAGGTCGTTTCCTTGCAACTGGATGAAAATGATCCGTCAAAGGTTCGGGTGCGGATCGAAGTGGACGCAGACATTCCGATAACCAATGAGACAATCGCGCAGCTTCAGTCACTTGGCGTGACCGGTGTTGGCTATGTTGAACTGACCGGCGGATCGGCTAACGCTGAACGATTGCCACAAAAGAGTGTTATCAAGAGCAAACGCAGCGCAATTCAATCCCTGTTCGAAGGCGCGCCAAAAGTTCTGGATGAAGCCGTGACACTTTTGGAAAACCTGAACAAAGTCGTCGATGATAAAAACCGGGAAGCTGTGAGCGGTATTCTGGACAATCTTGCTTCGGCTACGGGTAAACTGGACAAGACACTGACAAGTTTTGAATCCGTCGCAAATGACATCGGCAGCGCTGCGCAGGATATTGGCGCGTTTTCAAAGCGGCTGGACCCACTGATCGAAACTGCGCAAACAACGCTCAAGACCGGCACGGAAACATTGGAAGCCGTCAAAACGGCATCCGGGTCCGCCAAAACGGCGCTGGACGAAGCTAAAACAACCCTTCAGACGGCGGACCGCATTTTGCAGCAGGACGTGAAGCCTTTCATCGAGCGAGGCTCGCAACTGGCTGAACGATTGACCGTTCTGTCTGATGAAGGCAGCATCACCCTTGGAATTGTAAACGAAACCGTGATGAACGCCAATACGACGCTTGGTTCGATTACTACGGCCATGGAGTCCGCCAAGGGGGCGCTGGCTTCGGCAGAATCCGCTTTTGACTCTGCAAATCGTGTCATGGAGGAAGACGTGGCACCTGTTGCGGAAGATGTCCGGAAGGCGGCCAATCAGGTGACTGAAACTGTCGCGGGCATAACGGAAAAGATCGACCAGATCTCGGACGACGTCCTGAGCGCGTCAAATTCCGCGTCCGAATTGCTGGGAACCATCGACGGCATTGTTCAGAGCAACCGCCGACAAGTGTCAGACTTCCTGCGGGTCGGGTTGCCTCAGTTTGTTCGTTTCATCGAAGAATCCCAGCGTCTTGTTATCAGTCTGGATCGCCTCGTAGACAAAGTTGAACGCGATCCGGCACGTTTCCTTCTGGGCACCCAAGCATCGGAGTTCCGTCAATGATCAAGCCTGCACTTGCAATGTTGATGGTCGCGTTGTTTGGCGGCTGCGCTGGTCTGGGCACGTTGCAACAAGCGGCGAAACCAAATGATTTGTATCTGCTGACCCCAAAAAGCACGTTTTCCTCCGCACTGCCCAGGATTGAAAAGCAGATCGTCGTTCAGGAACCCACGGCAACTGCCGCAGTGAACACGGACCAGATTGCCATTCAGCCCACCTCGTTGCAGGTTCAATATTTGCCCCGCGCCCGCTGGGTGGATCGCGCGCCCTTGATCGTTCAAACCTTGTTGGTTGAAAGCTTTGAGAACTCGGGCAAAGTCGCAGCTGTTGGACGCTCAACCGTTGGCCTGCGGGCCGATTATGTAATAGCCCCGGACCTTCGAGAGTTTCAGGGGGTCGTGATCGAAAATACCGAGAACGGAGCCAATATTCGCGTCGAAGTTCGTATTAACATCAAGGTGATCGACGAATACGAAGATAAAATCGTTGCATCCAGCTCGTTCCAGGAAAACGTCGTGGCGGCAAGCGATCAGACGCCGGATCTGATCAACGCGTTTGACCTGGCGTTGGGGCGCGCGATGAGAGATTCTGTTGAATGGAGCATTCGCAAGATCAATACCCACGTGGCAAACAACCCGCGATCCATTCCCAGATAACGAAAGTTGCATAAGACGGCGGAAAAAGCGGGCAACTACGGCCGCGCTTTCACATGACCAATCATCGCGCTACCCAATGTGGTTTTCAGAATTGTGCGGCCGAAGCTCGGTTCCAATCATCTGCAAATTCTTCGGGAATGTCGTCCTTTAACAAGGCACCGTCCTCCAGATAAATATAAAGCTCGGCATAGGTACGCTCATGCTCGTCCGCAGTTCGGCGCAGGATATCACGGGGATGTAACTCGGACGCTTTTTCCTTGCCCATCGCGCCCAAAAGCTCGCGGAAACTTTCCAGTGTGGCATCGTGATAGCGATGAACACGCCGGCGTTTCTGCGGCACATTCACGGCGCGCCCGCGGATGGGATCTTGTGTAGCCACCCCTGACGGACAACGGTTTGTGTTGCAATGCAATGCCTGGATGCAACCCACCGCAAACATCATCGCGCGCGCAGAGTTGCACATGTCGGCACCAAGCGCCAACTTCTCGACCATGTCATAACCGGTCGCCACTTTTCCGGAACAGATGATCCGAATCTTGTCACGCACTCCGACACCGCGCAAACAGTTGCTGACAAAGATCAAGGCTTCGTTCAGGGGCATACCCAACCGGTTGGTGAATTCCACCGGGGCTGCGCCCGTGCCCCCTTCTGCCCCGTCGATTGTGATGAAATCCGGCAAGATACCCGTTTCAAGCATTGCTTTACAGATCGCCATGAATTCGGACGGCCTGCCGATGCACAGCTTGAACCCGACAGGTTTGCCGCCTGACATTTCTCGCAGGTGCTGGACAAAATGCATCAAACCTGTGGGCCCATCGAAGGCACTATGGGTGGGCGGAGAAATCACATCCTGATGTTCGGGCACACCACGTATCTCGGCAATCTCAGCATCAACTTTGGCAGCAGGCAGAACACCGCCATGGGCGGGCTTTGCACCTTGAGACAGCTTGATCTCAATAGCCTTGACCACGTCCCTTCCTGCCTTTTCGGCAAACTTGTCCTTGTCAAATCCACCAGCAGGGGTCCGGCACCCGAAGTAACCCGTCCCGATCTGCCAGATGATGTCCCCGCCTTCGGCCAGATGATGCGGTGACAGCCCACCCTCTCCGGTGTTATGCGCGAACCCCCCATCCTTGGCTCCTCCGTTCAGCGCGCGGATGGCATTGGCACTGAGCGCGCCAAAGCTCATGGCAGACACATTAAGGCGTGAGGCGCTGTAAGGTTGCGTACATTGCGGACCCCCCAGCATTATGCGTTCTTCACTTTTGTCTACATGTTTGGGGGCTAGTGAGTGGTTGGCGCGATGATACCCGGTTTCGGTAATGTCGTATTGCGTGCCGAACGCCTGTGTGTCCACCTGCCCCTTGGCCCGAGAATAAACCAGCCCTCGGACAATCCTGTTGAAAGGCCGTCCGCTTTCGTTGGTTTCCACAAAATATTGGCGAATTTCCGGGCTTACAAATTCCAGCATGTACCGGAAATGCCCAAGAACCGGATAATTGTTCAGGACGTTATGTTTGGTCGTCAGAACATCATAAAGACCGATGATCGCGTACGGCACCAAAATGATCAGAAGCCAAAGCGCAGGCGACCAGAAGAACCCAAGGATCAGAACCAACGGCAGACAGACACAGCTCAGAAAAAAGAAAATTCTGCGTACAATCATGTTCCAAACTCCTTGTGTTTCTATTGGGCTGATGAGCCATGCTGTCAGAACTCAACGTGAAACAGATTGAAATTTTATTTCAAGTGCCCGCGGAAAAATGTCTGCTGAGGGACGTAAACGTGAAATCATGTTACGAACCGCCCAACTGTTGAACCCAATGCAACCAGCGGATAAATCACGCGAACCGGACGACAAAGGGCCGATCCTTGGCAAACACTCAATCCCATCTCTGGCGTGAACGAAAAAGCGTGATGTTTCTGTCCGTCTTCGTCGGTGGGGCGCTTGGGTCGTTGATGCGTGAGGCGTTTGCACTAGAAATCCCCGGCCTCAGCTTTCTCACCTCGACCTTCGGCATCAACGTGACCGCCTGTTTTGTTCTGGGCTGGCTGTATTCAGTGCGCAATAAAGTGCACGCGCATGTTCTGCACCTTGGCGCCGTCGGATTTTGCGGCGGATTGTCGACCTTCTCATCTTTTGTTGCTGATCTTGAACGTATGGCCGAAGGCGGCCTATGGGTAACGTCCCTGGCAATCGGGCTGGAAGTTTCATTTGGCCTTGCGGCCGCGCTGATTGGCGAAAGCCTTGGTCGTCATTTTCACTCTGAAAAGTCGTCGTCATGAGCGAATTGTATCTTCATTCCATGTTCGCGTTGGGTGGGGGTCTGGGGGCCGTGATGCGCCATTGGCTGGCGCTGAAAATTCGGCACGATCTGCCACTGGCAACCTTGCTCGTAAATGTGTTGGGCAGCTTGTTGCTGGGGATCTGGGTGGGGTACTTGGGAGGTCCTGTAGACATAGCCGAGGACCAAAAACGCCTTGTTTTCGGGTTTTGCGGCGGTTTTACAACCTTCTCCAGCTTTGCCTACCAATCGCTCGAGCTTCACCGCGAACGCACATTGTTTTTGGCAGCAGGCAATATTCTGTTCAGCCTTGCTCTGTGCTGGTTCGCTTTCTGGCTTGGCCTGCTGCTAACGCGCTGAAGCGCACCAAGCCGGGCAACAAGCTCGAACACTGATTTGCTTTTCTTTCCGACCTACGTTGGGTCCCAAGCCACGCCAACGCTTTGACAAATAAAGAGTTTGAAAAGACTTATCGCAGTAAGCTGAACTGCATCGAGTGTTCTGGTGTGTGAGCAATGGCCTGTGCCCTTGACCCGGACATGGGCCATTTCTTAATCGGATCAGACCCCATAACGGGCAAGAAACATATCCACGGCTTGTGTCGCCACTTCGGTGATTTCTTCTTTGCTGAACGAATTCTGAATTCCAAATGCGGCCCGGGTCCAGATTCTTACCTTGCAAAGCTCGGAGAACTGCTCAGCCGCGATATAAACATCTTCAATCGCCAACTCACCTTTGGCCACGGCTTTTTCAAGATATTCCGCCATTTGACGCTGGCCATTTTGCGGCCCCGCTTCATAAAATGCGCGGCCAAGTTCCGGAAACCGGTCCCGTTCGGCAACACAAATCCGGAAAACTTGCTGCGCGAAATCTGAAACCAGAAACGCCGTCAATTGCGTGGCCGCGATCATCAGTACTTCGCGGGCGGGTTTGGTCTCGTCAATCATCGCGATGATCCGTTCAGCCATCAGGCAGCATTCCGTTTGCGCAACTTCCATGAACAAAAGACGCTTGTCCGGGAAATAGCTGTACAAGGTTGCTTTTGACACCCCAGCCGCGCGTGCAATATCATCCACGCTTGCGCCCTCGAATCCATCCGCCATGAAAACCTCTCGGGCCCCGCGCAAAACCTGATCGAACTTTCGGCCTGTGCGCAGGATGGTGGCGGTCTGGGTCATGTCATCTCCTTGAGCAATACCTGACACAGTTTATAAACCGTTCGGTTCAGGTACAAGGATTCTCGTATTTCGCTAATATCTGACAATGCTCTCATTGTGCCGCAGGTCTCTTGCGACGGTTTCAAACCGTGTTAGGACTTGGCCCATGGCCGATATCTTTTTGCGTACTCTTCCCTTTTTTGCGATCATCGGCCTTGGCTTTTGGGCTGGGCGCACACGGTTCTTTACGGCCGAAGCAACCGCATATCTGACCAAGTTCGTGTTCTTCTTCGCACTGTCGGCAATGCTTTTTCGATTTGCGGCGACTCTGCCATTTGCAGAGATTTTTAACGCAAGACTGATCTTCGGTTACCTCATAGGCACCGCCGCTGTTTATGGCATAGCCACTTGCGTAGCGTGGATTCGCGGCCTTGAAGTGCCGACTTCGGCGGTTGAAGCACAATGCGCTGCCATTGGAAACGTTGGCTTTCTTGGCCTGCCAATGCTCGCGCTGCTGTTCACCGAAGCAGCTATTGGCCCGGTTATGCTGGTTCTGACCGTAGATCTGGTTGTATTCTCGTCTCTGATCGTGATCCTGATCAACGGTGGGCGTGACGGAAGGCTGACGCCAGCCACTTTCAAACTGATTGGAATGGGTCTGCTCAAGAACCCGATGATTGTCTCGATCTCTGCCGGGCTCGTCTGGTCATCCCTGCAAATCCCGGTTCCCGATCCGCTGAACAGCTTTCTGACCATTCTCGGTGGTGCCGCTACCCCCGGAGCGCTTTTTGCAATCGGCGCGTCCCTGGCTGGCAAATCCGCAGAAAGAATTCAGATCGCAGCCTGGTTGAGTTTCTGCAAGCTGGTGCTCCACCCACTTTTCGTGGCAATCGCCCTGATCTGGCTGATCCCGGTCGAAACATTCCCGGCAAGCGTTGCAATTGCGGCGTCCGCTCTGCCCGTAGCAGGAAATGTCTATATGTTGGCCGCGCATTACGGCATTGCCCCACAGCGCGCCTCGGCTGCTATTTTGCTGTCGACGCTCGTCAGCATTGTCACAATACCGCTTGTTATTGCGACTCTAGGAACTCCCTGACCTTCACCTTTTTAAAAATACTCACTCCAAAGGCACTCGGACTTTACGCCGGGTCCGTGGATCGTTAGCCATGTTGCGACTCTAGAATAAGGACGATGCCTGATGGAAACCCTTTCGGAAAATGCCTGTTTCGGCGGAGTGCAAGGCGTGTATCGCCATGCTTCGTCGGCATGCCAATGCGACATGACGTTTGGCCTTTTTCTTCCGACCGAGGCGAAAGATGGCCCGGTTCCGATTCTGTGGTATCTGTCTGGTCTGACCTGCACTCATGAAAACGCGATGACAAAAGCCGGCGCACAGGCGTGGGCTGCGGAACAGGGTATTGCAGTGGTGTTTCCCGACACTTCGCCACGCGGTGAAGGTGTTGCGGATCACGACGACTACGATTTGGGCCAGGGCGCTGGGTTCTACGTGAACGCCACGCACGAGCCTTGGGCACCGCATTTCCGGATGTGGGATTACATTGCCGACGAATTGCCCGCCTTGCTGTTCGAAAACTTTGCCATCGACAGCGAACGTCAGGCCATAACCGGTCATTCCATGGGCGGGCATGGTGCATTGACACTGGCCATGAACCTTCCGGGACGGTACCGCTCGGTTTCGGCCTTTGCGCCCATCTCGAACCCGACGGGTGCAGACTGGGGGCGCAAACAGCTTGGCGCGTATCTGGGGGATGATAAATCCCTTTGGGCCAAACACGATGCTTCCCTGTTGATGAAGGAAACCGGTTTCGACGGTCCCGTCCTGATCGATACGGGCAGCAATGATCAGTTCATGGACCTGCTGCGCCCCGAAACGCTTGCCCAAGCCATCGCTGAGCGTCGCCAGCAAGCAACCTTCCGCCTCCAGTCAGGGTATGACCATTCGTACTTCTTCGTATCTACCTTCATGGAAGACCACATCGTTTTCCACGCCGAAGCGCTGTACGGAGACTGAGGTATGAGCAAATACGACTATGATCTGGTCATCATCGGATCCGGGCCTTCGGGGCGTTCCGCTGCCATTCAGGCTGGCAAGCTCAAGCGACGGGTTCTGGTGATCGACCGCAAAGACCGTTTTGGTGGGGTATCCGTTCACACCGGAACAATCCCATCCAAGACATTGCGTGAAACGGTTCTGAATCTGTCGGGCTGGCGCGAGCGCAGCTTTTATGGCCGTTCCTATCGGGTCAAAGACCAGATCCGCGCCGAGGATCTGAAAGCCCGCCTGCACATGACCCTTGATCACGAGGTCGACGTGCTGGAACATCAATTCAACCGGAACCATGTCGATACGTTGAACGGTCTGGCAAGGTTCATTGGACCGCACGAAGTGGAAGTCGCCACTGATGCTGGCGAGACTACCCGAATAACAGCGGCCAAGTTTCTGATTGCTACGGGAACCAAAACTTATCGCCCCGATTATGTTCCGTTCAACGGCAAGACAGTGGTTGATGGCGACGAATTTCTGGAAATGGCAGAAATCCCGCGTTCACTGGTTGTTATCGGTGCCGGGGTCATTGGGGTCGAATACGCCACGATGTTCTCGGCGCTGGACGTTCGGGTTACGCTGATCGAGCCGCGGGATACGTTTCTGGACTTCATCGACTGCCGCTTGATCCATGATTTCACCCATCAAATCCGCGAAAACGGTGTTGATCTGCGGTTGGGATCGGCTGTCGAAAAGATTGAAGATGCGGGCGAGCACGTCGAAGTGACCCTAGAAAACGGGCGCCACGTGCGGGCGGAGATGCTGCTTTTTGCAGCCGGGCGCATGGGCGCAACATCGAAACTCAATCTGGATTCTGTCGGACTGGAAACCGATCACCGCAACCGGATCAAGGTAGACCGCAAGACATATCAGACCGCTGTTCCGCATATCTATGCGACCGGTGATGTGATCGGCCACCCTTCGCTGGCTTCTACTTCACTGCAGCAAGGGCGCGTGGCTGCCTGCCATGCGCTTGAGACACCTACACTGCCGGAAAGCCCATGGTACCCCTATGGCATCTACTCTGTTCCCGAAATTTCCACCTGCGGCATGTCCGAGGAAGAACTTCAGGAGCGCAGCATACCCTATGAGGTCGGCGTTGCCCGATTCCGCGAGACCTCACGAGGGCATATCATGGGTTTGGAACACGGCATGCTGAAGATGCTGTTTTCGCTGAAGACCCGCCGTGTCTTGGGCGTGCAGATTGTGGGCGAAGGTGCGACCGAACTGATCCACATTGCTCAGGCGGTGCTGAACCTGAAGGGCACTGTCGATTACTTCGTTCAAAACACGTTCAACTATCCAACTCTGGCCGAGGCTTACAAGATCGCCGGGCTGGATGCTTTCAACCGGATGCCGATCCCGGAGGAATTCAAGGTGCGGAAGAAACCTGCAGAACCGGAGAAAAAAGAGGCCAAAAAGGCGTGACAACGCTCTATGTCGATGGCGATGCCTGCCCTGTAAAGGCCGAGGCCGAACGGGTTTCTACGCGACACAAGGTGCCAATGGCACTGGTGTCGAATGGCGGTCTTCGACCGTCAGCAAACCCGCTTGTACAGGTCATTGTGGTCTCGGAAGGTGCTGATGAAGCGGACAAATGGATTGCAGAACGCTGTGGCGCAGGGGATGTAGTTGTTACCTCCGATATCCCTCTGGCCGCGAAATGCGTCGCAGCGGGTGCCCAAGTTTTGCGCCCGAACGGCGAAGCTTTTACGGCAGCGAACATAGGCCAGCAATTGGCAATGCGTGATTTGATGGCTGACCTGCGGGCCGCCAATCCGCTGGGGGCCGGAGGCGGCGGCCGACCATTCAGCAAAGCAGATCGTTCAAGGTTTCTGGATGCGTTAGAGCGGGAACTTCGCGCAGCGACCCGAGGATAAGTGCAATCATCGGCAAGCTAAAATGCGAGCCTGCAACCAGAAACGCCCGTTTACAAGCCCGCTGAAAGAACGCAGGCTGCGAAAGACTTCTGATCAGGCTATTCGCAAACGGAGACCGAATTATGAAAGTACAGGGTGCTCATTACCGGTCAATTTGGTGGGACAAATCGGCAGGTGAGGTTCGGATTATCGACCAGCGATGGCTGCCCCATGACTTTCGGGTGGTTACCCTGAAAACGCTGGATGAATTTGCGACAGCGATCCGCGACATGTGGGTCAGGGGTGCGCCACTGATTGGTGCAACAGCCGCGTTTGGAATTGCCGAACAGATGTCCCGTGACAGCTCTGACGCTTCGTTCGACGCCGCATATGACGTATTGCACGCGACCCGGCCAACGGCAATAAACCTGCGATGGGCCTTGGACAGATGCCGCGACTCGCTGATGCCACTTGCCCCAAGTGATCGTGCTGAACGGGCCTGGGCACTGGCACAGGAGGTTGCAGACGAAGATGTTGAGATCAATGCCTCGATAGGTCGCCACGGGCTGCAACTGATCAAGGAAATTGCAGCCCGAAAGCCCGCAGGTGAACCGGTCCGGCTATTGACGCATTGCAACGCCGGATGGCTGGCAACGGTGGATTGGGGAACGGCGACAAGCCCAATGTATCATGCGCATGACGCGGGCATTCCGCTTCATGTCTGGGTGGATGAGACCCGACCGCGTAATCAGGGGGCGCTGACATCCTGGGAGCTTAGTGAACACGGCATTCCCCATCGTTACATCGTGGACAATGCAGGCGGTCACCTGATGCAACATGGTTTGGTTGACGCGGTCATCACCGGTACAGACCGGACCACGGCACAAGGCGATGTCTGCAACAAAATCGGTACCTACCTGAAAGCCTTGGCGGCGCGGGACAACGGGGTTCCGTTTTATGTCGCCCTACCCTCGCCCACGATTGACTGGACGGTTCGGGATGGAGTGTCGGAAACACCGATCGAGGAACGTGATACAAAAGAAGTGACCCATGTCGTGGGCGTGGACGGCCAAGGGGATATTGCCGATGTTCGCGTCACCCCGAACGGTACGGAGGGTGGCAATCCTGCCTTTGATGTCACACCAAACCGGCTGGTGACGGGGCTTATTACCGAGCGTGGCGTCTGTGCCGCCTCTGCCGAAGGCCTTGCCGGTTTGTTTCCGGACCGAGCCGGCTAGATTTACACCCCACGCGGCATGACCGCTGGCACGCTCACATAGTTCGAGAGCGAAACGTCACCTCAGGCAGGGACTGCCAGACGGTTCTCTCGGATCGGTAGATGAACGATGGCGCTGAAAGCCCCTATTGCCACACCGATCCACCAGACAAGGGCATAGTCACCATATTGGTCATACATACGTCCCCCCAGCCAGACGCCCAGGAAACTGCCAACCTGATGGCTGAAGAAGATTATGCCATAGAGTGTTCCCATGTAACGCAGACCATAGAGGTGCGCGACAAGACCCGACGTAAGCGGAACGGTGGCCAGCCAAAGTGACCCCATCACCAGCGAGAATGTAATAACGGACAACGGCGTTATCGGGAAAATGATGAACAACGCCGCAGCAAGCGTCCGACCGGCATAGACCGAGGCCAGCAGATATTTCTTGGGATAATGATTGCCAGCCCAGCCCGCCAAAAGGGTCCCGGCGATATTGGCCAAACCAATCAGTGAAATCGATACCGCGCCAAGTGCGGACGTGGATGTGATGCCGATGGAATGCAGCACGCTGCCGGGTTGGATCGGGCCGCACATTTCGGTCACGAATGCGGGGAAGTGAGCCGTGATAAATCCCAGCTGGTAACCGCAGCTGAAAAATCCAATAAATATCAAAGCGTAAGAGGGGTCTCGGAACGCCTTGCCCAGAATTTCGCCCATGCTTTCTTGCAAAGCTGTCTTTGAATCTAGCTGAGGCGCCCGCATGAAGGGCAAGGTCAATATTAGTGCAAGAATTGCAGCGGCAAACACGACGAAGACCTGTTGCCAGGGCAGGAATGACAACAACCACTCAGCCGTCGGCGCGCCCAAAACCTGTCCGAAACTGCCCGCCGCTGTAACGACGGCCAGCGACATGGACCGATTTTCATCAGAGGACGCACGACCGACCACAGCCAAAACCACGCCGAACCCGGTTCCAGCAATGCCAAACCCCACCAGCCACGCATAAACCTGATGCTCGAGCGGTGTGACGGACCAAGCCGACAGAACCAGACCAGCAGCATAGGTCAAGGCGCCGAGGATAATGGCCTTTCGGTCTCCTACTTTCTCAGCGATAGCTGCAAAGATCGGTTGACCGATGCCCCAAGCCAGATTCTGGATTGCAATCGCCAATGAGAAATCCGTGCGCAGCCAGCCAAATTCACTGGCGATCGGAATCTGAAACACGCCGAAAGACGCGCGCACGGCAAAGCTGACTGTGATGATGATGCATCCAACGATCAGGATCGGGTTCAACATGCGGGTGGATTGCGGCATAGAGACCTCGGGTAGCTTGGTCCGACGGACCGTACTGGATTTACGGGTTGCGTCAATTCAACAGATTTGCGGTCACGGATAAGCAAATTTGATACGTCAGGGAAAAGGCTTCTTTTCAACGGGCTGGGTCATGGGTAAGGCTCTGGGTCATGACGGATCTGATTTCGCACTACGAAGCCCGCGTCGAGGATGGAACTCTGACGCGTGACGACGCTCAAGAAGCCGTGTTGCCCCAGTTTGAGCGCATCCGTGCGGCACTGGCCGAGCCGGTTAAACGAGGGTTTTTCCGCAAGGCTCCGCCTCCGCCTAAAGGCCTATACCTGTGGGGTGGCGTCGGACGTGGAAAATCGATGCTGATGGACATGTTCGTCGACACGCTGGGTGAAGTCCCCGCACGGCGCGTTCACTTTCATGCCTTCATGCAGGAAATCCATGCCGGAATGCACAAGGCCCGGAAAGAGAACGTCGAAGATGCTCTGGCACCCGTGGCAAAGGAGGTGGTGAAATCCGTCCGCCTGCTGGCCTTCGACGAGATGCAGATCACTGACATTACGGATGCGATGATCGTCGGCCGTTTGTTTGACCTGCTGCATGAAGGTGGCGTTGTTGTCGTGACCACGTCGAACAGGCATCCGGACGCGCTGTATAAGGATGGGTTGAACCGGCAATTGTTCCTGCCTTTTATTGCCCATATCAAAGACCAGTTGCAGGTATGGGAACTGGTATCGCCCACGGATTACCGTCAGAACAGATTAGAGGGGGCTCCGGTCTATTTTGCACCCATCGGACCAGAAGCGCGGCAGAAATTACGGGATGTCTGGAAAGATCTTGCAGGCGGACCTGCCGATCCGTTGATATTGCAGGTCAAAGGACGCGCCGTCGAACTGCCCGCATTTCGCAACGGGGTTGCACGGGCTTCGTTTTATGACCTGTGTGGCCGGATGCTGGGACCGGCGGACTATCTGGCTATTGCAGAAGCAATTAAAGTGTTGGTGCTTGAGGATATCCCCCGTTTGTCGAGAAATAACTTCAATGAAGCCAAGCGCTTTGTCATCCTGATAGATGCGCTCTACGAGGCAAAAGTTCGGTTGATCTGCTCGGCTGCGGCGGAACCCGAGATGTTGTATGTCGAAGGAGAAGGCACCTTTGAGTTTGAGCGTACTGCATCGCGCCTGCGGGAAATGCAGGACCAGAACTGGGGGAAGTAGGGGCTCTGCCCCCGTCGCGCTGCGCACGCCTCCCCCGGAGTATTTGCGAAAAGATGAAGCTTAACCGTTTTCTCGCAGGATGTTTCCGGCAAGATAAAGGGAGCCGCAGATCAGGACACGCGCCTGTGGGTCTTGATCCGTGATTGCCTTCAACGCATCCGAAACGCTTGCAGCGACCGAAGAGGGCAAGCCAACTTTGGCGGCGGCGGCGGCGGTTTCATCGGCGCTGAGCGTGGCCGCCTCGCCCGGTATGGAGACGGCAGTCAGACTTGCAACCTGTCTGGACAGTGGCGCGAGATACCCAGTCACGTCTTTCGTGTTGAGCATACCGCAGATTAAATGCGTGGGACGTTGCGGCATTTTCGCCAGCACATCGGCCAGCGCGATACCTGCGGCCGCGTTATGCCCTCCATCCAGCCACAGTTCGACCTGAGGGGCTTGCTCGGTCAGCGGGCCGGTTTTGAGACGTTGCATACGCGCAGGCCAATCGGCATTGGATACGGCAGCCTCGTAGGCCGCGTCACCCATTGAAAGATGACGCAGAACCGCTAAGGCGGCACCGGCATTCTGGAACTGATGTGCACCCAGCAGGTTGGGTAGCGGCAGATCACGCAGCCCGGTTTCGTCCTGATAGATCAAGCGCCCTTTTTCTTCATGAACGTGCCAATGCTGGCCATGTACAAGCAGCGGTGCGCCCAACCGGGCGGCTGTGTACTCGATCACCTCCAGCGCCTCGTCTTCTTGCGGGCCGACGATGCATGGCACACCAGGTTTGATAATGCCCGCCTTTTCGGCGGCAATCTTTCCCAGGGTGTCGCCCAGATACTGTTCATGATCGATTGAAACCGGCGTAATGACTGTCACCGCCGGTTCATCAATCACATTTGTCGCGTCAAGCCGTCCGCCCAGACCGACCTCGAGCAGAGTGTAATCTGCTTTGCAGCGAGAGAAGGCCAGCAAGGCGGCGCAGGTTGTGATCTCGAAATACGTGATGTTCTCGCCGCCATTCGCCGCGTAGCACTCATCCAGAACCGCGGTCAGGCCGGGTTCCGAAATCAGTTCGCCCGCCAACCGGATACGTTCGTGAAATCGCGCTAGATGGGGCGAAGTGTAGGCATGAACGGAACGCCCTGCCCCTTCCAAGCCCGCCCGGATCATGGCCTGGGTCGAGCCTTTACCGTTGGTTCCGGCAATATGGATAACTGGAGGCAGCTTGAGCTGCGGGTTGTCCAAAGCGGCCAGCAATCGCCAGACGCGGTCCAAGGTCAAATCAATGATCTTGGGGTGCAGCGCCATCATCCGGTCGAGTATGGCGTCAGATGTCTTGGTGTTCATTTTTTTCCGGTCTCTTCGGCCTGCGCGACCTTGGCCGTTTCATCCGGGATCGGTGCTGGCAGATCACCTTTGATCGCCGGCGGTTGGTTCATCAGCATCCGGGTGATGGTGATCAGTTCGTCGCGCATCTCGGTACGTTTGGTGACACGGTCCAGCATCCCGTGATCCAGCAGGTACTCGGCCCGCTGGAAGCCGTCGGGCAACTTTTCGCGAATCGTCTGCTCGATAACTCGGGGACCGGCAAAGCAGATCAACGCGTTCGGTTCAGAGATGTGGACATCGCCCAACATCGCATATGACGCCGTCACACCACCGGTGGTGGGATGGGTCAGCACAACGATATAGGGCAAATTCGCTTCTTTCAGCATTTCGACGGCTACGGTTGTGCGCGGCATTTGCATCAGGCTGAGTATGCCTTCCTGCATCCGCGCACCACCAGCTGCCGAGAACAGGATCAGTGGGCGCTTTAGCTTAACCGCTTCTTGAGCGGCCGCGATGATCGCGTTGCCCACATACATGCCCATTGATCCGCCCATGAAGGAAAAATCCTGCGCTGCTGCAACGATAGGCGTGCGCCCGATTTCTCCTTTGACAACCAGCATCGCCTCTTTTTCGCCGGTCTTTTTCTGCGCCGCTCGCATACGCTCGGGATATTTCTTCTGGTCGCGGAAATGCAAGGGATCGTCTTTGGGGGCTGGCACTGCAACCTCAGTGAAAATACCGCCGTCGAACAGGTGATTGAATCGCTCGCGTGGGGTAATCGCCATGTGATGGTCACATTGGGTACAGACGTTCTGATTTTCCGCAAGTTCACGATGAAACAGCATCGTTCCGCACTCGTCACATTTCTGCCAGAGGTTTTCGGGCACTTCGCGGCGAGAGAAGATCGAGTTGATCCGGGGGCGGACGTAGTTTGTGATCCAGTTCATGTCGGAACCTTGGCTTGTGCGGTGTTGACGTCAAATAAGACGCCACGGGAAGAAATGCAATCAACGCCTGAGCGCAAGCCGCGCTGCCAGCCAGCATACGAACATCACAGCCAAATCCACCATCAGCCAGGGACGAAGCCGTTCGGCGTCAGATGCATCGAAGGGAAGCGAGAAAAGCGCCAGCCCACTCAAGTTATCTGGCAAAGAAATGAACAATAATGCGATGATGTTATTGAAGAAATGCAAGGCGATAGCTGGCCCCAATGTGCCTGATCGCGCTGTGAGATCGGATGCAAACAACCCAAATATTAATGCCCAAAGCACAAACAGAATTGCATTTTCTCCTTCCAGTTCCGGTGTGTAGTGGCCGGCGGCAAACAAAACAGACGGAACCCCCATCCAAATGACGGGCGATTGAAACCTGGCTGCAAGAGCTTGCTGAATGTACCCTCGAAACAGAACTTCTTCGGCGCTGGTCTGAATCAGGACAACCAATACCGAGACCGGAAGCAACAAGAGCCAAGTTGAAAATGGCAGATTCTTTGACAGAGATTCCCCCAAGCCGTAGGGCGGCAGCAAGACACCGACGGCGCCCAAGATAAGCAGGGCTTTCAGCACTTTCAGAAATTGGGCCGCAACCAGACCCCGTTGGCCAAAAATTGATCGCAAAGATCGGTGCTGAAGCTGACGCGCGGCCACTGCCACGCCAAGAATGATGAACCCGAAACTGGCCAGCATCAGAAGCAGCGCCAAAGGTGTGTTGCCTTGCAAAAGTTCCTGACCCCACTTCGCTGGGCCCAACCCCGTGATCACGGTAAAAAACACCAGGTTCAAAACGCTGACCAGCGCGGCGATCAATGCCAGCCCCAGCAAAAGACGCCAGAGTTCGGGTCTGGCGCGGGCTGTTTCGACCAAACGCGCATGAGCCGAATACGCTCTAGGCATTCTTACCAATACCTTCCTGCGCCGTTTCATCTGTCACGGGCGGAAACATGTCTTCGGCGTTCTGGGTCACGCTGATCCTGTTCGAGAGCGTCGTCAGATACCCTGCAACCGTCTGCAGCAACTGCATAGCGACCGAAGCATCGCTTTCAACAACGGCACGCAGCTCTTCTGCGCCGATACGCAAGAAGCTGCTATCTTCCGTCGCGACCAGATCCAGCTGCCGTGGTTCCCCTGTAATGATGGACAGGTCGCCGATGAGCCGTCCGGGTTCTATGATCGAGATTGTCCGTTTCGTTCCATCCTCGTTGGACCAATCCAGTTTGGCCTGTCCTGAAATGCACAAATAGGCCGCATCCGGCGCCTGACCGCGGGAAAAGATGACTTGTCCGGCGCTGGCCTCGTACCATTGCGCCGAAAACGCCAGCAGCCGCTGGTTTCGGCCATCCAAGCCAGAAAACAGCTGCGTTGCTGACAGGATCTCGAGTTTCCGGCTCAGATCGTCCGAAGTGCTGTCCTCATGCGCTGGCCTGCTCCGCGAGACGCCGTCGATCCGTCCATCCTTTATTTCTACAAACAAGTCATAGGCTTCGGGGTGCGCAAAATGATCCTCCATGAAAATCATGATGGAATCGGGCAGCAACTCCCGCAGTTTCAGGCGCGTGCGCAACCGGCTTTCCGAGTCGTGGCTGGCCAACGCCTTGTCCAGGATCAGAATGTCGGGGCGTTTGATGCCTGCGCGCGAAAAAGCGGCACGCTCCTGAAACACAGTTGGAAGGTTGTTGCCGCCCAGCCCGGACGGAAGGTCATAAATAATGGCCGCTGCTCGACGGCGCAGACCGGCTTCGTTCATGGCCTCTGCAACGATGTCTTCGATATCTTCGGCATGGGCACCTGCCATCAAAGATATCCGGCCATAGATCGCGTTTTCCATCACGGTCAGGCGCGGCACATAGATGTCAGGCGCCACAGACATGAACAAACCGTCCATTGCACCACGCAACCGTTCAGCCTGGGTCTTGCGGATAGCAAGGATTTTTTCCTTGTATTCCTCTGGGAAATCAGGACCGATCTGTTCTGCGGTCAGAAGGAAAGGCACTGTCAGTAGCAAGGCGCGCTCCTGATCGCTCAGCGCAGCATTCCCTTTGGCTTTGCGCCGGTCCTGGATGTCAAGCAGCCGATGATACATGTCCTTGGACATGCCAAGCCGCAGAAACAGGGGATGGTCAGCCCCATCCCGCCCAAATGTCTTGCCAAGAGTATCCATGACGGCATTCGATATGCTGATCGCGTCATCTGCAAGATCATGGGTGCTGAGCAATCGTACAAACCGCGCGTCGCCAGCCAGAATGTCTGGAGAGATGTCGCGCGACGGTGCCGCGAACAACAGGTTTCCCCCAAGCGGGACAGCCGGGTTGAACTGGTTGGGATCGAACCGATAAACATACCGATCCAGTCCTTTTGCCTTCAACCGTTCAGCGATGGAGTCTCTCAGCCTGACTATTTCCTGTGCCAGTATCGGGTGTATCTCTGGATCAAACTGGGTGCGCAGAGTGCGCCGGAACATGAACTCGTCAATCCCCATGGCTTCCACCAGTTGGAACCACCAATCACGTATTCCATCAATATCGTCCAGACCGGCCAGTCCCGGATCGATCCACTCATCATCCAGCGAGTCCGGTGGGTTACCGGCCCGAACAGACTCGATCTGACGACGGGACGGGGTTCTTATGGCATCTGCCTCGTGCTGCGGATGGGTGCGCAACGACATCATGAGGTTATCGCCCAAAGTCCCGTCAAACAGATACGGGCGTGAATAGGCATAACCGATCCGGGCCGCGATAACTGATTGGTGCAATTCGTCCAGCTTGTGGCCGGCTATGATCACATCGCCCTGAACAGGCAGAACCTCGCGGGTCAGCAACTGGCCCAATGCACTGCGTTCCGACGCATGGGTGGATTGAATCGCCACACGCGCTCCACGTGGGATAGTCAGATCAATGTCCTCCAAAATGGTTTTGCCATCGCCATCGCGTACGGTCACATTGCGCAATTCGATATCACCGGTCAGATGCGGAATGGTTTCCGGCTCGCCGATGAACAGCTCTTCGGGAATCATGTTGTCCGGGGCAAATCTTTCGGTGACCACTTCCCATCGCAGGGACATATCCTGTACCTGGTTGTAGTAGGTCAGAAGGTCTTTCCAGGGCCCGCTAAGGTCTTTGTACGCGCCCAACGCGGCAACCAATGCACCTACTGTCACCTCGCCCGTGATCGCCAAGTATCCGCCCACCGAATAAAACAAAAAAGGCGTCATCTGAGTGATCAGATTGTTCACGAACTTCATAAAGAACTTCTTTTTGTAGATCTTGAACCGGATCTCGAACAAGGTTCCCAGCCTGTGACTGAACTGTGCCAGACGATACCGCCAGCCGCCATTCGTGCGCAGGTCGCTGATGCCCGCCGCGCTTTCCCCGATTTCCGAGCTCAGACGCCGAACCTCCTGAATACGGTCCTTGTTCAGCAAATTGATCTGGCGTTGCAACTTGGGGATCAACCAGGCCTGAAGCGGGATCAGCGCGATGCTTGCCAGACCGAACCAGAGGCTTTGCATGAACAGAAAGGTTACGATTGTCATCATTTGGCCGAACTGAAACACCGGTTGCGCAATCGCATCCCCCATCAAGCCGCCCATCGGCTCGGCCTCGGATGTGATCATCGAGACCAGCTCTCCTTGGCTGGTGGTCGCGAAATAGGACTTTGGGAACCGCATCGAGCGTTGAATCAGGGTATAGCGAAGACGGCGCAGCATACGTTCGGACAAGATGCCTTTCATCGTATTGATGCGCATCTTCATCAAACCACTGGCGATCACAGTGGCCAGAAATAGAAAGCACAGTATCATCAGATACTGAACTTGAGACACTGTGATGCCCCAGACTGTCACCGTGTCGCCCGGCGCACCAATAGCGTCATTGATGATTTGTTTCGGCAGCTCCAGCGACGCATATAGAAAAGGGAAGGACAGGACCGTTAGCAGCAACAGGACAAGTTGCTGTTTTTTCGAATACTTCCAAATAAAAGAAAATAATGTGGGCTCCATAGCCTGGCCTTATCGATAGCTTAACTGATGTTTGGCTGTTCTGGGGTAACCCATTTTTAGGAAACAGACGGTAAGCACTGACCTGACGTATTGCAAGAATTGACGGCATCAGCCCCCCAATCCGGCACCTATCTTTTTTACGCTTACCCACCAACCTGAAAACGTAGCGCTCAAGTAGTGTTTTTGTGATTGCGGGTTTATTCCTACTCATTTCTTTGACTAAAGAAGGACATTATCGGACGAAGAGACCATGCGCAGGATTCTGGATCGCTATATTCATCGCCGGACGCTCGGCCGCTGGAGCCGGGCTGTGCGGCAGGCGCCAGATTCGGCGCAAGCCGAGTTGCGATTGAAACGCGATCAGGCACGCAGTCTGCGTGGGCAACTGGATCGCCTGATCCAACTGGCGGATGCGCGCCTGCTCCGTCCGAAAATAGGATCAACTCAGTTTCACCGGCCTGTCGGCACCGACTGGAGCTGGCGGCCCGGACTTTGGCGCGCGCCGTTGTTGCAATCCGGCATGGCCTCTGTTCCCCGTAAAACGGTTATGGACGATCAGGTCAGCTTGTTTCACGACTGCCCATTGACCGAAATCGTCGTGCGGCAAATCCGCAACCGGGGGGCAAGTGATCTGGCTCCGTTCAGTCTGGAGGTCGAGGTCTTTGGTTTCGAGGGGTCGTTCCTGTCGGTATCGATCGACTTGCCGCGTGAGGCCGCCCGCGACCTGACACGCGAGCATCTGATCCGGTTGGAAACCCTGATTGACTGCGAAAAACCATCGGGTGTGTTCGCACGTCTCAATGTTCAGCACGGACCCAACATGGAGCAGGTTTTGCGGCAACTGAACCCTTCTGACGCCGTGAACGCAGTTGAGTTTGACTTGGCTCACCTGCCCCTGAATGAACGCAGGATCGAAAAGATCTGGCTGGATCTAATTTTTGAAAAACCGGAAATGAACCGTATGAGTGTACGAGACCTTACGTTTTGCCGTTTCCATCGCGCCGACTTGTGAGACGATCAAAGATGACACAAACATCCCTGACCTTCATTCGGTTCGAAAACGGTATTTGGCACGGTCATGTTGAGGCCGAGCGGCAACCGGGATTGGAGGTTCGATATCTGGGGAAAGCACTGGAGGGAGTTGAGCTTTCGCCCGCAGACAACGGATGGGACCTGAATGTTCCGGTACCCGTGACAGCCCTGTCCGAAGGCGTGCACAGCTTCGTCATAGTCGACGCAGACGGCGTTGAGAAACTTGGGAGTTTCTCCATTATTGCAGGTGAACCAGCCGCCGATGATCTCAGGGCTGAAGTGGATCTTTTGCGCGCGGAGCTGGATATGCTGAAACGCGCTTTCCGACGGGTAAGCCGAGGAGACGGCTGAAACGCTTGCGAAGTCCGATGATCCATTCAGTTATGTGCACTAAGCGCGGTGCCTGCGTATTGCGCTGCTGGATGATGAAATAATATCCCGCGAGCCAGAAAGAAAAGGGCCGCGTTGTACGCGGCCCATTGGTTTGGTTATTGGGACGGCCCGTGCGGGGTGAACGCTGACAAGCCTTTAAGGATGTCTATGGCATATGCTAGTTGATAATCCTCTTTCCGCAGCTCGGCCGTGGCTTCGGCCCTAGCGCGATCTTCCTCAATCTGGCGAACTTCATCCTCGCTCAGGCTGTCATTGTTCAGGCTGCCGCGCAGGTCAGCTTCGGACCGGGTCCGCACATTACTCTCATCCTCTTCTTGTGCAGGTGCCGGGCGAGGCTGCTCAACAATGATGTCTGGACTGACGCCAAGGGCCTGGATCGAGCGTCCTGATGGCGTGTAATAGCGCGATGTGGTCAGGCGCATGGCACCGTCACCGCGCAGTGGCATGACCGTCTGCACGGATCCTTTACCAAAGCTCTTGGTGCCAACGACGATAGCGCGGCGATGATCCTGCAACGCACCGGCCACAATCTCGGACGCCGAGGCCGAGCCGCCATTGATCAGCACCACAATCGGCTTGCCTTCGGCCAGATCCCCGGGGGTTGCATTGAACCGCTCACCTTCGTTCGGATCGCGGCCGCGCGTAGAAACGATTTCGCCTTCGTTCAGGAACGCGTCCGACACTTTGATCGCCTGAGTCAACAGGCCGCCTGGGTTGTTGCGCAGGTCCAGAACAAAGCCGTTCACCTTGTCGATGCCACCTGCTTCGGCAATCTGCTCCTGCAAGCCTTCTTTCAGGTTCGGGAAGGTCTGGTCGTTGAACGTGGTTACACGCAGCACGACACTGGTGCCTTCGGTCCGTGCGCGCACAGCGGTCAACTTGATTGTGTCACGGATAATAGTGACGTCGAAGGGATCAGGTTCACCCTCACGTACGACGGTGATGATAATTTCGGACCCGACCGGGCCGCGCATCAGGTCAACCGCTTTGTCCAGCGTCAGGCCCAGAATGCTTTCACCGTCCACATGGGTAATGAAATCCCCGGCTTCGATTCCGGCTGCGTCGGCGGGGGTATCGTCAATGGGTGAGACGACTTTTACAAAGCCTTCTTCCTGCGTGACTTCGATACCCAACCCACCAAACTCGCCCCGGGTCTGCACGCGCATTTGTTCGGCATCGTCAGGAGAAAGATAACTCGAATGCGGATCAAGTGATGTCAACATGCCGTCAATCGCCGCCTCGATCAGTTCTTCGGGCTCAACCTCTTCGACATACTGTGCACGGATACGTTCAAAAATGTCGCCGAACAAATCCAGCTGTTCATAGACGCTTGCCTTGTTCTCGGCCTCCTGCGCCAGCAGGGGTCCTGCGATCTGAGTTGTTGCAAGAATACCTGCCACAGTTCCAGCCAGACCGGCCACCACAAATTTCTTCATACGCGTTTATCCATCCTTGTCGGTCCGAAACCACGATTCCGGGTCCACGGGGCGATTATCTTCTCTTACCTCTATATAGAGCGTTTCTGAGCGGTCAGTTCCAGTGCCATCACTGCTTGTTGACAAAATTGCGCCGATTTCCGGCATTTCACCGGGCATCAGGCCAACCGGTGTGCCCTCCGGGATCACCTGACCTGGCTGGCCATAGACCTCCTGCAAACCGGAAAATACGAACAAAAGACCCGATTGAGGCTCAAGGATGATTAGGTTCCCCAGGTCCAGCAGCGGCCCGCGATAGCGAATTGTCGCCGCGGTGGGCGAGGTGACCAAGGCGCGCGGGCGTGTACCCACAATCAGGCCGGGGCGCGTGACACCGGCGGCGTCCGTTTCACCGGCCTTGTGCAGCAAGATTCCCTGTACCGGCATTGATATCCGGCCTTTCCTGTCCAAGACACTGGCATTGCTGTCGAGGATCTCTCCCTCCGAGATCTCGGACAGACCACTTGCAAAGCCATCCAGTGTTTCGGTCGACGAGATCAAAATGGCCGTACGCACCGGGTCTTCCACGAAACGGCGGGGCAAATCCGTGCGGTCGGCGATTGCCTCGCTCAGACGGGTACGGGCCTCCTGAACGCCCGTCAGACCCTCTGTCAAAGTTTCCGAGGCCTTTTGCTGCAAGACACGCAATGTCTGCACTTCATTCAGGTCCTGCGCCAGTTCCTGCGCGCTGGCGTTCAGGCCAGGGGTGACCTCGGACAGCATAATACCTGCACGGGCCGCCCCCAAAGGGCCGGACGGATGTAACATCAAGACGGGTGGTTCGGTCGTTTCAATGGTTTGCAGAACACCAAGCAATCGCCGGATTTCCTTTTCGCGCGCCCTCAATTCGGCACTCAATTGCGCCTCGCGGGTTGCCGCTTGGCGCAATCCCACCCGCATCGCGCCCAACCCGGCCTCATAGGCATGGATCGTCTCCGTAAGAGCATGGACCCGGTCCCGGGCGCTTTCGGCCTCGGATAACGCGATGGACGCCTGTTCGAGCATCTGCGCTGCGTCCAAAGCGGCCTTGGAGGCGTCTGGCTGGGCCAGTGCCGGCAAGGCTAAAAACAGACACACTGCCAGAGCAGCCATTTTCATGACAGCAGGCTTTCCCCGGTCATTTCCGGCGGTTTCGGCAATCCCATCAGCTCAAGCAGGGTCGGGGCAAGATCGGACAAACGTCCTTGGCGCAATTTCGCACCTTCAGGCCCGCCAAACAGCGCCACGGGAACAGGATTGAGCGTATGGGCCGTGTGCGGGCCGCCGGTCACAGGATCGACCATGACTTCGCAATTACCGTGATCGGCCGTGATAATCATCGCTCCCTTGACCTTTTCAAGAGCCGCAATGACTTGCGCCAACCCCTGATCGACGGCTTCACACGCTTTGATCGCAGCATTCAAATCACCTGTATGACCAACCATATCGGGATTGGCATAATTTGTAACAATCAAGTCATACCCTCCTTCGATGGCTTCGATAAATTTCGCCGTAACCTCTGCGGCCGACATTTCGGGCTGTAGATCGTAGGTCGCCACTTTCGGCGAGCTCGGCATAAAGCGATCCTCGCCTAGTTCGGGCGTCTCCTTACCGCCATTCAGAAAGAACGTAACATGCGGGTACTTCTCGGTTTCAGCTAGTCTAAACTGCCGAAGCCCTTGCTTGGCGACCCATTCGCCCAGCGTATTCACAATCGAGCGCTTTGGAAAAACCGTGGTCATGTAAGCATTATGTCCATCGGAGTACTCGACCATGCCCAGCAGTGCTGAAAGCTTCGGGCGCGGTCCTGTCGCAAACTCGGAAAATCCTGGCTCTCCGATGGCGCGCAGAATTTCACGGGCACGGTCGGCGCGAAAGTTCAGGCAAAAGAAACCATCGCCATCGTTAATACCGTCATACCCCGTCAATACGGTTGGTGTGACGAACTCGTCAGATTCGGACTGGTTATAGGCGTGATCAACCGCGCCATGGGCACTGCTTGCTGTTCGGCCCTGCCCGTTGACCATTGCAGCATACGCTTCACTGACACGCTCCCAGCGATTGTCGCGATCCATGGCAAAGTACCGCCCGCTTACGGTGACGATGCGTGCGTTGTCGGGCAAGCGTTCTTCCAACTCAGCGATGTAAGTCAGAGCTGACCTTGGCGCGACATCACGCCCGTCCGTCACTGCGTGTAGTGCAACCGGGACACCGGCATCCGTTATGGCAGTGGTTGCGGCAACGATATGGTTCAGATGACCATGCACCCCACCATCCGAGATCAACCCCATCAGATGCGCAGTGCCGCCAGCGGATTTGACGCTGGCGATGAAAGCTTGCAGCGCTTCGTTTTCGAAGAAAGTCCGGTCTTCAATGGAAAGATCAATCTGGCCCAGATCCATGGCGACCACACGCCCTGCACCGATATTGGTGTGCCCGACCTCTGAATTTCCCATCTGTCCGCTTGGCAGACCCACATCGGGGCCGTGGGTGATCAGGGTTGAATGCGGACACTCAGACAGGATCGCGTCAAACGTCGGCGTGTTTGCCAGATAGGGTGCGTTGGCTTTTGTGTCCTCGGACAGGCCCCAACCATCAAGAATGCACAGGACAACAGGTTTGGGGGTGGCCATTGATGTACTCCGTTTTCTGCTCTTGGGTCACCTTCTATCCTTTGGACTTCAACGGGTGAACCACCTTTGCAATGATGAACAATTTTAACCGACACAGAGTGTGTTAGTCTTTTAGATAGCACCGGAATGGGCGCGCCTTGCGATTGCGGTATTTGACGGTCAGGTCCAACGGCGCATCGTTTTCATCATAAACGCCCAGAACAACACCCCTGCCCCGACTTTTGGTTCGCATTTCAATCAATTGCTGCTCGGACCGGGTTGTGCGCTGTGACGCCCGCCGCGTCCAGGCGAACAGGTGCTCGTACATTTCAGCGATTACACCGGCATGTTCCGCGCTGTCACCCAGATCGTTCAACTCATCAGGGTCGTTTTCCAGATCGAACAGGATTGGCCGGTACCCACCTTCACAATGGATCAGTTTCCATTTCTTGCTTGCGGCCATGAACATCACCGCATCGCGGACCGACACGTCCAAAACATTTGCGATTGGTGAAGCCGAGTAGTCATATTCGCAGATCACCACATCGCGTGGCAATGCGTCCTTCTCCCCATAGAGAATAGGCAACAGGGAGTGACCTTCCAGAATATGCGTCGCCACTTCCCCACCAGCCGCATCGACAAAGGTCGGTGCAAGGTCGATGGATTCCACAAGCGCATCGCTGACGGTACCGCGTGTCGCGTCCGCCTCGGGCGACGGGTCATAGATGATCAACGGCACCCTGGTGGAGGCGTTGTGGAAGAAGGTCTTTTCCCCCATCCAGTGATCGCCCAGAAAATCACCATGGTCTGATGTCAACACGATCATCGTGTTTTCCATCCGCCCGGTTCTCTCCATCCAGTCCAACAGGCGGCCCATCTGGTCATCTGCTTGCTTGATCAGCCCCATATAGGCTGGGATAACCGCCTCACGCACGTCCTGCCGCGAAAAGGTCTGGCCGATCTTTGTGTCCATGAAGGCTTTAAGCACGGGATGCGCATTCTGACGTTCCGCCTCGGATCGCACCACAGGCAGCACATGTTCCGGTCCATACATCGAGGCGTATGGGTCCGGTACGATGTACGGCCAATGCGGCTTGATAAAACTCAGATGACAGCACCACGGGCCATCATGCGTTTCCATGAACTCTATCCCGCGACCGGTCAGATAGGGCGTTTCGCTGTCTTCCTCGGCAATATTAGCGGCTTCGGGTGAGTTCTTCAGAAACCAGCCTGACAGAACGTTGCCATTCGCATCCAGCCCGGAATTGGCAAAGTCATGCCAGGGATTGTCGCTCTCATACCCTTTGGCCTTTAGGAATTTGTTGTATTCCTTTGCCCCTTCCGGGTCATAATACCCATCCGGACCTTCGGGCAGCATACCGTCATCCCGTTCGTACACGTCGAACCCACATTCGGCGACGCGGGCCCCGATCAGGCTGTCAGGCTCCAAGCCCAACCTCGCCATCCCTTCGGCATCTGCACGCATATGAGTTTTGCCAACCAGCCAGCAATCCATCCCCGCCTTACGCAGGTGATCGCCCATTGTAATCTCACCGACTTTCAACGGAATTCCGTTCCACGACGCCCCGTGAGAATGCACATAGCGCCCGGTATAAGTGGACATGCGGGAGCTGCCGCAGATCGGTGATTGGATATAGGCGCGGTTGAAGCGCACGCCTTTGGCTGCCAGACGATCGATATTTGGGGTATGCAGATGCGGATGGCCGTAACAGCTCAGATAATCCCATCGCAGCTGGTCGAACATGATGAACAGGATGTTTCTTGCCTTGGCCAAGTTGACGCCCTTCCCCACAAGTCACGAGGACCTAGTTAGCCATTTCTATCCGCAGAGCGAAGCAAAACCAGCGTCAGGCCTGGCGGTCCATTTGCTCCAGCATCTTCTTGGCACGTTTGCATTGCAGCTTGTCGCGCAGTGGGCTGTCGGGGTCGATGTCTTTTTGGCAAACAACGCATTTATCCGCGCCCGAGATCGCGTTTAGACCACCGCAGCTGCCTTTGATGGTCTTGCCCATCAGCATGACACCCAATGACATGCCCACCATGATGAGAGCGAGAAGAATGAAGGCCAGAATAAAAGTACTCATCTCAGCTCCAACAGTCAGTTCGATCCCAGCGCGTCTTTGAACGCTGTGCTATGGGCAGTGATATAGGCATCTTCGCCGCCTGTCACATCCCGCGAGATGAAATACACTGCAAGTTTATGCTCCTCTGCCAGAGCTAGCCCTTTTTCCTGCCCCAAGGCCAGCATGGCTGTTGCCCAGGCATCGGCCATCATCGCGTTTTCGGCCAGCACGGTGACCGAAGTGGTGCGGTGCGTGATTGGACGGCCTGTTGTCGGATCGATGATATGCGAATATCGCACACCATCTTTTTCAAAGAAATTCCTGTAATCGCCCGAACTGGCCATGCCCCTGTCATTCAAAGAAATGATCAACTGGATGGTTTGCGAACCCGTTTCAGGTTTCTCGATACCAATGAGCCACGCTTCGCCCTTGTCATTCTTACCTTTGGCCACAAGATCGCCGCCAATTTCAACCAGATAGTTTTCGATGCCAGCGGCCTTCAAGGTTTCTGCAACAGCGTCAATTCCATAGCCTTTTGCAATCGCGGACAGGTTAATGCCCACACTGGCGTTTGACTTGGCAAGCGTACCAGCATCGGTATCGAGCGCTAGCAGGCGTTCTTGACCTACACCATTCAGCGCGGCGTTGATATCCGCATCTGATGGCACCGGGTCTTCGGGCTTGCGTGGGCCAAAACCCCAAAGTTCGATCAGAGGGCCGAGGGTTACGTCGAAAATGCCTCCGGATTTCGAGTGCACTTCGTTCGCAGCGGAAAGAACCAGCGCGAGTTCGTTGGACACAGGCATCGGATCTGTGCTGGTCGACGCGGAAAAAACAGAAACTTCCGAGTTCGGATCCCAGTTGGACATCTTGGCATTCACAGCTGCCAACTTATCACTGACGGCCGCGGCCAGTGCGTCTTTGTCAAGGTCCTCGCCAATTGCGGTGATATTGTAGGTCGTGCCCATTGTCTCGCCGGACAGACGAACTTCTTCGGGTTCCTTGTCAAAAAGACAGCCTGAAAGAAGGGTGAAAAAGGCCAGTACGGGCAAAAGACGCATTGGACGTTCTCCGGGACATTCTGTGCCCGGCATATGACAGCGGTCCCCGCCAGAGTCAAATTGGCATTACAGTTTCAATGGAAGGAAACCCAACAGCAGAAGACCAGTTCCAGCCGGAATTCCGAACAACCACGCGCGTTTCCGCCACCCGGGCTTCTGTTGCTTCCACGCCATACGAAAGTTGTGACCGCACACAACAGCCGCAAAGAAGATCAGCGCGGCAACCGGGGGCGTAAGATAGAGTTCATTCAAAGGCTTAAGCTCCCTCTGCTGACCTGCGTTTGGCCAACTCGTGCAATTGTACCCTATACAGGTCGTTTAGCTGCGCTAAAGTGAAAGGGAAAGACTTTGCAAGAACCATAAGGAGATTGCCCATGGCCCCAACTTCTTATCAGTCGCCGTCGCGCGGTGACAAGGCTGACAAGACAACCTACAGCCAATCAGCGGAATCAAACCTGTCGCATTCGCAGACGACCGTGGCCAAACTGCTTGAGGGTAAAGGGGATGCGGTGTTTTCGGTGCGGCCTAATGATACCATCCATTCGGTGGTGAACACGCTCAAGGACAAGCGAATTGGTGCTGTTCTGGTGACCGATCAAAACGGGTCATTGAAAGGAATTTTGTCGGAACGCGACATCGTGAGGCGCATGGCCGATACGCCGGGACAGACCCTGCCACAGTCGGTCGAAGACCTGATGACCAGGGATGTAAAAGCCTGCATGCCCGAGGATACGCTGAATGACGTGCTGAAGACCATGACCGAGGGACGTTTCCGCCATATGCCGGTTCTGCGTGATGGCAATTTGTGCGGTGTCATCACTATCGGTGACGTAGTGCATTTCCGCCTGAGGGAATTGGAGTATGAAGCGCTTCGCATGAAGCAGATGATCGTAGGCTAGTTTCAACCGGTGGAAAGAAACCCGATGCTACCGCTGTCTAATTCAACGGCAGTTAATCTGCCCGAGGCAAAGGCACCGGTATCAATCGACACAACCCGGTTTTTAACCCGGGGTTGGTTTACAATTGTATGACCGTGTACAACCCATTGCGCGTCGCTGCGTGCAAGCCGTGGAAATATCGGATGACCCCATAGACAGATTTGGCGATCCTGGGATTGAATGGATTGCCGCGGATCAAGCGCCGCGTGGACAAAGGTGACGTTGCCGCTGGTCCAGGTCAGCGGCAGATTTGCAAGCCAGTCCAGCAAGCTGTCGCCCATCTTGTGCCGCAGACGCTCTGCCAGTTCAGGCAGATGCTTGCCACTGTGCAACTCGTCGGGACATACGAGGCCGAAAGATGCCAGAGTTTCCGCTCCACCGTTATGAAACCAAAGCCTGGCGTAGCGTTCCGGGTCGTTTACAAATTGCAGCAGCATCTCTTCGTGATTGCCAAGCAAGCATTGCACCCGCCCGTCTGACGCTTCACTCAGGTGATGCAAATGCCGCAGTACCTGCGCGCTGTATGCCCCCCGGTCGATGTAATCGCCCAGAAAAACCAGCGGGCTTTGATCGTCGAGTCGTGGCAAAACCGCCTGAAGCAGATCAAGACGACCGTGAATATCGCCGACAGCTGTCACTTTTTCTGCTGGTGCCACGTCGCATGGCATCGCATTGGAGCTTTCCCTCGCCGCGGATTGGAACCGCCGTCTGATCCAGTCTTTCATCATGGCATTTGATCCCTACCCGCCCCGCTCGGTGGTCGCAATCAACAACTGTTTGAATAGGCAAAGTGTTGACCACGAGCCTTAGATTGTCCGATATGCCCGCAGGATGTTCGCAAGCAGTTGATCTGATGATTGGATCAGCCTTCCAGCCAGCGATGAATTTGCAGTGAGTTCTGAGGGTTTTATGAAACGAGTATTGATTACAGGTTCTGCCGGGTTCATCGGATTCCATCTGGCCAAGTTGCTTTTGGCAGAAGGGTTTCAGGTACACGGCTACGACGGGATGACCGACTATTATGATGTGACCCTGAAACAGCGTCGACATCAGATACTGCTTCAAACCTCAGGATTTACGGCAACTGAAGACCGTTTGGAAAACTTTGATCGGCTTGTGCAGGTCGCTGAGGAGTTTCAGCCCGATGTCATCGTACATCTGGCCGCGCAGGCTGGCGTGCGGCACAGCCTTGAATATCCCCGCAGCTATATCGAGTCGAACGTTGTGGGCACGTTCAATGTGATGGAAATCGCGCGTCAGCATAAGGTGGAACATCTTTTGATGGCGTCGACCTCATCGATCTACGGTGCAAACGAAGACATGCCGTTCATCGAAACAGAAAAAGCCGACACCCAACTGACGATCTATTCCGCCACCAAAAAGGCGAATGAGGCGATGGGGCATTCCTATGCCCATCTGTGGGATTTGCCGACCACGATGTTTCGGTT
Source organism: Ruegeria sp. AD9 (assembly GCF_056542305.1). NCBI lineage: Bacteria > Pseudomonadati > Pseudomonadota > Alphaproteobacteria > Rhodobacterales > Roseobacteraceae > Ruegeria > Ruegeria sp. AD9. Next base: position 161,612 of record NZ_JBQFZP010000008.1, read on the forward strand.
TTTCACCGTTTACGGCACTTGGGGGCGCCCCGATCTGGCCTATTTCAAGTTCGTCGCTGCGATACTGGATGGCAGACCAATAGACATCTACAATCATGGCGATATGTATCGCGACTTCACGCATGTAGAAGACCTTGTGCGCGGGATCAGGTTGCTGATCGATGTTCCACCGGTTCGCCCGACCAGCCGCGCGGATATCGAAGACGGTGACAGCTTGTCGCCAGTTGCACCGTACCGCATCGTCAACATTGGCAACGGAGACAAGGTGCGTCTGATGGATTTCATAGAAGCCATCGAAGAGGCTGTTGGCCAGAAAGCGGTCAAAAACTTCATGCCAATGCAGATGGGCGATGTTCATGCCACCTGGGCTGACAATCGGCTGTTGCAGCAGCTGACGAATTATCGCCCGCAGACCGACTTGAAGGACGGCATTGCCCAATTCGTCGCCTGGTATCGGGACTATTACGGAAAATAGGTCGACCTGGTGCCGGAATGAAAAAACCGGCGCACTCAGCGCCGGTGTCTTTATTTACCCGCCAAAATCGTCGAGCATGATATCTTCTCGATCCACGCCCAGATCCAGCAGCATGTTGATAACCGACTGGTTCATGATTGGCGGTCCACACATGTAGTATTCGCAATCCTCAGGTGCCGGGTGGTTCTTGAGGTATTCTTCGAACAGAACGTTGTGGATGAAGCCGGTATAGCCTTTCCATTCATCCTCGGGCTGGGCGTCTGACAGAGCGACGTGCCATTCGAAATTGTCGAACTCTTCCGCCAGCTGATCGAAGTCCTCGACAAAGAACATCTCTTTCTTGGATCGTGCGCCGTACCAAAAACTGATCTTGCGGTCGCGGTTCTCAAGGCGTTTGAGCTGGTCAAAGATGTGGCTGCGCATCGGTGCCATGCCGGCGCCACCACCGATGAAGACCATTTCCTTCTTGGTTTCACGCGCGAAAAACTCGCCAAATGGACCCGAAATAGTAACTTTATCGCCCGGCTTCAGGTTGAAGATGTAGGACGACATCTGGCCCGGCGGAATTCCTTCTGAGCCCGGAGGCGGTGAAGCTACCCGGACGTTAAGCATGATCATGCCCTTTTCATCCGGATAGTTGGCCATCGAATAGGCGCGTTCGATCGGTTGTGTCACAACCGACTCATATTGCCACAGATTGAAGCGATCCCAATCCTCGCGGTATTCTTCCTGCACGTCGAAATCGGTGTATTTCAACTGATGAGCGGGCGCTTCGATCTGGATGTAGCCCCCGGCACGGAATTTCACGTCCTCTCCTTCGGGCAGGTCCAGAGTAAGGGCCTTGATAAAGGTCGCAACGTTGTCGTTCGAGCGAACGGTGCATTCCCATTTCTTGACGCCGAAGACCTCTTCTGGAACTTCGATTTCCATGTCCTGCTTGACCGCCACCTGACAGGACAGACGGTCGCCACAGGAGGCTTCGCGCTTTGTAATATGGCTTTCTTCGGTCGGCAGGATCGAACCGCCACCCGAATGCACTTTCACGCGACACTGGGCACAGGTACCACCACCACCGCAGGCTGACGGAACAAACAGTTTTTCGGCCGCCAATGTTTGCAGCAGTTTGCCACCCGCCGGAACCGAGATAGTCTTTTCACCGTTGATGGTGATGTTGACATTGCCGGTTGACACCAACTTTGACCGAGCAGCCATAATGATGGCCACCAGCGCCAGAACAATCAGGGTGAACAGGACAACGCCGAGCGAAAAGGTTTCCATTCTCTCGCCCCCCTTACAGTTTCACGCCTGAGAAGGACATAAAGGCCATCGCCATCAGCCCGGCAGTGATAAAGGTGATGCCCAGCCCCTGAAGCCCGTCCGGCACATCCGAGTATTTGAGCTTTTCGCGCACGCCCGCCATCGCGGTGATCGCCAACGCCCAACCGAAGCCGGATGAGATGCCATAGGTGGTCGCCTCGGCAAAGTTATAATCCCGTTCGACCATGAACAGCGAACCACCTAGAATGGCACAGTTCACAGTGATCAAAGGCAGGAAGATCCCCAGCGCGTTGTAGAGCGGCGGGAAATACTTATCGAGAATCATTTCGAGGATCTGAACCATCGCTGCGATCACGCCGATATAGGAAATCAGCCCGAGAAAGGTCAAATCCACATCCGGGAACCCGGCCCATGCCAATGCGCCCGGTTTCAGCAGGAAGGACAGCAACAGGTTGTTGGCGGGCACGGTGATGGCCTGCACCACCATGACCGATATTCCCAGGCCGATGGCAGTCGAAATCTTTTTCGACACGGCGATGAAGGTACACATGCCAAGGAAAAAGCTGAGCGCAAGGTTTTCGATAAAGACGGCCTTCACGGCCAGAGAGATAAGCCCTTCCATCAGTGCGCCTCTACCTGCTGGATTTTGTATTCACGTTCTTCGACCTGGTTCGGCTTCCACGTGCGGAAAGCCCAGATCAGCAGGCCGATCACAAAGAACGCCGACGGCGGCAGCAGCAACAGGCCGTTGGGTACGTACCAACCGCCATTATTGACCGTTTGCAGGATTGTCACGCCAAACAGGCTGCCCGATCCAAACAACTCCCGGATGATGCCCACCAGCATCAGGATCAGGCCATAGCCCATGCCGTTGCCAAAACCGTCGATGAACGACGCTACCGGCGGGTTTTTCATGGCGAATGCCTCGGCTCGGCCCATAACGATACAGTTGGTGATAATCAGGCCGACAAACACCGACAGGGTCTTGGAAATCTGAAAGGCATAAGCCTTGAGGATCTGATCCACCAAAATCACTAGCGAGGCGATGATCACCATCTGCACGATGATTCGGATCGAACTGGGAATCTGATTGCGCAAAATCGAAATGAACATCGACGAAAACGCAGTCACAAAGGTCACCGCCAGCGCCATGACAAAGGCCACCTGCAACGACGAAGTCACCGCCAAAGCTGAACAGATGCCCAGCACCTGCAGGGTGATCGGGTTGTTGTCGACAAGGGGGTCGACCAACAGCTCTTTCTTGGTCTGCGACATCAGATCTCTCCTGCTTGCAGCTTGGCCAGGAACGGAGCGTAACCCGCGTCACCCATCCAGAATCTCACCAGGTTGTCGACACCGACAGTGGTCAGGGTCGCACCTGCCAGGGCGTCGATGTAATAGTCGGGCCCGGCCGCAGGCTGCGACTTGGCGACGGTGATCTGCAACACTCCCGCGTCGTCGCGCAGCTTCTTGCCGTTCCACAACGTCTTCCAGCGCGGGTTGTCCACCTCAGCACCCAGACCCGGCGTCTCGCCATGCTGATAGAATTGCAGGCCGAAAATGTCGTTGCCGTTCTTTTCCAGCGCGATGAAGCCGTAGAGCGTAGACCACAACCCATAGCCATGCAGCGGCAAGATCACCTTGTCCAACGCTCCGCTGTCGTCGCGCAGCAGATAGATGACCCGATATTTTGCCTTTCGACCAATGCCTGCGGGATCGTCGTCAAGCGCGACGCTCAGGTCCGGATCGCCGGCAGCGGCCAAATCGTCAAAGGTGGCCGGTTCGAACTGATTATCCACAAAATCGCCCGTTGCCAGGTCCAGCACATGCGGCTCGAATGCGGCAAATGCTTCGGTGACATTGACGCCGGGTTCATACACCCCCGCCACCTGCAGGATATTGACCTGCTTGTCCTTCAGCTTGTTGGCCTCCTGCACCGGGCGCAGGCTGACCGCGGCGGCCGACACGATCATCGAGGCAACGAGACAGACCGCAACAGCAATAAAGATCGTTTTGCCAACTGAATCTGGTGAGGCCGCCAGAAACCGGGCAATCGCGCCCTTGCGTTCAGGGGATTGCGTATCAGACATGACGACGCGCCCTCCGTTTGATGTTGGCCTGAACGACAAAATAATCGATCAGCGGTGCAAAGACGTTGCCGAACAGTATGGCCAGCATCATACCTTCGGGAAAGGCTGGGTTGATCACACGTATTAACACAACCATGACACCAATCAGGGCGCCATAGACATAGCGACCGGCATTGGTGTGGCTGGCCGAGACCGGCTCGGTCACCATGAAAGCCAGACCAAAGGCGTAACCACCCAATACGACATGCCAGTACCAGGGCATAGCGAACATCGGGTTCGTCTCGGACCCGATCAGGTTCAGCAGCCAGGTGAACGCAATTGTGCCTGCCAGACATCCCACAATCAGCCGATAGTTGGCGATCTTGGTGATCAGCAGGAAGGCTAGACCGATGATGCAGGCCAGCGTCGAGGTTTCCCCTATACTGCCTTGGATGGTGCCATAAAACGCGCTCCACCAGGTGATACCGTCAGCGGCCAGCGCCTGATAGCCTTCGGCAGCCGACACAGCCAGAGCCGTCGCCCCGGAAAACCCGTCAACCGGGGTCCAGACTGCATCGCCCGACATCTGCGCGGGATAGGCGAAATACAAAAACGCCCGCCCCACCAAGGCAGGGTTGAGGAAGTTCTTGCCAGTGCCGCCGAAAACCTCTTTGCCGATCACGACACCAAAAATAATTCCCAGGGCAACCTGCCACAGAGGCGTGGTTGCAGGCATGATCAAGGCGTAAAGCATCGAAGTGACAAGAAAGCCTTCATTCACCTCATGCCCGCGGACAGTTGCGAAAATGACTTCGAAAATACCGCCTGCCACCAACGTGACAATATAGATCGGCAGGAAGTACATAAGCCCGTGCATGACATTGGCAAAAATACTGTCCGGACTAAGCGAGATGCCAAAAACCTGAAGAACTGCAATCCGCCAGCCGGTTGCAGACTCTGGGCCAAGCGCGGCAATGGCCGAGTTTGCCTGATAACCGGTGTTCCACATTCCCCACAGGATGCACGGAATAGTAGCAATCACGACATACGTCATGATCCGCTTCATATCCACGTAAGACCGCGCATGAGGAGCAACGGTGGTTACGGTTTTCGGAGTGTAGATGAAGCTTTCCACCATCTCGTAGATCGGAAAAAGCTTCTCGTACTTGCCGCCCTTGGTAAAGTTCGGCTCGATCCGGTCAAAGAAGTTACGCAATCCCATTCGGATCAGCCCTCCTTTTCAATCTTTTTCAGGCAGTCGCGCAGCGCCAGCCCGTATTCATATTTCGCCGGACAGGCAAAGCCCACAAGGCCCAGATCCTCTTCGTCCAGCTCAAGCGCTCCCAGTGCCTGAGCCGTATCCGTATCCATCACCAGCAACGCCCGAAGCAATTGTGTGGGCAGGTAATCCTGCGGCATCAGCTCTTCGAACACGCCTGTCGGCACCATCGCGCGGCGGCCACCGTTCAGGTTGGACGTGAAAGCATAGAGTTTTCTGGAAAAGGCCGAGCCCAATACTGGCTGGACGGAATACTTGGAAGGCATTGGTCGGATCCAACCCATCGGAATCTGATCGTGATCCTCTCGGATGATACAGATTTGACGGGCAAACCGCCCCAGATATGCGGTCGGTCCGTCGGCATGTTGACCCGACAGGATCGAACCCGAGATAATGCGGGGCGTTCCGTCCACACTTACCTCACCTCGTGTCAAGTCGTCCGTGGACGCGCCCATCACGGTGCGGATCAAACGCGGCTGACGCGCACCGGGCCCGGTCAAGGCGATCACAACACTCGGATCCAGACGCCCGGTCTGCATCAGGCGGCCAATCGCGATGGTGTCCTGATAACCGATAGTCCAGACTTGCTTTTCCCCCGAAATCGGTTCGAGGAAGTGAATATGCGTTCCTGCCAGGCCCGATGGATGTGGACCGGAAAACGCCACGGCCTCGACACCGGCGACATCCGCGCCGGGGATCGTGTCACCTTGTTTCTGGCAAATATAAGTCTTGCCTTCGGTTAGCTTGCTGACTGCCGCCAACCCAGCAGCAAAGGCCTCGGGCGCTTCGGCAATGATCGTGGCGGCATCAGCCGCCAAAGGGTCACTGTCCATGGCGGTCACGAAAATCGCGTTCGGCTTGGCACCGGGTTCCGGCATTTTCGAATAAGGCCTCGTGCGGAATGAGGTCCATAGACCAGCGACGCACAGTTTTGCAGTCACGCCTTCGGCGCTGTGCGCATCGCCCACGCTCGAAAAATCCAAGCCCGTGTCATTGGCGTCGGACACTTCGATGACGACGCTCTGCAACACCCTGCGGGCACCCCGGTTGATGGCAACAATCTTGCCTGTCACCGGTGCAACCATCATCGCGTCAGGCGCATCTTTGTGACAAAAGAGCGGCGTACCCCGCTCGACACTATCACCTTCCTGCACCAGCATCTTTGGCTTCAGGCCAATGTAATCCCCACCCAGAACGCCAACGGTCGAGTATTCCGGACCCGGATGAATGGTTTGGTCGGGAGCGCCTTCCACTGGCAGGTCCAACCCTTTTTTAAGTTTGAAAGTTTGCATGCCGCTACGTTCTTCCAAGCCTCTTTCCTGCGCCAGCCCTGCCGACACCCTTTAGGGGTCATGCAATAACGCGGTTTTTTCCGGTGCCCATCGCAAAAGCGTCGAAACGGGTCCAAATTCCGCAGGCGTATTTCTGATCACGGACCCTTTACGCGCGGATGCCCGCAAACGCAAACCTGTTACCGCCGAAAGTTAAGATCAAACTGCAAAATCTTGGAGTTTTCCCTCAAGATGGCCAAAAATTCGGGTCAAAATTGCGTGTCGCGCCCGCTGAACTTCCAGTGTAAGCAACCGGAATGAAAAAAGACACAGACTTCGAAATCTTTCTGATTGCCACCCCGGGCCTTGAAGCCCCCCTCTGTGCCGAGGCGCAGTCCAACGGGTTCGCTCAGGTCAAGACGATTCCAGGGGGTGTCATTTGCCGTGGTTCGTGGTCCGAGGTCTGGCGCGCCAACCTGACCTTACGCGGTGCAAACAAGGTTCTAGTTCGTCTGGGCAGTTTTCCTGCCGTGCATTTAGCCCAATTGGACAAACGTGCGCGCAAATTCCCGTGGGGCGAGTTCCTGCGCTCCGGTGTTCCGGTCAAAGTCGAGGCCACCAGCCGCAAATCCAGAATATATCATGCCGGTGCCGCACGGCAGAGAGTTGAACAAGCGATATCCGAAACTCTGGGCGCTCCGATATCTTCCGACGCCGATGTCAGGATCTTGCTGAGAATCGAAAAGGACATCTGTACATTTTCCGTCGACAGTTCTGGAGAGCTTTTGCACAAGCGTGGTCATAAAGAAGCAATTGCCAAAGCGCCAATGCGCGAAACGATGGCAGCCATGTTTCTGCGTGACTGCGGATTTAGCGGCAATGAACCGGTGTTGGACCCGATGTGCGGTTCGGGTACTTTCGTGATCGAAGCCGCCGAGATTGCCCTGGGGCTGCGCCCTGGTCGGTCCCGCAGTTTTGCGTTTGAAAACCTTGCGGGCTTCGACCCTGACCGCTGGCAAGACATGCGCAGCGAGTCAAACGTCGCTGAATGTTCTCTCACATTCTGCGGCTCGGACCGCAACGCCGGAGCAATCGAAGCCGCAACAGCCAATGCAGAGAGAGCGCAGGTAAACGCCAATACTCGATTTCAACAGCTTTCCGTCAGTGACATCAAACCCCCTGCGGGGCCCGCCGGGCTGGTCATTGTGAACCCTCCCTACGGGGCGCGAATTGGAGATGAAAAGCGTCTGCGCTCTGTCTACGGCGTCTTGGGTAAGTCTCTGATGACCCGGTTTCGCGGATGGCGTGTCGGGGTGGTCACCAGCGCCCCGGCCCTGGCTCGGTCGACCCGTCTGCCTTTTCTGGCACCCGGTCCGGTGGTAGACCACGGAGGCACCAAGATCCGTCTGTACAAAACGAATCCGCTGCCATGAGAGTCGCGTGGCCTGCTTAGCCCATCCGATACCGGTTCAAAGACGGAAGATTCAGATGACCGCTTCTCAAAATCCTCTTGCGCATCGAAAAAGCCCCGTATAGATCACCCGCCACGGTCGGAGTGTAGCTCAGCCTGGTAGAGCACTGTCTTCGGGAGGCAGGGGCCGGAGGTTCGAATCCTCTCACTCCGACCAGTAAAACAAGGCGCCCGAGGGCGCCTTTGTTGTTTGTAAGACAGCGATCCGAGGTTTATTGAACCTGAGCGCTAATCGAATTCCAGCGCGTTGGCCGCTTTGCGAAGGTGCTCCGGGCTGTAGCGTGCATAGACGGATGCAGTGATCCGCGTATCCGAGTGACCAAGATATTGGGCGATCTCGTCCATCGTGACGCCGGCCTCTGCCATGTGGACTGCTGCCGTGTGGCGCAGAACGTGCGGCGACACATCAGGCAGACCTGCCTCGATCGCAGCGGCCTTGAAGCCCTTCTTGATGGACTTTACCGGTCCACCTGCCCACTCTACGACGTAGTCAAACAACGCAGCCTGGAACGATCATTCAGTTGCTGTTCACGGTGTTTCATTTCGTGACCCCCATGCACCCGACACTCTGTTGAACCGTTTTGGGCTACCAGTGATGGGGGCTTTCAATATAGGAATGCTACACACGTCCCTCGGCGGAGCACAGGGGCATGATCCATATGCACCTTGCACGCTGGCCGAACTTCAAGCGACCGGGTTCGACTATTGGGCGCTGGGGCACATCCACCGGCGGACCATTCACACCGGCACGACAACTGTAGTCATGCCCGGAATACCGCAGGGTCGCGACATCGGCGAGGCCGGGAACAAGTCGGTTTCGCTGGTTTCGGTGGCCGACGACGGTTTGATCGCAGTAGAGGAACGGCACCTCGCGATGGCGCAGTTCGAACGGCTCTCGGTGGAATGCCACCTATTGTCTGACTGGCCAGACCTAATTGAGGCGCTGAAGCATGCTCTGCACACAGCGCGGCGTGACCACGCTGGTGAGCACCTGATCGTCCGACCAGTGCTGACCGGAGAAACTCCATTGGCCTGGAGAGCGGGTCGTGACCTCGACCTGCTACACGCCGACGGCCGCGACTATTGTCCATGCGATGCAGCAGGGCGCAATGGAGGTTCTTGCGCGCCTCGAAGAGACCGATGGTTGAGCGATGCGATTGAACCGGCTCGACCTCACCCGTTTTGGCAAGTTCACTGATCTGAGCCTGTCGTTTCCCGTCCAAACACCCGGTAACCCCGACCTGCACGTAATCTACGGTGCAAACGAAGCTGGGAAATCCACCCTGCTCGAAGGTTGGCTGGACATGCTGTTCCAGATCCCCGTGCGAAGCAGCATGGGATTTGCTCGCAACAACGGCCCAGTGCCGTTCATTGCCGATGACATCATGGAAAGCTTCGACGACGACCGCACCGCCGAGGCCTTCGGCCTGCTAGCTGAGATGAGCAAAAGCGGCCAGCTGATCTACCTGACTCATCGCGCGCATCTCTGCGACATCGCGAGAAATATATGCCCATCTGTGTGTATTCACGAGTTACAGGGCTAAAAGCGTATGTTCAACATCTTTACTTTTTGTTGAGCATACGTCATGTTCAACAAAATTAAAATCCGTTGAGCACAGTTGAAGCCAAGATGTTCACGCGCCATTCATCCATAGCACATGCCGCTTATCACGATCTCCTGCGTTCACTGCGGGACGATTCTGTTTCGGACATCCGGGGCACCCCCACACGAGTCGAACGCAACGACAGAACCTACTGGTATGACACCTACCGGGTCGGTTCCGATGTCAAAAAGCACTACTTGGGAGAGGATTGTGAGGAACTGCGCGGCAGGCTGGAACAGCACAAAACTTTGAAAGCCCAACAGGAAGACCGCCGCCGCAACCGGGCGCGCCTCGTGCGGCTCCTAAGAGCAGAAGGTTTCCTGGGTCTGGACGCTGCCACGGGCAGCCTGCTCTCTGCGATGGCAACGTCCGGCGTATTTCGTCTAGGTGGCACCATAGTGGGGACGCACGCCTTCCGCCTTTACGAAGGTGAATTGGGTGTGCGTTTCGACATGGATATGACCGCTCACACGGATGACATCGACATCGCCAGCTTTTCAAGGTTGTCGCTGGTGCTGGAGGACACTGCATCACCACCGCTGGAAGATGTGTTCCGCGATTTCGACTTCATGGCGCAGCCCAGTCTCACGGCCGGACGCACCTGGCGTTGGAAACAGACACGAGGCGACACGCTGATAGAATTCCTCACTCCATCATTTGGTGAGGATGAGGATGTGCGCGAACTGCCCGCTTTGGGAGTGGATGCGCAAGGACTGCACCACCTGAACTACCTCATCGCGGAGCCAATCAACGCTGCTGTAACCTACCGGAGTGGCGTTTTGGTGCAGATCCCGCAACCAGAACGCTATGCCATCCACAAGTTGATCGTCGCGGACCGTCGCCGTCCCGGTGAAAATGCCCTCAAAGCAGAAAAGGACAGACGACAGGCCGCGTTTCTAATAGAGGTGCTTTCTCAGGATCGGCCGGATGAATTGAATGACGCCTACGAAGATGCACTCTCTCGTGGCCCCAAGTGGCGTTCTAGGATTGAGGCCAGCCTGGACCGCATGCCGAAAACGCAGCGGCTGTTACGGGAACTGCAGGGTTAACGCGCATGTAGACAGTGCTCTCAGGTTCAATGAACCGTGACCGTCCGGCGAAGGCGCTCTGATGTGGTTCCGGTGGTCGCTGCTACGCTGCGATAGCAGCGTAGCGCCAGGGCATGAGTTCGTT
>NZ_JBQFZP010000009.1:0-144697 GCF_056542305.1 Ruegeria sp. AD9
CGAAGCCGAAGCCGAAGCCGAAGCCGAAGCCGAAGCCGAAGCCGAAGCCGAAGCCGAAGCCGAAGCCGAAGCCGAAGCCGAAGCCGAAGCCGAAGCCCCGGTCGCTGAAAAGACCGTCGAACGCGTAGTTGAAAAACGCGGCGGTTTCGTTCCGGCCCTGTTGGGTGGGGCGCTGGCCGCCGTTGCAGGTTTCGCGCTGGGCAATGGAGGGCTGTTGCCAACCGGCCCGGACAACTCGGGAGCGCTGGCAGAGCTGGAAGCAAAGCTAACAGAACAGTCGGACCAGATCGCCAAGCTGTCACAGGCGCTTGCAAACAGCCCTGATGTGTCTGGACTGGCAGATCAGGTCAAAACGTTGTCGGACAAGCTGACACCGGTTGAGAGCGACCTCGGCACGGTAAAATCCTCGGTTGATGCGCTGTCCGGTCAGGTCGCGCCATTGACGGACCGGGTCGCTGCGCTGGAAAAAGCCCCGATCGCCTCCACTGCCTCGCCCGAGGCAACCGCCGCGTTTGAGGCGGAACTGAAGAAACTTCAGGACTCGCTGGCGGCGCAACGGGCTGAAGTCGAAAAAATGGTTTCGGACGCTCAGGCTCTCGAAGCGAAAGCCTCGGCAGATGCACAAGCTGCAATGAATGCTGCCATTCTGGCGCGTCTGCGTGGACAGCTGGACACCGGCCAGCCTTTTTCGGAACTGGTTGCTGAACTGAAGGCAGGCGGTGTGAATGTACCGGACGCCCTGTCCGGCCCGTCGGAAAAAGGCGTGGAAACTCTGACCGCGCTACGGGCGTCGTTCGAGCCTGCGGCGCGAAATGCATTGGCCGGGGCGCGCGAGGCCGACAAAGGAACGGGTTTGGTCGCCTTCCTGCAACGTCAAACGGGTGCCCGTTCCGTCACGCCTCAGCAAGGTGATGGTCCAGACGCTGTTCTGTCGCGTGCGCAGGCTGAGCTTGCGAATGGCGACCTGACCAGAGCGTTGAATGAACTGAAATCACTTCCCGAAGTGGCGCAGGCTGCGATGGCCGATTGGGAGCAGGCGGCCGGGACACGAGCCTCCGCCATTGACGCCGTGAATACGCTGGCTTCCAGCCTGAACTCGAACTGAAGGACCTGCCATGCTGTGGTCATTGTTTAAGATCCTCGTTTTTGTTGCGATTATCGGCCTGCTGGCGCTGGGCGGTCACTTCCTGATGCAAACCAGCGGTGGGGTGCAGATCACCGTCGCGGGCACGGAATTCACCCTTGGGCCGCTTCAGTCAGTGATTGCGCTGGGTGTTCTGGTATTTGCGGTCTGGCTGTTCTTCAAACTGCTTAGTCTGTTGGTTGCGACGCTCAAATTCCTCAACGGCGACGAAACCGCCCTGTCGCGGTATTTCGACCGCAGCCGGGAACAGCGCGGCTATCAGGCGCTGGCCGATGGGTTGATGGCTTTGGCCTCGGGCGAGGGGCGCATTGCCATGACCAAGGCCAGTAAAGCCGAAAAGCTGTTGAACAAGCCGGAACTGACGGATCTTCTGGTGGCGCAGGCTGCCGAGATGACGGGTGACACCAAGAAAGCTTCGGACACCTACAAGAAACTGGTGACAAACAGTGCGACCCGGTTTGTCGGTGTGCGCGGTATCATGAAACAAAAGCTGGCCGAGGGAGATGATGAAACCGCCCGCAAGCTGGCCGAAAAGGCGCTGGCCATCAAACCGCGCCACGAAGAGACACAGGACGTACTGCTGAAATTGCAGACCAAGGCGCAGGATTGGGCTGGTGCCCGGTCGACGCTGACGTCCAAGTTGAAAGCCGGGTATCTGCCGCGCGACGTATTCAAACGTCGCGATGCGGTTCTGGCGCTGTCCGAAGCCAAGGGAATCCTGGATGAAGGCGCGACTGTCGAGCAACAAGAGCGCGCGATCGAAGCCAATCGCCTGTCGCCCGACCTGGTGCCTGCCGCCGCCATGGCGGCCCGCGCGTATATCGCCAAGGGCAAGTCCCGGGCAGCGACCAAGATCCTGAAAAAAGCGTGGGAAGTTCGCCCACATCCGGATCTGGCCCATGCCTTTGCCGAGATCGCGCCGGATGAAACCCCGGAACAACGGGTCAGGCGTTTCACGGCGCTGACCCGCACCCATCCCGAAAATCTGGAAACCCGTCTAATCCTGGCCGAACTGAACATTGTGGCCGAAGACTTCCCCGAAGCCCGCCGTGCCCTGGGTGATGTCGTGGAAAAACGGGGTGACGCGCGCGCCTATACATTGATGGCCGCCATTGAACGCGGCGAGGGTGCCACCGACGCTGTTGTCCAAGGCTGGCTTGCCAAGGCACTGAACGCGCCGCGCGGCCCGCAATGGGTGTGCGACAACTGTCATGACATTCAACCCGAATGGGGACCTGTTTGTCAGAACTGCCACAGCTTCGATACGCTCAGTTGGCAAACGCCACAGACACCCGAGATTGCAACAGCGACCGGGGTTCACATGCTGCCCCTGATCGTCGGTGCACTTGAGAGCCAGACCGAAGAACCCGAAGCTGTCGAGCCTGCGGAAGACGATGATGTGGTTGAAGTCTCAGTGGATGCTGTAGAGGTGGCGGACGACGCAGAGGCTCAGAAACAGGTCTGAGCCCTGCTGTTGCTAACTGTGAATTGTCGCAATCAATTCGGTTTGCTAACGTCATCCTCGCGTCGGGGAGGGCGTTCAAATCCAAATGCTGGACTACTCTCACAACACTTGGTTGGTGGTGGCTTCGCTTGCCGTGGCGCTCATGGCCGGGTTCACGGGTCTGTACCTGACGCACGGCGCGTCAAGGCTGGATAGCCAGCGGCGCAAGTTCGTGGTGGCATTGGCCGCTGTCATTCTGGGCGGCGGCATCTGGTCGATGCATTTCGTGGCGATGCTGGGGCTGCAACTGCCAATTCTGTTTTACTATGATGCCTTGATCACTCTGATGTCGGCACTGGTCGCGATCCTGATGGTCGGGCTGGCCTTGCTGCTGCTGCATTTCCGGCCTCGCTCGGTTCAGACGATGATCGGATCTGGTGTGATTGTCGGGCTGGGCATCGTCGCGATGCACTTTGTCGGGATGGCTGGTATGCAGCTTTGCCGCCCTGTCTATGACATTTTCGATGTTGCTCTGTCAGCACTGGCATCAGTAATCTTGTCGGTGGCTGCAATTTGGGTGGCTTATGGCAACCGGACACAACGGAACATCCTGCTTGGTACGGTTTGTTTCGGGCTGGCGGTGTTCACAATGCATTTTGTTGCCACGGGCCTGACTGATTTCGTCGCGAGCGACAGCCTCGGCGGGGCGGGTCCAGCGCTGGATAATCAGGTTTTGGCAATGGGGGTGACGGTATCCGTTTTCCTGATCTGTGGCGCTTTCCTATTGACCGGTATCACGTTCATAGAACCAAAGCCCGTGGCTGCACCTGCTGCACCTGCCTCGGGACCTGTGTCGGAACCCGCCCCAATGCGCGCTGGTGTTCCGTATGAGCGCGAAGGCCAGACCTTTTTTGCGCATCCCGCGCGGATCGCCGCCATTCGGGCCGAGGGGCATTATACGGTTCTCTATATGGATGCAGAGAAACTGTTCTGCCCCTGGTCGATCACGGATGCGGAAACGCGACTTTTGCCCGAAGGCTTCCTGCGGGCGCATCGTAGCTATCTGGTGAACCCGAAACACGTCTCGCGCTTTGAACGTCACAAGGACAATGGCACCTGCTATTTCGATGGCGTTGACGCGCTGAGCAAGGTGCCGGTCAGCCGGTCCCGCCTGACGGATATTCGCGAAGCACTGGGATTGTAGGCGCAACTCGTGCAGTTCTTTCGCATTTCGTGAAACAAGCCGCGCGCTCCGTTTTCCTTAACTGGATCAGTTAAATCCGCCGTTCTTTCCTTACCTCAGGTCCCCCAAGGCATATCGCCCGGACCCAGGGAGGAAAAACATGATACCAGCCGGCTTTGAGTATCACCGGCCAGGCGACATTGCCTCGGCCATCGGCATTCTACAGGAATACGGGGACGAGGCGCGCGTGATCGCGGGCGGGCATAGCCTGATCCCGATGATGAAGCTTCGCATGGCCGAGATGGGTCATCTGGTCGATCTTCAGGCCATCGAAGAGCTTAAGGGGATTGAGGTCGGGCCTGACACCGTTACTTTGGGTGCGATGGTCACGCAGCACGAGCTGATCACCCATGGGGATCTGGCCGGTGCCATTCCGCTGATCCGCGAGGCGGCTCTTCAGATTGCGGATCCGCAAGTGCGGTACATGGGTACTGTCGGTGGCAATGTGGCCAATGGTGACCCGGGCAATGACATGCCGGGGCTGATGCAGTGCTTGAACGCCTCGTTCGAGTTGTCCGGCCCGGACGGGAAGCGGACAGTTGCCGCGCGTGATTTTTATGAGGCCGCGTATTTTACCGCCCGCGAAGATGAAGAAATCCTGACCCGGATTTCGATCCCTGTACCGGGTACGGGCGTGGGGCAGGCCTATCAAAAGCAAAAGCGCAAGATAGGGGATTATGCGACCGCCGCCGCGGCTGTGATGGTTGGCAACGGTCAGGCCTCGGTTGCGATGACCAATCTGGCCGACACGCCCATCTGGTCGGATGAGGCCAGCACCGCGCTGGCCGGTGGCGATGTCGAAGGGTGCGTTGCCGCAATGCTAGACGCGATCGATCCGGTCGCTGACAACCGCGGCCCCGTCGAATTCAAGAAACACGTGGCCGCCGTGGTGCTGCGCCGTGCCATCGATCGTGCGCAAAGCCGCGCGGGCTGAGGGGGAGGGAACCAATGTCTAAAATGCATGTCAAACTGACCGTAAACGGCAAGCAGGTAGAAGGTCTGACCGAGCCACGCACGCTGCTGATCCACTTCCTGCGGGAAGACCTGAAAATCACCGGCCCGCATATCGGGTGTGAAACCAGCCACTGCGGCGCCTGCACCGTTGATATCGACGGCAAGTCGGTCAAATCCTGCACCGCCTTTGTAGCGCAAGTAAACGGTGCTGAGATCACAACCGTTGAAGGGCTGACCAATGATGATGGCAGCCTTGGAGTGTTGCAGGAAATGTTTCGCGAACATCACGGACTGCAATGTGGGTTCTGCACGCCGGGCATGATCACCCGGGCGCATCGTCTGTTGCAGGAGAATCCGAACCCGACCGAGGAGGAAATCCGTTTCGGTATGGCCGGAAACCTGTGCCGCTGCACAGGATACCAGAATATCGTCAAGGCGATCTCGGCTTCGGCTGACTTGCTCAATGCACAGAAGGAGGCCGCGGAATGAACGACCAGACTCTGACCCCCGAAGAACGCGCTGCCAACCTCAAAGGTATAGGTTGCGCCCGAAAGCGCGTCGAGGACGTGCGTTTCACCCAGGGCAAGGGTAATTACGTCGATGACATCAAGCTGGACGGGATGCTGTTTGGTGATTTTGTGCGATCTCCTTACGCCCATGCCCGCGTCGTCAGCGTGAACAAAGAGGCGGCCTTGGCACTGCCCGGCGTGATCGCCGTTTTGACCGCCGAAGACCTGTCGCCTTTGGGTTTGCATTGGATGCCGACACTGGCCGGTGACAAGCAGATGGTGCTTGCCGATGGCAAGGTGCTGTTCCAGGGCCAGGAAGTTGCCTATGTCGTGGCCGAAGACCGCTATGTCGCGGCGGATGCCGTTGAACTGGTCGAGGTCGAATACGAAGAGCTTCCAGTTATCACGGACCCGTTCGAATCGTTGAAGTCGGACGTGGTGCTCCGCGAAGATCTGGAAGGTCAGACCGAAGGCGCACATGGGCCGCGTAAGCATCACAACCACATCTTCACGTGGGAACAGGGCGACAAGGACGCGACCGAAGCTGTGCTGGCCGAGGCAGACGTGGTCGCCGAAGAGATGATCTATTACCACCGCACCCATCCGTGCCCGCTTGAGACCTGCGGTTGCGTGGCGTCGATGGACAAGGTGACCGGCAAGCTGACGCTCTACGGAACGTTCCAGGCCCCTCATGCAATCCGGACAGTAGTGTCGCTGATCTCTGGGCTGGCCGAGCACAATATCCGCGTGATCAGCCCCGATATCGGTGGTGGGTTTGGCAACAAGGTGGGGGCCTACGCAGGCTATGTGTGCTCGGTGGTGGCCTCGATCGTTACCGGCAAACCGGTGAAATGGGTCGAGGACCGGATGGAAAACCTGATGTCCACTGCCTTTGCCCGTGACTACTGGATGCAGGGGAAGATTGCCGCCACCAAGAATGGAAAGATCACTGGATTGTGGTGTCACACCACGGCGGATCACGGCGGTTTCGACGCGTGTGCCGACCCGACCAAATTCCCTGCCGGGTTCATGAATATCTGCACCGGGTCTTATGACATCCCGACTGCCTATCTGGCAGTGGATGGTGTCTATACCAACAAGGCGCCGGGCGGTGTGGCCTATCGCTGTTCCTTCCGCGTGACCGAAGCCGCCTATTTCATCGAACGCATGATCGAGGTTCTGGCCATCAAGCTGAACATGGACGCGGCCGAGTTGCGTCGGATCAACTTCATCAAGGCAGATCAGTTCCCCTATCAATCCGCGCTGGGCTGGGAATATGACTCGGGCGATTATCACACGGCCTGGGACAAAGCGCTGAAGGCTGTGAACTATGAGGGTCTGCGGGCGGAACAGGCACAGCGGATTGCGGATTTCAAGGAAGGAAAAACGCGCAAGCTGCTGGGCATTGGTCTGACACATTTCACGGAAATCGTCGGGGCCGGACCGGTGAAGAACTGCGATATCCTCGGGCTGGGGATGTTCGACAGCTGCGAGATTCGCATTCATCCGACCGGATCAGCGATTGCGCGGCTTGGAACGATCAGCCAAGGCCAGGGCCATGCCACAACCTTTGCCCAGATCATCGCCAGTGAAATCGGCCTGCCCGCCGATGACATCACGCTGGAAGAGGGTGACACGGATACTGCACCTTACGGGCTTGGGACTTATGGGTCCCGGTCTACTCCGGTCGCAGGCGCGGCCACAGCAATGGCGGCCCGCAAAATTCGGGCAAAAGCCCAGATGATCGCGGCCTATCTGCTGGAGGTGCACGACAACGATGTCGAATGGGACGTGGATCGCTTCGCTGTCAAAGGCGCGCCTGAGCGGTTCAAGACCATGAAGGAAATCGCATTCGCCGCCTATAATCAGGCCATTCCCGGGTTGGAGCCGGGTCTGGAGGCCGTCAGTTACTATGACCCGCCCAATATGACTTATCCTTTCGGGGCCTATATCTGTGTCATGGAGATTGACGTGGATACTGGTGAATGGGAAGTCCGGCAGTTTTATGCGCTGGATGACTGCGGCACCCGGATCAACCCGATGATCATCGAGGGTCAGGTCCATGGCGGTGTGACCGAGGCGTTGGCCATCGCGATGGGTCAGGAGATTGCCTATGATGACATGGGCAATGTGAAAACCGGTACGCTGATGGACTTCTTCCTGCCGACCGCGTGGGAGACGCCGAACTATACTACCGACCATACGGTGACCCCGTCCCCGCACCATCCGATTGGCGCAAAGGGTGTGGGGGAAAGCCCAAATGTCGGCGGTGTGCCCGCGTTCTCGAACGCAGTGCATGACGCGTTCCGACCCTTTGGACTGGTGCAGAGCCATATGCCGCACGACCACTGGCGGATTTGGAAGATTGCCAATGGTCTGGGGATGCATGGGTGAATGGGATCGGACCGGCTGTTGCCGGTCCGACCGACGGAGGGGGCTCTGCCCCCTCCGAACCTCCCCCGGGATATTTGGGGCCAGATGAAGATAGGATCCTGGTTTTGACCTTGAAAGATGTGCAGAACGGGTTGGTTGCGCAGGGCTATGTTGCCGATGATCGGTTGGCCATGGCGTTGCATCTCGCGCAACAACTTGGGCGCCCGTTGTTGCTGGAGGGGCCGGCGGGTGTGGGGAAAACCGAAGTTGCGAAAGCGGTGGCAACCTGGCGCGATACGCGATTGATACGTCTGCAGTGCTACGAAGGTCTGGATGCCAGCCATGCCATCTATGAATGGAATTATCAAAGACAGCTATTGGCGATCCGGGCGAGCGAAGCGCAGGGTGGCGTCGCGGAGGCGCAGCTGTTTTCGGATGAATATTTGCTGAAAAGGCCTTTGTTAGAGGCTATCTCGGAAACAAAACCTCCGGTTCTGTTGATTGATGAGATTGATCGGGCGGATGAGGAGTTTGAAGCCTACCTTCTGGAAATCCTGTCAGACTTTCAGATCACGATACCCGAGCTGGGAACTGTGCAGGCACAAGTTCGGCCTGTCGTCATTCTGACGGCCAACGGGACGCGGGATTTGTCGGATGCGCTGCGCAGAAGATGTTTGTACAGCTTTCTTGACTATCCTTCGAGAGAGACCGAATTGGCGATCCTGCGGGCACGACTGCCTGAAATTGAGGGGATTCTGGCGCGTCAGATCATTGGGGTTGTGCAGGCGCTGCGTCAGGAAGACCTTGAGAAGAAACCGGGCGTCGCCGAGATGCTGGATTGGGCAGCGGCCCTGTCCGGGTTGGGTGTCAATGATCTGGCCAAATCCCGCGAAGACGTGCAGGCGACGCTGGTGTGTTTGCTGAAGACTGCCGCAGACTACAGTGCGGCACCGCCCGAGGTGATGGATCGCTTGATCGGAAAGGTCGCGTGATGCAGGTTACGCGCTTTCCCGCCCGGGCTTTGGGCCTTGCCGACCGCATGTCGGGTTTCATAGCGCATCTGCGCATGAATGGCATGCAATTGGGCGCGTTGGATGCGGGGGACGCGCTTGCCGCCCTATCCGAAGTGGATGCAACGGATGCCAATCAAGCCCGGCAAGCCATGTGCGCGGTCTTGACCGGAGACGCGGACGATTGGCGCAGGTTTGATGAACTGTACGATGCTTATTGGTTCAACGCTGGTGCGCAGCGTTCGGGAAAAGCGAAAAACAAGCATGTGCGGGTGCAGTCCGCCAAGCCAATGATCTGGCAGACCAGAACTCAAGCTGAAGACGAACCACGATCCGGGTCGGCACAAGAGGCCACTATGCCTGACTGCGGTGAAGGGGAAGCCGAAGGGGTGGACGGCAAGTTGATCGCCACGCGAACGGCCAACCTGTCACGCCGGGATTTGCGAGAGTTAATGGACGACGAGGCCCTAAAGCAGGCTGAAACAGCCGCGCTGGCCTTGGCGCGGGCTTTTCGGGACAGGCGATCGCGCCGCCGGAAACGGGCGTTGCGCGGGGCTGTTCTGGACATGCGCCGAATACAGCGCGCCAGTCTGGCGCGAGGCGGTGAGCCGCTGGACCTGTATCGCCGAGCGCGGCCGCCGCGCCCGATGCAGATTGTGGCATTGTGCGACGTGAGCGGCTCGATGACCGTGTACTCACGTGTGTTTCTGGCTTTCCTGAAAGGGTTGATCGGCAGCGGGATCAAAGCAGATGCGTATTTGTTTCACACGCGATTGATGCGGGTTACAGATGCGTTACGCGACCATGATACTCTCCGGGCCGTGGGTCGGTTGTCGCTGATGGCCGAAGGCTTCGGCGGCGGCACCGATATTTCCGGCAGTCTTGAGCGATTTCTGTCGGGATACGGCGCGCGGGCACTGAACGGGCGTACTGTCGTTCTGATCCTGTCGGACGGATATTGCAGTTCTGATCCGCAGGCTCTGGGGGATATGCTTGCGCGTATCAGGCGCAAGGCACGCCGTATCGTCTGGCTGAACCCCTTGAAGGGCTGGAAGGGCTATCAACCAATTGCGGCAGCGATGCAGGCGGCTGAACCCTATCTGGATGCGCATTTACCGGCCAATACGCTGGATGCATTGGCGGCGCTTGAGCTGCAGTTCCAAAAGCTGTGAAAGGAGTCTGACCTTGGCGAATTTCGACATTTTTGACACCATCGATCAGCTGCGCGGAACCGGAGAGGCCTTTTGTGTGGCGACGGTTTTGCGCACGGCGGATGCGACCTCGGCCAAAGCTGGGGGGAAGGCGGCGGTTACCCAGGCGGGTGAAATTCTGGGTCATCTTGGTGGGGCTTGTGTGCAACGCGCAGTCCGGGCAGCGGCGCAACAAGCTTGGGGTTCCGGGGCGCCGCAGATTATCCGTGTCAAACCTTCAGAAAAGGTGGTGAACATGACGGATCCCGATGGTGTTCAAACGTTCAAAAGTGGGTGCCCGTCCGGCGGTACAGTTGATCTATTGGTCGAGCCCTATCAACACGCGCCCCGGCTGGTGATTTTCGGCGAGGGGTTGATTGCCAAAGCTCTGGCGGCGCATGGATCTTTGGCGGGGTTTCGTACGGTTGTCGAGGATGGGCTTGATATTGCTGGAAACCATGTGCGGTTCGCCTTGGAACAGGTCGATGCGCTGGGCGTGGAGCCGCGGGACTATGTCGTGGTGGCTGCGCAGGGGCGCAGCGATGCGTCCGCTTTGAAGGCGGCATTGGAAACCGACGCGGCACGCGTGTCGATGGTGGCCAGTCGCCGCAAGGCAGCTGCCCTGACTGCAAAGCTTATCGCCCAGGGATTGGACCCTTTGAAGGTTGCGCGCCTGAAATCTCCGGCGGGCTTGGACATATATGCCATAGACCCGCATGAGATCGCCCTGTCGATTTTGGCCGAGATCGTGATGTGGCGGAACGGTGAAAAGGCAGCAAAGGTGTCGCATGATGAAAAGCTTGCTTGAACGCCTTTACCGCATGTGGCCTGCGTGGCTGGAACAAAGGATAGCCAAGGTTGCAACGTGCGTATTCCGAAGATGTTGTTGAACAAAGGAAAGACCTGAATGGAACTGACTGATGAAATCCGTATCGCAGCGCCACGGGACGTCGTTTACCGCGCGCTTAACGATCCCGACATATTGATGGAATGCATCCCGGGATGTGAGGAACTGACGCAGAAATCACCAACCGAGCTTGAGGCGAAAGTTGTTCTGAAAATAGGCCCGGTCAAAGCGCGCTTTGCAGGTGAGGTCACATTGGACACGGCCAATGCACCAAATGGGTTTTCCTTGATGGGTGAAGGCAAGGGCGGGGCGGCTGGATTTGCCAAGGGCGGCGCAGACGTATCGTTGACCGAAGAAGGGGACGAAACCGTGCTGAAATACACGGCGAAGGTTGATGTTGGTGGCAAGATTGCTCAGCTCGGCAGTCGGTTGATTGCGGGAACCGCCAAGAAGTTGTCGGCAAAGTTTTTTACGCGGTTCGGAGAGATCGTGTCAGAGCAGTCGGCTGCATGAACCGGAGCGTTCCATAGCCGAGAGGTTATCAAAGCAGGGACCACTGTCGACAAGGCGGGGAAACCCGCCGTCAACCGAAGGAGTAGCAATCGGCGGTATCTGCAAATTCTCAGTCAAGACAACGCTCTTCAGCGAGAGCTGCGAACACGCCTGTCAACGGAGGGTTGAAAATTGGGTTCTGCCCATAAAAAATTGGCTTTTCCCGAAATAACCGGTAGATTTTCTGTAAAAGGTGGAAAACACCGGAGGCAGTAAGAGAGCAGATGTCACAGGCAAAAACTCGTGTTTTGCGGACCACGATACCTGCCGGTCTTGTAGGCAAACGGGACGGTCTTTTTTTCTTGTGGGGCGAGATTGAGCGCGCCCGTTTGAAAATTGAAGACGGAGGCCGTCAGGACGCTGCAACGCCGGACGGTTCAAGTGTAAACATGGCAGGCGCAACGAGAAGGTTGGTGCAGATACCGGTGGACGAGTTCATTTTCTTCTGATGGCAAGGTCTGGACGGGATTGGCTGTTTACAAACGGCAATGCCACTCGCCGGATCTGTAGATTTACTGAGGGAAATAGACCCTAACCAAACTGCCCGTGACAGAACCAGCCTGCAGACATGGTTCCGCCATGGCCGTAAAACAGCCACAACCGCTCGCCCTGCTGTGTCATCACAACCCAGTAGTCCCGCACGCCGCTGCGCCAGTTCGGGTCATCCAGCCACCATTCTGGTGCGATCCGTTCCGGGCCGGTGGCCTGCGCCAGCTGCCAGTTACGTCCGCGCCAGCGAAAGGCGCTGGGCACGTCGGGGGTTTCCGGGGCCATTACCGGCTCAGGCTGCCACATCAGCAGGGGGCGGGGGCGTGGCGGCACAGGCCAGTCGCGGGCAGGTTCCGACCATGCCGCCGCCAGCGTTTGCGCCGTTTTCTCAGGGATGTGCGAGGCCGCGGGATGGCGCCGGGTGATTGCCTCAAGCCCCACCCGCGCGCCCAGCTTGCCGATCAGGTCATCCACGGCGGTATTGCCCGCCAGCCGGTTGCGGGCCACACGGCGGGCTTCGGCATGGCCGGCCACGGTACGGGCGTGGATGGGTTCCGTCTGCACCGCCTCAAGCCGCAGCATGTCGATGCCGTAGCCTGCGTCGATCTTGTCGATTTTCATCTCTAACAAAGGGCGAATGCGGTGTTTATCGTAAGTTGGGCGGGCCAGACCGACCTCGATAACCTCAGCCGCCTGATCGGCACGGTGTGCCTCCAGCCGCAGGGTGCGGGCACCGCGCCCCTTTTCTTCCAGCTTGGTGCAAAGCGTTGGCAGAACCCGATCAACCGCAGCCATGACATCCTCAACCAGACCAATCGGGTTGGGCAGGGTCATCCGGACCGCGAAGTGATGCGGCGGGCGGGCGGGCGAGACAGGCTCGGGCGCGCTGCCCATGGCCTGATCCAACCGCAGAACCAGCCCGCGCCCAAACCTCCGCGCAAGGCTGGCGCGGGGTTGGCCCAGCAGATCGCCGATGCGGCGCAGGCCCAGACGGTTCAGCTGCACGACAACCTGATCGTCCAACCGCAGCGCGGCGATGGGCAGGGGGCTGAGTGCGCCATAAGATTGCCCCGGCGGTGCGATCCGCGCGCCTCCGCCCAGGGCCCTCACTTGCGGCGCGGTGCCGCCTTTGGTCCAGTGCCGCCGTTTGCCCGCCCGGGCGCGGGTGGCACGGGCCTCCTGACTGATGGCGTCGCCATTGCGGTCGGATGTGGCCGCTTGCCCCGCATAGCGCGCCAAAGCCCAGGCTGCGCCCAGCGTGTCGGCGATGCCCATCTGTACGCTGAGGCCCATATCCGCGCAGTCGGTTTCAAGAACGTTCAGCAACGCCTCCTCTCCGCCAAACAGATGGGTGCAACCTGACAGATCGACGATCAGCCCGTCCGGGGGCTCTTCGGCCACCCATGGGCTGAACTTTCCCGCCCAGCGACGCAATGCGGCCAGGAACGCGGCTTCGGCCGGGGCGTTACGGTGGCGCGTGATCAGGTTGGCACACATGGCATGAGCATCCCGCACCGGCTGGCCGATACGCAGCCCGGCAGCCTGCGCATCGGCATTCACCGAGGTAATAACCTGCATGTTCGACTGCTCGGCCACGATGGCCAAAGGTCCGGTATGCAGCCCCCGCGCAGCGCGGATCAGCCGTTCAGCCCCCAGACGGGGGAACCATAGCGAAAGTATTCGGCGTTTGGGCATTTTCAAGCATCATAACGTTCTTACTTTGTTCTTAAGTGAGAATCGATGCCTGAGTCGAGTCCGCCCTTATCCGCAGGTCAGCCGCTGGATGATCCCGTCACCATTCACGTATACGTTTAGCCGGTCGATGCGGTAATCCTGCGTGGCGATGTCATCCGGCCCCAGCACGCGCGACCGCGCGGGCAGGTTTGCCTGAATGGTTGAAACAGGCTGGCCAACGGTATCCGAAAAATCTTCGCCCTGACAAAAGGCCAGATCGACCGGGGCAGGTTCCGGTGGCAGCAAAGCGTCTTCGGGCGCGGGCGGGGTCTCAGCGCAGGCCGCCAGAAAGATCAGGATCGGGAAAAATCGATGCATTGGCGTTCCTCATTCTGGCAATGTCGTTTCTGCAATATCAATTAATTAGCCAACCTGCCATGAAAGCACGGTTGAAAACACCCTGTAATTGACGCAGGGTCGGGGCAAAAGTGACAGGGAGATAAGTAGCATGCGTACCCATGCCGCCGTCGCCATTCAGGCAGGCAAACCTTTGGAAGTGATGGATGTAAACCTCGAAGGCCCCAAGGCGGGCGAGGTTCTGGTCGAGATCAAGGCCACCGGCATCTGTCATACCGACGAATTCACTCTGTCGGGTGCCGACCCCGAAGGCTTGTTTCCGGCCATTCTGGGCCATGAAGGCGCAGGCGTGGTGGTCGAGGTCGGCCCAGGAGTGACCAGCCTGAAGCCGGGCGATCATGTGATCCCGCTTTACACCCCCGAATGTCGCGAGTGTGAATACTGTCTGCACCCCAAGACCAACCTGTGTCAGGCGATCCGGGAAACACAGGGCAAGGGTCTGATGCCCGATGGCACCTCTCGTTTCTCGACCTTGGATGGCGATCCGATCCTGCATTACATGGGCTGCTCGACCTTCTCGAACCACACGGTTCTGCCTGAAATCGCGCTGGCCAAGGTGCGCGAGGATGCGCCGTTCGACAAGATCTGCTATATCGGCTGTGGTGTCACAACCGGTATCGGCGCGGTCATCAACACGGCCAAGGTGGAAATCGGCAGCCGTGCAATCGTGTTTGGTCTGGGCGGTATCGGCCTGAACGTCATTCAGGGCCTGCGTCTGGCCGGAGCAGACCAGATCGTCGGCGTCGACCTGAATCCCTCCAAGGTGGAAATGGCCACCAGGTTCGGTATGACCGACTTCGTGAACCCGTCAGAGGTTGAAGGCGATCTGGTGCCGTATCTCGTCAACCTGACCAAGGGCGGTGCGGATTATACGTTTGACGCCACAGGCAATGTCGGCGTGATGCGTGCAGCACTTGAATCGGCGCATAAGGGCTGGGGTGAGTCGATCATCATTGGCGTGGCACCTGCAGGGGCCGAAATCTCGACCCGGCCATTCCAGCTGGTCACCGGCCGTTCGTGGCGCGGTACCGCATTTGGTGGTGCGCGTGGGCGCACGGACGTGCCCAAGATCGTCGACTGGTACATGGAAGGCAAAATCGAGATCGACCCGATGATCACCCACACCATGGGTCTGGACGACATCAACCACGGCTTCGACCTGATGCATAAGGGCGAAAGCATTCGATCGGTGGTTATCTATTGATAAAATTGAAATAATTGCGCAAGGCGGTCTTTTGCCCGCCTTTTTTCGTTCCTACATTCCTCATTACGAATTAAATTTTGTGTTGAGGAATTGATTTGACTAAAGGGGATACGGACCGGCTAGCGGTTTTGATTGATGCTGAAAATGTGCCTGCAAAGCATGCCGCTGGGATCTTTGAAGAAATCGCCACTTTAGGTGAGGCGGGGTTAAGACGGATTTACGGAGATTTTTCCGGTGGGTCGCCCCAAGGATGGGACTGCAAATCTTTGGCGCAATACGCCATTGTTCCACACCAGCAATTCGCTAACACATCCAAAAGGAACTCCAGCGACATAGCTCTTGTTATTGACGCGATGGATATCCTTCACAGCAATCGGTTCAGTGGATTTGTTCTGGTGTCTTCAGATAGTGATTTTACGCGCCTTGCCAGCCGCATCCGTGAGCAGGGGCTAGACGTTTTTGGTATCGGGGAACGTAAAGCGCCCAAAGCATTTGTCGCTGCCTGCAACAGGTTTATTTATATAGAAAACATCGAGAAACAAGCGGAGGATGCCCTACAGGCAAAGAAGACCGAAAGCTCAAAGCAAAGGAAAGAATTGAATCATGCTTACCAGCTCATTCGCAACGTTGTTCAAAACGCCGATGAGCCGGATGGATGGGTTAAGCTGGCGCAAGTGGGAAGCCAGCTTAGCAAAATATACACTGACTTCGATCCCCGTTCCTACGGCTACGCGAAGCTGAGCGATTTGGTGCGTGCAACGGGAAAATTCGAAGAAGAAGGAATAAACGGTGGCTTCAGGATCAGGCTCAAAGCCAGCTGACTGCGTTTTTTGTGTTTATGATGATTTCCACTATTAATCATGACCTACTTTCCAGGCCGTGTTGCCCCTGTGTCTGCCCGGGGTGAACGAACCCGCAGAACCGGGGTGTTGACCGAGGTGGTGTTGGCCCGGCTTTCTCGCCAAACAACATAGACGCCGGACGCGATGATTATGCTGGCCCCGACGGCGACCCAGATGTCAGGGCGCTCGTCGAAGAAGATCATGCCAAACAGCGTTGCCCAGATGATCTGGCTGTACTGGCTGGGGGCGACGACACCGGCGGGCGCGGCGCGGTAGGCCAGAATGATCAGGTGTTGCGCGATGACCGAGAACACCCCGACCAGCGCCATCATCGCCAGATGCAGCAGGGAAGGCGGCTGATATACAGCCGGTTGGGCAAGGCTCATCACAACGATGGCCAATAGCATCGGATAGAGGATCAGCACGGCCGAGCGTTCCTCATTCCCGATCTTGCGCACCAGAACCGAGGCGAAGGCGCTGCAGAAGGCGGCCATCAGGGCGGCCATATGGCCCAATGTGATATCCGTTGCACCGGGGCGCAGAACGATCAGGACGCCAATTAGGCCGACGCCAACCGCAGCCCAGCGCTGGACGCGGACCACTTCACCCAGTATCGGGATCGACAGTACCGTGACGATCAGCGGGAAAGAAAACAGCAGGGAATAGACCTCGGCCAGTGGCAGAACCGAAAACGCGTAAAATGCGCAGGACATGGCCGTAACCATCAGGCCCGAGCGCAGCAATACCAGCCATGGGTGATGCGGCAGAAAGTTTCCCGTCGTTCGGTCGGTCAGGATCGTGACCGCCATTGGAACGAAAGAAAACAGCGTGGCAAAAAAGATGATCTGCATCACTGAATAGGTGCCGCCCAGCACCTTGATCAGCGCATCGTGGCTGGCAAAGACGGCAAATCCCAGAAATGCATAGCCAAGCCCCCGAAGGGTGTTGTTTTGAGCGCTCATCGATCCGGCCTCGGCCTATGTTGGTGTGGTGACGATACATCGTGGCAGCGCAGGCAGGGTTCCCGGCTGTCTTTATTGCTGCTTAACCCTATTCTGAGGGCACGAATAGCCCTTATTTTACCGCTAACATGTCAAAACCACCATGATCTGGGATCATCGCAGGATCGGCGGCGCATCTTTGGGCTGTCGTGCGGATTGAACACCTGCCTTCATACCGACACCGATGCGGCGGGCCAAGGCGACCCATGGGGTGGCCGTTTCCGCGGGCAGGGTCCGGGTGGCGACCTCTTCGAACAGATCCAGCCAATGGGCAAAGAATTCCGGTTTCACATCGGGCCGTTCGATATGGACCCGTTGCGGATTACCGTCATAACAGCGCTCATACAGGATGGCATTGCGCCAGAAGGCGGCGATCTTGTCCTCATGCGCGGGCCAGTCGGTGACGTGGTTTGCGAATACGGGCCCAAGAACCGCGTCTTGCCGGACACGGGCATAAAAGGCGCGAACTTGCGCGTTGATCTGCTCGGGCGTCGCGGGAAAGCGCGGGGGAAGGATGGGTCTGGTCATGACAGCCTGAATTTCGACTCTGTTTTCGGCAGATAGGGTGTTCCGGCGTTACGGAACAGAGGTGGTTTTGTCGCGCCCATCCGGCGTCAGCAGATGCCGCAGCAGGGCCACCGGGTGCGCCCGCAGGCTGAGGCGGGTGGCGACGTAATCTTCGACCACCTGCTCGCCCAGCGTCATCTGTGGCAGGTAAGCCTTGGGTTCATCCAGCGCCTCGCCCTCCAAGTCCTGCGAGAACAGTGGCAGAGGTTTGGCGGTGGCAATTGCCTTAGCCTGCCAGAGCGCCTCGCGCCGGGTCAGGTCGCAGGCGGCGAAGGCATCAGCCTCGGCCAGCCGTTCGATCACCGACGGCCCAAGGCCTGCGCGGCGCCAGACATCGTCGACCTGGGTGTAGCCGTTGCCGCGTGCGGCGGTCAGCCAGCTGGCGTCTTCCTCGCTCAGGCCCTTGATCTGGCGAAAGCCCAGCCGCAGCGCCAGACCGCCATGGCCATCAGGCTCCATCACATTGTCCCAAAAGCTGGCATTGATGCAGACCGGGCGCACCTGCACCCCATGTTCGCGCGCATCCCGCACAATCTGGGCCGGCGCGTAGAACCCCATCGGCTGCGAGTTCAGCAGGGCGCAGGCGAAGATGCCCGGATGGTGGCATTTGATCCAGGCAGAGGCATAGACCAGCAGCGCAAAACTGGCCGCGTGGCTTTCCGGGAAACCGTACGAGCCGAAGCCTTCGATCTGGGAAAAGCAACGTTCCGCGAAATCCTGTTCATACCCGTTGCGTTTCATCCCGCGCAAAAAGAGCGCGCGGAATTCGCTGACATTGCCATGTTTCTTGAAGGTTGCCAGCGACCGCCGCAGCCGATCGGCCTGTTCCGGGGTGAAGCCCGCGCCGACAATGGCGATCTGCATCGCCTGTTCCTGAAACAACGGCACACCCAGCGTTTTGCCCAATACCTCGCCCAGCGCGTCCGAGGGGAAGCAGACCTCCTCCTCGCCATTACGGCGGCGGATATAGGGGTGGACCATGTCGCCCTGAATGGGGCCGGGGCGGATGATGGCAACCTCGATCACCAGATCATAGAAATTACGCGGCCGCATTCGCGGTAGGAAGTTCATCTGTGCACGTGATTCCACCTGAAACACGCCGATGCTGTCCGCCTTGCAGAGCATGTCATAGACCACCGGATCCTCGGGCGGCAGGGTGGCAAGGGTGTAGCTGGTCTGGTGATGCTGGCCGATCAGGTCAAACGCCTTGCGGATGCAGGTGAGCATCCCGAGGCTGAGGACATCGACCTTAAGGATGCCAAGGCTGTCGATGTCATCTTTGTCCCAGCAGATGACAGTGCGGCCCTCCATCGTGGCGTTTTCGATGGGGACAAGCTCATCCAGCCGACCCTCGGTGATGATGAACCCGCCGACATGCTGCGAGAGGTGACGAGGAAAGCCGTCGATCTCATAAACCAGCATTAAAGTCTGTTTCAGGCGCCGATCTTCGGGGTCGAGGCCAATTTCGCGCATCCGTTGTGCCTCAAGCCCCGAGGCCGAGAAAAACCCCCAAAGCTGTGAGGAAAGTGCCGAGATCGTGTCTTCGGTCAGGCCCATGGCGCGGCCAACCTCGCGGATTGCGCGTTTGCCGCGATAATGCACGACAGTGGCGCAAAGGCCTGCGCGTTCGCGGCCATAGCGGTCATAGATGTGCTGGATCACCTCTTCGCGGCGTTCATGTTCGAAATCGACGTCTATGTCTGGCGGTTCATCGCGCGCCTCGGAGACGAAGCGTTCAAACACCATGGTGCCCATCTCGGGGCTGACCTCGGTGATGCCGAGGCAAAAGCAGACGACCGAATTGGCCGCTGACCCGCGCCCCTGGCACAGGATGCTGCGCGAACGGGCGAAATGGACGATATCGCGGACGGTCAGGAAGTAGGGTTCGTATTTCAGCTTGCCGATCAGCGTCAGCTCATGCGCCAGCATTTTTTTCGCCTTTTCGGACGCCCCGGCGGGATAGCGCCATTTCAGCCCCTCATGCGCCAGACGGTGCAGGCGCTGGGTCGGGGTTTCCTGTTCGCTGCCCTCGCTGGGGTATTCATAACGCAGCTCACCCAGCGAGAACTTCAACTCTTCGCTGAGCACATGGGCGCGGGCAACGGCACCTTCATGACCCTTGAAGATGCGTAGCATCTCGGCCTCGGAGCGCAGGCGCTGTTCACCATTGGCCAAAGCGTCCCGGCCCAATGCGTCCACTTTGCGGCGCAGGCGGATGGCGGTCAGCACATCGCCCAGTTTGCGGCGGGTGCCGTGGTGCATCAGCGGTGTCGCGCTGGCGAGCGTGAGGATGCCAAGCTGTTTTGCCTCAATCTCTAATAAAGAGAAATACGAACCATCGGCGCCATCATACCGAGGGTGCATCAACAGATGCATCCGCCCGGCAAAGCGGCGCGTCAGCTGCTGCGCCTGTGTCCGCCACGCGCCCGCGCCGCCTGGAGAGCCCGCTGTCTGTGGCCACAGCAGCAGGTGGAGGCCATCGGAAAATTCGAGCAGGTCAGACAGGTGCAGGATGCAATCGCCTTTCTCGGCGCGCAGGCGACCCCTGGACAGGATGCGGCACAGGTTGGCCCAGCCCTGTCGGTTCAGGGGTAAGGCGGTGACAGTGGGCGCATCGGTGAAGATCAGCCGCGCCGCCGGGATCAGGCGGGGAACCGCGTGGATGGGATAGGAGGGCGGCTTGGGGATGTGATCGGGGCAGGGTGGACCGATGGATGTGTTCTGCGCCTCCCACGCCAGCCGTTCGCGGACCTTGCGGGTGATCTCGCGTGCTTGAGTATGGGCGCGGACGATCCCGGCGACCGAGTTGTCATCGGCAATCGCAATGGCAGGCAGACCCAGGGTGACGGCACGCTCCATATACTCCTCGGGGTGCGAGGCCCCGGTGAGAAAGGTAAAATTCGACGTGATCGACAGCTCGGCATACATGGCGATTCCATATTATATTCACGTTTTGTTCTTTTTCGAGTCCTTTGCGCAGGAAACGGGTCGATTGGGTCCGGTCACACGGGCATGGTCAGCAAAAAAGGAGATCCGAGATGTTCAAAATCACCGCTTTGCCCACAAACGATGTACGCGCTCTTCAGGCGGGTGGCCCGGATGCATATGGTTCAACGCCGGAGCGCGCTGTGTCGACGGGTACAGGTAACCCGTGCCGCCACTGCCTGCGACATATTCCAGAGGGCGATGAGATGCTAATATTGGCGCATCGGCCCTTTTCAGAGACACATCCCTATGCGGAAACCGGCCCGATCTTTCTGTGTGCAACACCGTGTGAACGGTACGAGGAAGACGCGCTGCCCGAAATTCTGACCACCTCGCCCGACTATCTGATCAAGGGCTACGGTGCGGATGACAGGATCGTCTATGGCACCGGGGCGGTCACGCCGACGGACCAGATCGGCGCAAAAGTCAGGGAAATCTTTTCCCGATCCGACGTCGCCTATATTCACGTGCGGTCTGCGCGGAATAACTGCTATCAGGCGCGAATAGACCGCGCCTAAAGCTTGACCCGGTGGATGCCCCGGCGTGGCTGATCCTGATCATCCGCCGGATGATCCTCGGTACGGGACGAGGTCAGGGCAAGGAATACATCCTCAAGATCGGCCTCTTCGGTGCGGACGTCGCGGATGCGGATATTCGCGGCGCGCACCGATTCCAGAACCTGCTCGGCGCTGGTCTGGATGTTTCGGTATTGCAGGACAAGGCTGCCATCATCGCGGAGAGCTGCCTCGACGCCTTCTGACGCAGGCAGATCAATGATCGGGCTGTCGGGCACAATCACCATAGTGCGGCTATCCATGCGGCCCAAAAGGTTGGCGGTGCTGTCCTGCGCGACCTTTTCACCGTGGTTGATAATGGCGATCTCGTCGCACATCTCCTGCGCTTCTTCCAGGTAGTGGGTGGTCAGGATGATGGTCATGCCCTGTTCGTTCAGCTTGCGAACATTGGCCCAGAGCATTTGGCGCAGTTCGATATCCACACCTGCTGTCGGCTCATCAAGCACAAGGATTTTCGGGTGATGCACCAGTGCCTTGGCCAACAGTAACCGCCGCCGCATTCCACCCGAGAGAGTGCG
The DNA here is from genome assembly GCF_056542305.1 of Ruegeria sp. AD9. Lineage (NCBI taxonomy): Bacteria > Pseudomonadati > Pseudomonadota > Alphaproteobacteria > Rhodobacterales > Roseobacteraceae > Ruegeria > Ruegeria sp. AD9. Next base: position 21,539 of record NZ_JBQFZP010000009.1, read on the forward strand.
GGCATAGGCCTCGGCCTTGTCGCTGAGACCGACCAGTTCCAGAATCCGATCACTGCGCCGTTCGGATTTCGGAACACCATAGAGACCAGCCTGAACCTCAAGCGCGCCGCGCGGGGTGAAAAACGGGTCGAGGTTCAGCTCTTGCGGCATCACACCAATGGCCGATCGTGACTGGCGTGGATTCTGATCCTGATCGAAGCCCCAGATCGCTACGCGGCCCGCCGATTTCACCACCAGACCAGCCAGGATGTTAATCAGGGTCGATTTTCCTGCACCGTTCGGACCCAGCAGACCAAAAACCGAGCCGCGCGGGACGGTCAGGTCAATGCCATTCAGCGCATGTTTCTCGGGCTGACCCTTGCCACCGCGATAGGTTTTGCGCAGCCCTTCGATCCTGATTGCCGCGTCATACATGTGGCACTTGCCCCCGGTTTGATCATCGCTCATAAACGCACCTAATACATGCCCGCGAGGCCGACAACCGAAGAAGGATCGCCAGCCGTGACCATCGAAGCGCCGGAAACCAAGATCGTCGAAACCGCCCGTGTTGCCTGTGATGGCGGCGACGGTGCGTTGGGTCATCCGCGCGTGTGGCTGCAGATCCCCGAAGACACTGGCTGGGTCGAGTGCCCCTATTGCGACTGCAAATATGTTCTGGCCGGGCATCAGACTGACGCCTGAGCCCGTGTTGCCCGGTGCGGGCATTGAGTATTTATGAAAAGATGAAGATTGCGGCCGCGGTGCGGGTGGCTCTATCGTTGCGCCCGTGGCATTAGTGTTTTCGCAAATGATCAGAGAGGGCGCGAAATGACCACGAATTTCGGAAAAGGGTGTCACCTGCATCTGATCGATGGATCGGCCTTTATTTTCAGGGCCTATCATGCGCTGCCGCCACTGACCCGCAAGTCGGATGGGTTGCCAATTGGGGCTGTTTCGGGCTTTTGCAACATGCTGCAGAAATATGTCGAGGGAAATACGGGGCCAGATGCGCCGACCCATGTGGCGGTGATCTTTGATAAGGGCTCCCATACCTTCCGGAACGATCTTTACGACCTCTACAAAGCCAACCGCGAGGCGATGCCCGAGGACCTGCGCCCACAGATGCCACTGACCCGTGAGGCGACGAAAGCGTTCAATATCGCCTGCAAGGAGATGGAGGGCTATGAGGCTGACGACATCATCGCGACCCTCGCTGTTCAGGCACGGGATGCCGGTGGCCGCGTGACCATCGTGAGTTCCGACAAGGACTTGATGCAGTTGGTCGGTGACGGCGTCGAAATGCTGGATGCGATGAAGAACAAACGCATTGACCGGGATGGCGTGGTCGAGAAGTTCGGGGTCGGACCGGAACGTGTGGTCGATGTTCAGGCGTTGGCTGGTGATAGCGTCGACAATGTTCCTGGCGCGCCGGGGATCGGGGTCAAGACGGCGGCCTTGCTGATCAATGAATTCGGCGACCTGGAAACCCTGCTGGACCGGGCAGATGAGATCAAGCAGCCCAAACGCCGCCAGACCCTGATCGAAATGCGAGACCAGATCGAGCTTTCGAAGAAACTGGTTCAACTGGATGAGAATACTCCGCTGGATTTCACCTTGGATGACCTTGAGGTGAGGGACCCCGATGCAGACACGCTGTTGGCGTTTCTGGCCGAGATGGAGTTCCGCACCCTCACCAAGCGTATCGCTGACAAGCTGGGGGTTGAGGCTCCGGTGATTGCCGACGCCCCTGCGCCAGCGGTGGAAGAGGTCGAGGCCGAGGTGATCCCGTTTGACAGTTCGAAATACGAATGCGTGCGTGATGCAGCGGCCCTGCAAAAGTGGATTGACCAGGCCTATGAGCGTGGTTGGGTTGCTGTAGACACAGAGACCACGGGCCTGAACGAGATGATTGCCGGTCTGGTGGGTATTTCGCTGTGTGTCGAGGCCGGAGAAGCCTGTTACATCCCGTTGACCCACCGCGATGGATCAGCGGATGATCTGTTTGGGTCGGATGCTTTGGCCGAGGGGCAGATGCCATTGGAAGAAGCCCTGAGGCTTTTGAAACCGATGCTTGAGGATCCGTCGGTCCTCAAGATCGGGCAGAACGTGAAATATGATGCCAAGATCTTCAGGCGGCATGGCATCGACGTGGCACCCCTCGACGATACGATGCTGATGTCCTACGCCATGCATGGCGGTGAGCATGGGCATGGGATGGACACTCTGTCCGAACGTTATCTGATCCACACACCGATCCCGATCAAACCGCTGCTGGGGTCGGGGAAGTCGGCAATCACCTTCGACAAGGTCGCGATTGACGAGGCCACGGCCTATGCCGCCGAAGATGCGGACATCACCCTGCGTTTGTGGCAGCTGTTCAAACCGCAATTGCATCGGGCGCAGGTGACAACGGTCTATGAGACGCTGGAACGGCCGCTTGTGCCGGTGCTGGCCGAGATGGAGATGCATGGCATCAAGGTCGACCGAGATGTCCTGAGCCGGATGTCCAACGCATTTGCCCAGAAAATGGCCGGGTTAGAGGCTGAAATTCACGAGTTGGCCGGGGGACGCTTTAATGTCGGATCACCCGCTCAGTTGGGCGAAATCCTGTTCGACAAGATGGGTCTGGAAGGCGGGAAGAAAGGCAAGACCGGGAAATACTCGACCGGGGCAGATATTCTGGAAGACCTCGCAACCGAACACGAGTTGCCGCGCCGTGTTCTGGACTGGCGGCAGCTGAGCAAGCTGAAATCGACCTATACCGACGCGCTACAGACCCATATCAACCCCGACACAGGCCGGGTGCATACGTCTTATTCGATCACCGGAGCGAACACGGGGCGTCTGGCCTCGACCGATCCGAACCTGCAAAACATTCCGGTGCGGACAGAAGAAGGGCGGCGTATTCGTGAGGCATTCATCGCCGAGCCGGGCAATGTGATGGTCAGCCTCGACTACAGCCAGATCGAGTTGCGGATTCTGGCCCATATCGCTGATATTCCGGCTCTGAAACAGGCGTTTTCGGACGGGCTGGATATTCACGCCATGACTGCGTCCGAAATGTTTGATGTGCCGTTGGGTGAGATGACGCCTGATATCCGCCGTCAGGCAAAGGCAATCAACTTCGGTGTGATCTACGGCATTTCGGGTTTTGGACTGGCCCGGAACCTGCGTATTCCACGGGCCGAGGCGCAGGGCTTTATTGATCGTTATTTCGAACGTTTCCCAGGCATTCGCCGCTATATGGACGACACAGTCGAATTCGCGAAAGAGCACGGCTATGTGCAAACCCTGTTCGGACGCAAGATCCACACGCCCGAGATCAATGCCAAGGGGCCACATGCCGGGTTCTCGCGCCGGGCGGCGATCAATGCACCAATTCAAGGTACTGCGGCGGATGTGATCCGGCGCGCGATGGTGCGAATGCCGGACGCGATCGCCGGATTGCCTGCCAGGATGCTGTTGCAGGTTCACGACGAGTTGTTGTTCGAGGTGGCCGAAGATGCGGTGGATCAGGTGATCGACGTGGCCCGTAACGTGATGGAGGGCGCCTCGGATCCTGCGGTCAAGCTGGATGTGAAGCTGGTCGTGGATGCCGGGAAGGGTGCGAACTGGGCCGAGGCGCACTAGCGGCGTTGTTCATCAGGTCTCGGCGGGCTGTCCTAGCAGCGGGTCAGCCCTGTGGCCTGACCATGCGGTTCACCATTCGTTGCACAGACGGGCCAAACAGCAGGATTACGGTGAAGGCGATGGGCCAGCAAAAAGCCCAGGACGCCATCCAGTCGCCAACTGTGCCAGGGTTAAACCCAATCGCTTTGACCGTCGCGATCCCTGTTACAATCAAGGACATGAGGCCGGACATGATCAGGCTGAAAACGGCACGGGCATAGCGGGCTGGTATCATGGCAGGCATCCTAATGGTCACAATGCCGCTGATGTGCGGTATTTGAATGAAAATTACCAGTGTCAGTCCCGCATCCAGTCAAGTGTGTCGCAGGTGCGTTGTGTTGTGGGTGTGTATTCCGCGCTGACCCAGCCGCTATAACCTACCGCGTCCATGGTCGAGAACAAGGCCTTGAAATCCGTTGGTCCGCGACCCGGTTCCGTGCGATTCGGGGCTGCGCCAACTTGGGCATGGACCACCTGCGGATGAAAGCGGTCCCAGACAGCCAGCGCGTCGCCATGGATCATATGAGCGTGAAAGCTGTCAAATTGCAGGCCGACATTCGGGCGATCCACCTGGTTGAGCACATCTGCTGCCAGATCGTAATCGTTCAAAAAATACCCGGGCTGTGAAACCGGGTTGAGCGGTTCGATGGTGAATTTTTGCTGTGGGGCGAATTCGGCGGCCCATTGCAGGTTTTGCACTAAACAATTCAATGCATCCGGCCCTGTGGCGTATCCGGACATGATGTGGATCAGGCCGGGGCGCAGCACCCCGGCATATCGCAGGACACGGCGGATATCCGACTGGAACCGCGATTGACCATCGGGGATCGCTGCGTAACCCGGCGCACCGCCGGTGTAGTTGGGCGGTGGCGCGTTGATCAGCACAAGCTCCAACCCGCTGGCAAGCAAAGCGCGACGGGTTTCCGTCGCGGCGATGTCGTAGGGAAACAAAACCTCGACTGCGGTGAACCCGGCATCTGCCGCCGCCTGAAACCGCTCCAGGTAAGGTATTTCGGTAAACAGAAGCGAAAGGTTGGCGGCAAATTTGGGCATAGGCGGTCAGCGGTTGTGGTTATCCGACCATAACCAAGGGATGATTTTTGGGGAAGGGATCGAAAACGACAGATTGTCGAAAATCGACCAGATCGCCTGCACCGAATCAGCAAGGGTCCGCTCAGCGCGGCGCGTCATTACGGGTGCCGCCTTAACAAAAGGTTCGAATCCAATGGCGATGAGCCCGGAACCCGTACGCGGGGCAACTACTGCTCTGCCCGGCGGTCAAAACTCTGCGTTGTCAGGGAATGGGTTGGCGGTTGCCTCCATGATTACCTGGGCAGCGGGTTTCCCGGCGGCCGAAGTTCTGCTGCAAACCTGGCCCCCTGTTGCATTGCTGACCGCGCGCCTGGTGCTGGCGGTTGCCGTTCTGATTCCGGTCTGGATTCTGCTGGACGGTCCAAGCAGAGTGTTACGCGCCAGATGGGGTCGGGCGATGGTTGTCGGCGGCTTTGGTTTTGGCTTTGCCATGTTTTTGCTGATCGTCGCGCAGAAAATGACGGATCCGGTGACGGTCGCGATCATTGCATCCTGTGCGCCCTTGCTTGCAACAGTACTGGAACTGATGGCAGGAACCCGACGGCTGAAGTGGACCTTTGCGTTGGGTGTTCTGGTGTCGGTTCTGGGTGGATTGATTGCAACCAGCACCGCCGCGCCCGAACAGCTGGGGCTGGGTGCGGTTCTGGCGATCCTTGCAACGGGCCTGTTTTGTTGGGGTAGCATGGCCACTGCGCGCGACTTCCCGGAGCTTAGTCAGATCGGGCGCTGCACGATTACCTTCGTCGGTGGGTTGCTCATGGCCGCGGTGCTGAGTTTTGGGGCGGCCCAGCTGGGCATGGATGTGCTGCCAACCGCGGCCATTGATGGACAGCAATGGGGGATGCTTGGGATCTATGCCTTGATATCACTGGGGCTCAGCCAGGTGTTGTTCATCTCGGCTGTGGGAAAGCTGGGCGTGGCGCTGGCTTCGTTTCACATCAATATTGCCCCGTTTTACGTGATGCTGATCATGCTGATGCTGGGGGAGGGCTGGAACTGGACCCGTGCGCTGGGCGCGGGCGTGGTCGCTTTGGCCGTCGTGCTGGCTCAGGACCGCGCACCGCGGTCAACCAAAATCGGCTGAAGGGATCAGCGGGAAGAACCGCCCGCCTGACCAGACACCAAACCAGCCCTCATAGTGGCTACCAATCTCGACAAGGCGATAGAAGCTTTTGCGATCTATGCGCGCTTCGAGGTTCGTGCGGATCAGTATGTAGGGTGACGGTTCTTCTGTTTCAGGATTGATAACAATCCGGATCGGATGCGCGGGCCCTGCAACAGCGACGTCGTCCACTTGTGTGCGAAAGGTCAGGTTCCGCGTGTGACCTTCGCCGGTTTGCTCGAAATCCACGGCGATAAAAGGCGCGTCTTCGACAGTGATTCCCACCTTTTCAACCGGCGTGACCAGATAGTATTTCCCGTCTTCTTTCTTAAGAATTGAGGAAAAAAGCTTCACAAGCTCGAACCGATTGATGGGCGAGCCTAAATAACTCCATGTACCATCTTTTGCGACACGGATGTCCAGATCGCCACAAAACGGGGGATTCCACAGGTGAACGGGCGGTAAACCCCGGGTTTTGGCGGCTTTTACCGATGCGGCTAGTCCGTCGGGCGAGGGTTTCACAGGTTTTTGTCCGCTCATTGCTTTTGCCATTTCCTCTCAGCGCGATACACTTCAATCATATTCGTCCACGGAAGGGAAAGTCATGAACGAACCTGCCGACCTCGTAGCCGAGATCGAAGCGCTGGAAAACAAGCTGCAAGAGGCCAAGGCCTCGATCACCCGCCGCTTCATCGGGCAGGAAAGGGTCGTGGACCTGACTCTGGCTGCGCTTTTGTGCGGTGGTCACGCGCTTCTGATCGGTCTGCCGGGCTTGGGTAAGACACGGTTGGTCGAGACACTGTCGACCGTGATGGGCCTGCATGGCAATCGCATTCAGTTTACGCCCGACCTGATGCCCGCTGACATTCTCGGGTCCGAGGTGTTGGATACGGCCGACGATGGCAGCCGCCATTTCCGTTTCATTCCCGGCCCGATCTTCTGTCAGCTGCTGATGGCGGACGAGATCAACCGGGCAAGCCCGCGAACGCAATCCGCGCTGCTGCAAGCGATGCAGGAGCGTACGGTGACAGTAGCCGGTGAGGACCGTTCCCTTGGTGTGCCATTCCATGTTCTGGCCACGCAAAACCCGATCGAACAGGAAGGCACCTATCCCCTGCCCGAAGCGCAGCTGGACCGGTTTCTGGTGCAGATCGATGTAGAATACCCCGACCGCCAGACCGAGCGGGATATTCTGCTGGCCACGACCGGTGTTGAAGAAGACAAAGCGTACCAGATTTTCAGCAAGGAAGAACTGCTGGCAGCGCAGGTCCTGTTGCGTCGGATGCCGGTCGGGGACTCGGTTGTGGAGCTGATCCTTGATCTGGTGCGGGCCTTCCGCCCGGAAGAAGCTGGCATATCCGAACGGGTTGCCGAAACCGTCGCGTGGGGTCCTGGTCCACGCGCTGCGCAGGCGCTGATGATGACGGTTCGGGCACGTGCGATGTTGCAGGGGCGTCTGGCACCCAATGCCGAGGATGTGCTGGATATGGCGCGCCCGGTGCTTAGCCACCGGATGGCTCTCAACTTTGCGGCACGGGCACGCGGTGACAGTCTGGCTGACCTGATCGACTCGACCGCTGTCGGGTTGATCCGGACCGAGGCGGCGGCGTGAATGCCGCGCTGACCCTTCGCGAAAGATCCGAGGCCGAGGCATCGCGGCTGCCGCCCCTTTTGGCGCGGGCCGAACATCTGGCTGGCACCGTTCTGCTGGGAGACCATGGTCGGCGGCGCTCTGGCATGGGGGATGATTTTTGGCAATACCGCCCTGCGCAGATCGGGGACAGCCGCCGGATGATCGACCACCGTCGTTCGGCGCGTGGAGATCAGCAATATGTGCGGGAACGCGAATGGCAGATCGCGCAATCGGTAATGCTTTGGGTCGATCAGGGGGCGTCGATGCGGTTTGCGTCCGACATATCGTTGCCGACCAAGGCGGATCGCGCCCGGCTATTGGGACTTGCAACGTCCATCTTGCTGGTCCGCGGCGGTGAACGTGTGGGCCTGACAGGGACGACCTTGCCACCCCGGCGTGGCAATGCACAGATCATCCGGCTGGCGCAAGCCTGGTCCGAGGATGATCAATCGGATTACGCGCCACCCGAACATCGCGCCATGATCCCGCATGCCCGTGCCGTGTTCATTTCAGATTTTCTTGGTCCAATGGATGAAGTTGAACTGGCCCTGACCAAAGCTGCCGACCGTGGTGTTCGCGGCGTGATCCTTCAGGTGCTTGATCCGGGAGAAGAGACATTTCCCTATCGTGGACGTACGATTTTCGAAAGCGTCGGTGGGTCCGTCCGACACGAAACGCTCAAGGCGGCAGAGCTGCGGGACCGCTATCTGCAACGCCTCGCCCACCGTAAGGATGCGCTGACGCAACTTTGCCGGGCGACTGGCTGGCAAATGGGCCTGCATCACACGGGCGATAGCGCACAAGCGGCACTGTTGTGGATATACCGTGCGCTGGACGGGGGAACGCGATGACGGTTCTGGCAGGCATCGGCTTTACCGCTCCATGGGTGCTGCTGGGTCTTCTGACCCTGCCGATCCTGTGGCTGATCCTGCGCGCGGTGCCGCCCGCGCCGATCCGCCGGATGTTCCCGGCGGTGACGCTGCTGCTGGGCCTGAAGGATGACGAAAGCGTTTCGGACCGCACGCCGTGGTGGCTCTTGCTGCTGCGGATGCTGGCAGCTGCGGCGGTGATCATAGGTCTGGCCGGTCCGGTTCTGAACCCGTCGCGGGATGAGATCGGGTCCGGGCCGCTGCTGATGGTGCTGGACGCCAGTTGGGCAGGCGCGACCCGATGGTCGGCCACGCTGGATCAGATCGATGCGCAACTGACCGAGGCCGGTCGCGCAGGGCGCACGGTGGCTATCCTGCGCCTGACCGAACCGGAAACACCCGTTTTTCAGGGGGCCGAGGCTTGGCGGGGACATTTGCCGGGACTGATGCCCAACCCATGGCAGCCGACCGAACCTCAGATCGCACAGGCCATTGCGGCGTTAAATTCGATTGATGGGGGTTTTGACACCCATTGGTTCAGTGACCGGCTGGATTATGTGGATCATGCGGCGCTGGTCTCCAGCTTGCAGGCTCGTGGCGATGTCGTGGTGTATCAGGCGGCGTCCCGGCCCATGGCGATCCTGCCAGCGGCTTATCAGGATGGGCTGATCAAAGTGACAGTGCAGCGCGCAGGCCCCGGCCCCGAGGAACGTGTGACAGTATTGGCACAAGGGCGCGACCCGGCGGGAACTGCCCGAGTGCTGCATTCTGTGGAACTGACCCTTGAAGCCGGGGATTCATCGGCGCAGGTCGATCTGGCGCTGCCATCCGAACTCCGCGCCCGGATCACGCGGTTCGAAATCCAGGGCCAAAGGTCCGCCGGGACCGTGACCTTGACCGATGACAGCCTGCGTCGCCGTGAGGTCGCGCTGATTGCCGGGAGTTTGAACCGCGAAGGTCTGGAGCTGCTGTCACCCCTGCATTATCTGACTCAGGTCCTGAGCCCCACGGCGGATTTCGTCGATGGCGGTCTGACTGAGGTTCTGCCCGCCAATCCGGATGTCATTGTTCTGTCAGATGTGGCCCAGATGTCGGAACCTGAAAAGGCGGACCTGATTGAATGGGTCGAACAGGGCGGTTTGCTGCTGCGCTTTGCCGGCCCGCGTATGGCGGCCAGCGATCTTGGGCGTGACACCGAAGACACCCTGCTGCCTGCGCGGCTGCGCAGCGGTGGGCGATCTGTCGGCGGCGCGATGAGCTGGGGTGAGGCCAAGACCCTGGCACCATTCCCCGAAACCTCGCCTTTCTATGGATTGGACATCCCTGATGACGTGGTCGTTTCCACTCAGGTCATGGCGCAACCAGACCCTAACTTGGCGGATCGTGTGATTGCCTCGCTGTCTGACGGCACGCCTTTGGTGACACGTAAGGCGCTGGGATTGGGGCAGGTGGTGTTGTTCCATGTGACCGCCGATGCAGAATGGTCCAGCCTGCCACTGTCGGGCCTGTTCGTTGAAATGCTGGATCGGCTGGCCGTGGCCTCGGCCGCAAAGTCACGGCAAGAGGCTCAGTTACTGGGAACAACATGGGAGCCGGTACAGATCATGGACGGGTTTGGCACATTGTCAGATGCCGGAACCCTGGCCGGTGTCGACGGGGTTGAGCTGATATCGGGCCAGATCGGGCCGGAACTGCGCCCGGGTCTTTATGAAAGTGGCAAGCAGAAGCTGGCGTTGAACGTCGTCTCGGAAGAAACTCAGCTGCGTCCTGTTGTCTGGCCCGCAAATGTGCCGATCAAAGGGCAGGAGGTCAGCACGGAAATGCCGCTCGGCGGTCTGTTGCTCAGCCTTGCGCTGGTTTTGCTGACGATCGATGTTATTGCATCGCTTGCTTTGTCGGGCAGGTTGGGTCTGGCCCGGACGACGGCCTTGGCGCTGGCCGGTTTCCTTCTGGTACCCGAAGGTCACGCACAAACGCCTGAGGACACCGAGTTTGCATTGGCTGCGACCCACGAACTGGTATTGGCGCATGTCCTGACTGGCGATGCGCAAGTAGATGATATTGCGCAAGCCGGGTTGCGGGGGCTTGGTCAAACCCTCCTCTATCGCACATCGGTTGAACCGGCAGACCCCATCGGCGTTGATCTGGAACGGGATGAACTGGCGTTCTTTCCGTTGCTTTATTGGCCGATCTCGGCGAACCAGTCGCAACCTTCGGCCGAGGCCTATGTCAAGCTGAACGCCTATCTGCGGTCCGGAGGGATGATCCTGTTTGACACGCGTGACGCGGATATCGCGGGTTTCGGTGCCTCCAGCCCAAATGGCCGCAAACTGCAACAACTGGCCGGACCGCTGAATATACCCGCATTAGAGCCGATTCCGCGCGATCATGTTCTGACACGCACGTTCTACCTGCTACAGGATTTTCCGGGCCGATATTCAGGCACCGAGGTTTGGGTCGAAGCCGCGCCGCTGGATGCAGAACAGATCGACGGGATGCCCTTCCGCAATCTGAACGACAATGTGACGCCGGTGGTCATTGGCGGCAATGACTGGGCCGGTGCCTGGGCGGTGGATCGCAACGGGCAGGCCCTGTTGCCCGTCGGGCGCGGTTATGCCGGGGAAAGGCAACGCGAGTTGGCCAATCGTTTTGGTGTCAATCTGGTGATGCATGTGCTGACGGGGAACTACAAATCCGATCAGGTTCACGTGCCCGCCCTTCTGGACAGGTTGGGACAATGACAGGAACCGTCATCTTTGATCCGCTGATCCCGTGGGCGATACTGCTTGTCGTGGGTATGATTGCCGTGGCCGGGGTCGCGCTGGCCTTGTGGCGCGGATTGTCGGGATGGGCCTTGCGTGGGTTGGCGGTGCTGGTGATCATCGCTGCGCTGTCCGGCCCGGTCTACCAGATTGAGGATCGTGCACCGCTGACAGATATCGTTCTGATGTTCGAGGATGAAAGCGCCAGCCAGACGCTTTCAGACCGGGTGGTACAAACGGCAATGGCCGCAGAAGATCTGGCCGCTGAGATCGAGGCACGCGACAATACAGAACTGCGACGCATCCGGGTCGGCGATGGTGAAGGCGATGAGGGCACGCAGATCATGGCAGCCCTGAACGAAGCCCTGGCGGAAGAGCCGCGCGCGCGCATCGCCGGTATCCTCGTGGTGTCCGACGGGATTGTGCATGATGTCGATCAGGCCCTGGATCTGCCCGCACCGATGCACCTGCTGCAAACGGGGCGGGAAAGCGACTGGGATCGCAGGCTTATTGTCCGAAACGCCCCTGCTTTCGCCATCATTGGTGAATCGGTGACGTTGACCCTGCGCGTGGAGGACAGCGGAGCAGCCCCTGCAGGTGCAACATCAGCGCCGTTGGAAATTTCGGTGGATGGGGGCGAGCCCGAGCAGTTCAGCATTCCAATCGGTCGCGATGTCGAACTGCCCGTCACTTTGCCCCATGGTGGGCGCAACGTGATCCAGTTTTCTGTCCCTCAGGCTGAAGGCGAGTTGACTGATCGCAACAACACGGCCCTGATCCAGATGAACGGCGTAAGGGACCGCCTGCGTGTGCTGCTGGTCTCGGGTGAACCGCATCCGGGTGGTCGCACGTGGCGTAACTTGTTGAAATCTGACAGTTCTGTTGATCTGGTGCATTTCACTATCCTGCGCCCGCCTGAAAAGCAGGACGGTGTGCCCGTTGACGAGCTGTCGCTGATCGCCTTTCCGACTCGCGAGTTGTTTCTGGAAAAGATCAACGATTTCGACCTGATCATCTTTGACCGCTACAAGCGGCGCGGGATTCTGCCTGCGATCTATCTGGACAATGTCACAAGCTACATCAACGAAGGCGGCGCGGTCCTGGTTGCCGCCGGTCCCGATTTCGCCGGTGCCGACAGCATCTTCCGCTCTCCCTTGGCGCCAGTTCTGCCGGCCCAGCCAACCGCGCGGGTGATCGAGGAACGATATGTGCCGATGGTCAGTGATCTGGGGCATCGTCACCCGGTCACGACCAATCTTGGAGAGTCCGAGGATTGGGGGGCGTGGTTGCGTCAGATCGACGTGAAACACCGCTCGGGCGACGTGCTGATGACCGGGGTCGAGGATCGTCCGCTGCTTGTCCTGAACCGTGTTGGCGAAGGGCGCGTTGCGATGCTTGCGTCCGACCACGCCTGGCTTTGGAGTCGCGGTTTCGAAGGAGGTGGCCCGCAGCTGGAGTTGTTGCGCAGGCTGGCCCATTGGATGATGAAAGAACCGGAACTGGAAGAAGAGGCGTTGTGGGCCGAGGCCAACGGTCAGTCCATGCGCATCATTCGTCAGACGCTTGGGACAGAGGTCGGCCCTGTAACAGTCACCTTGCCGAATGGCGAGACGTTGGAGATTACTTTGAAAGAGGTTTCTCCGGGTCGGTTTGAAGCGCAGTATTACGGCCCTGAGATCGGCCTTTATCGCTTGCAGGAAGGTGACCACATGGCTGTGATCGGCCTTGGCCCTGCTGCACCGAAAGAGTTCGAGCGTACCATCGCGACAGGTGATGTCCTCGAACCGGTGCTGGCCGGGTTGCGGGGCGGTGTGATCCGGCTGGAAGATGGGCTGCCATCGATCCGCAACGTGCGCGCCGGACGCCCCGCCGCCGGTCGGGGCTGGATCGGGCTGACCCCACGCAACGCGTATGAAACGCGGGATGTCACGCAGGCCGGGTTGCTGCCACCCTGGCTTGTCTTGCTGCTGGCTGGGGGGTTCCTGCTAGGTGGTTGGCTGCGGGAAGGGCGGCGTTAACGCTGGCCCGTTGCTGTTTTTTAACGGGAACCGGGCGCGCTCTGGTCGATCCGGAACGAGGCCCGGTCGGATTGGCCCTGTGCATCCACCACAACAAGCGAGGTAAATCCGGGTCCGGGATTGGGAATTTCGAATTCTCGTTGCCGTTGCCCGGTCAATACAGGCACGCCGTTAGTCAGAACGGAGAACGGCCCGACACCACCGCGTAGTTTCACTGTCAGAGGGCTACCGAAAGTCTCTAACAGAGCGTTTTCCGGTGGAAACAACAGATCAGGTGCGGTTTGGTCCGTTTCGAAAGCCGCCGCGCGGGGCCGGAAACGTTGCAACGGTTGCGGCAATTGCGCCGCGCCAACCAACAGTGTTGATGGCGGCGGTGGGCGCAAGGGCGTGAGTTCGGGTTTCAACAGGCCAAAAGCCTCGGTCAGAAGCGGCGCGGCAACGTCCCCTCCGAATGCGCCGGGAACAGGTGTGCCATCCGCGCGTCCCAGCCAGACCCCGATGACATGTTGCCCGTCAAAGCCAATGGCCCAGGCATCGCGGTGCCCATAAGAGGTCCCCGTTTTGAAGGCCAGCGTCCCTGAAGTGCTGCCCGTGGGTGGTGTGATCCCGGATAGGACATCCGCAATCTGCCATGCCGAGGTTTCGGACAAAACACGAGAGGTGAGCCGTGCATCAGCCAGAGCGTCATGGCGCAGGATCGGGCCTTGCCCACCAGCGGCCAGCGTCACGTAGATCTGTACAAGATCATGCAGGCTCAGCCCGACACCACCCAAGGATATTGCCAATCCGGGTGTACCACTGCTCAGGCGCGGTTCTGATCCTGCTGTCCGCAATGCCGCCATCACGCGCGCAGGGCCCAGCTCGTGTGTCAGGCGCACGACAGGGATATTCAGCGACAATTGCAACGCGTCCCGAACCCTTACATCGCCCCGGAAAACGCCATCGAAGTTTCGCGGGGCGTAACGCCCGAACATCACCGGGCTGTCGCTGATCAGGGTTTCCGGATGGGCCAACCCCTGATCGAATGCCAGCCCGTAAACCAGAGGTTTCAGCGTCGATCCGGGCGACCGCACGGCTTGGGTCATATCCACGAACCCTTGTCGTGCATCCTGATACCCGGCTGACCCGACCGAGGCCAAAATCTTGCCGTCGCGATGATCTGCTACGATCAGGGCTCCGGACACGCGCGGCCCTATGCGCGCCGCGGCCCGAGCGACCAAAGTTTCCAACCGGGCTTGCACCCCTGCATCCAGGGTCAGATCAAATACACCGTTTGCAAGGGTTTGGCCTTTCACGCGGTCGGTCAGATGGGGTGCAAGGCGCGGAAACGGGATCATTCGATCAGGAATGGTTTCCGTCAGGGCTGCGTGCATCTCAGCCTTGGTCAATACGCCGTGGCGCTCCAATCTGTGCAAAATCCGATCTCGGGCAATTTGGGCTGCCTCGGGTCTGCGATCCGGGCGTCGCGCTTCCGGGGATTGCGGCAAAGCGATCAGTAGGGCCGCCTGTGCGGCAGTCAACCGGGTCGCTTCTTTGCCGAACCATGCGCGGGCACCGGCACGGATACCTTCCAGATTGCCGCCATAGGGGGCATGGGTCAGGTAGAGGTTCAGGATCTGTGTCTTGCTCAGCTGCCGCTCTAACGCCAATGCGACCCTAATCTGTCGAAATTTTCCACTCCAGCGTCCGGTCGATCCATCTTCGATCAGCCGCGCGACCTGCATGGTCAGGGTTGAACCGCCTGAAACCGCGCGCCCATTCCAAAGGCTTTGCCCGGCTGCGCGCAGCAACGCGACAGGGTCCACGCCCGCGTGGGTCCAGAAACGTTTGTCTTCGTACCGGACCAGCATGGTGGTGAAATTGGGATCGACCGCGCCGGGCTGCAGCCTCCAGATGCCATTTGCAACCGGAAACACACGCAGGAGGTCACCGTTACGATCCCGCATCTCGACCGAAGTTTCAGTCAGAACGGGCGGCAGCACCGTGGCGTCGACCCAGCGGTCGACACCATCCCGCGCCAACGCCGCCAGATAGAGGGCACCGGCCAGCGCAAATAACAGGCGCGGCACCCTAGGCATGAGCGCCGCCCAAACAAGGATATGAACGATGGCCGGTCACTGCACCTCGACCCGTCCCGTCGCCGTTCGTGCGCGGTTCTGGGGGCGGTACATATCTTCGACCGAGGCCGCCGGATGGTGGAACACGCCCGGTGTGACGGCACGGGCGACGTAAGCCAGCGTCACGGTCTGGTGCCCCGACAGGTCAACCGCAGCCAGGAACCTGTCCGATCGGAACTCGGTATGCGTGGCATCAGACAGATTCAACCAGTCCAGCGACCGTACATCGCCCGATCGCAGCAGGTTCGGGTTGTCGATCTCGATCCCGGCGGCAAGAGGATCGTCCACCATCAGACGCGCCCCACCCCTTTCAAACGGCGTGACCGTCAGAACCGTGACGAACCGGTCCCCCACGGCAAATCGGCCCGCGTCAATCAGATCGCCGTCCATCGAATAATACTGCCGTTCAATAGCATAGCCGGTGCCACCGGCCCCAGGCGGATCCTCGGGGATCCCGGTCACCGTCAGGGTGATATCGGTTGTCTGACCGTCGGTTGCAGTGATGTTGACCTCTTCCGCCTGCCCGGATTGTAGTACCTGAACAAAGGGGCCGGAAACTGACACGCCATTGACCGTCAAGCCGGAGCCGGATGGATCAGACACCAGCGCGTGCGCCGCCAGCAGGGACCATGTGGCCTCTTGCGTGGACAGGGGAGTGCGGCCCGTGCTTACCCGTTGGATCAATGCGTTGCGGTCAATCGCCTCGCTGCCTGCATCTACCGCCAGGGTCAGCAGGCCCGCCGCATCCCGCAGGCGGGTGCCGTAATCCGCGCGCCAGTGGTTTTCCTGATCGTTCGGCACCTGGTGCAGCATCCGCGCCGCACGGGCGAACATCGCGTCTGCGCGGGTCTGGTCCCCGTACGACGCCAGCGCAGCGCCCAGTTGTGCGGCGGCCAACGGCGTGTCGAAAGCATCCCCTTTGACATCCGCATAATAGCGCAGATCGCCCATCGCCGCCGCGCCTTCCCGCGCCAGAACCATCAGGGCATAAGCGATATCCTGGCCACCTTCGTCGAAATCCGGCGCATAATTGACCCGATTGCGCAGGTTATCCATGGCCTGCGCAAAAGCCCGATCCGGCACCGGGTTCCCCTGCGCACGGGCGCGCGACAGGAAATCGGTCACATAGGCGTCCAGCCAGAAATCACCGTTGCCTGCGCGCCACAGGCCAAAGGCACCGTTCGCAGCCTGACGAGACAGGATGCTTCGGATTGATTCCGTGATGCGTTGATTCACCTCCGGGTCATTGCCCAGCCCCGAGGCCTGCGCAACAGATGACAGGTAAAGCAGCGGCAGCGCCTTGCTGGTGATCTGCTCGGTGCAGCCATAAGGGTAACGGTTCAACTGATCCAGCAGGCCGGGTATATCGAACTTTGCTAGTGCTCCGGCGGACAGGATGGCCTTGGCCGAGCCGGGTTGAAACCCATCAAAAACATCCTGCGAAAACAGAAAGCTGTCACCCGCACCCAGCGCAAAGCGCCGTGTCCGGGCAATTACGCGATCGTTGGCCCGCACCGGCATCCGCAGGGTTTGCGACAGATCGCGCCCGTCTGGCGTGGTGATGGAAACGCTGATCTCTGGATCGCCAATGACATGGGCTGTAACAGGGATGTCGAACACCGCTTTACCACCATCCTCCAGCTGAAAGCGTGCTGGTACCGGGCCTAGTTCCAGCCCACCAGTGGTGGTCAGGCCAAGCGCTATGTCTCCGGATGCGCCATCCGCATGGACGATCTCAAGACGCATCCGGCTTTGATCGCCTGGGGCCAGAAACCGCGGCAGACTGGCCGTAACCACCACCGGGTCGCGGACGATCATGTCCGCCTCGGCCTGCCCGACGGCTTTTTGTGACCACGCGACGGCCATCAGTCGGACCGTACCATTGAAGGCGGGCAGGGGGATGTCGACCTCAACCTTTCCATCCGCACCGACCTGAACCGGGCCGCTGAACACCGCCATCAGATCTTGCGTCGGTGGCGGGGATTGGCGGCGCATCCCGTTGTCATTGTCGCCGCCAGAGCGAACCGTACCCATCGCTCCGTTCATGCCGTCGATCAGCCGGCCGTAAACATCACGCAGGTCCACACCCAGCCGACGTTGCCCGAAATAGTACTCTTGCGGGTTTGGGCTTTCGAACCCCGTCAGGTTGAGGATGCCCACATCCACTGCGGCAAGGGTCAGCCACACTGGATCATCGCTTATAAAATTTTCGACCCTAACAAGGGCCTTCTGTGTTTGACGGGGCGAGGTTACCTCGGGCACATCAATGGCAACCGACAGCGTGCGATCCGCAGGATCAATGGCAGCATAGGCGACGCCCATGGCGCGTGCCGGGTTCTGACCGGCCGCAACATCCACCGGTCGGATCACCGTGGCCGTGACATAGGCACCTGCCCCCCAATCTTCTGTCACCTCTATCGGGATAACTGTCTCGCCCTCCTCTACGGCAACCATCTGGCGATGGATCAGGCGGTTCGACAGCACTTCGACCTGGGCGATACCTGCCATGCGCGGAACAATGCGCAGCTGTGCGGTTTCCCCGGCGCGATAGCTGTCGCGATCCAGCGACATCTCAAGCCGGTCAGGCGTGGTCGAAGCATCTGCGGCCTGATACCAGCCTGCGTGGAAATCGACAGCGGTTTCCGTAAAGGTGCCATCAATACGTTGGACCACCAGTTCATAACGGCCCCAGTCCACGGGCTGGGACAACGTCAAAGGAATAGTGGCGACGTCAATCTCTCCGGTGGCAACGCGAGTGCGTCTGGTTGTCGGTTCCCAATTCCAGTTTCCGTAAAGCTGATACCATTGATACCGCGTTTCGATCTTGTTCAGCGTCCAGCGCAGGCGCATCGGGCTGGGGCTCAGGTCGGGTGCAAGGCCGATGATCTGAAACGCGGCCTCGGTACCTTCGGGGAGTACGTCCTCGAACAGGGGTTTGACACCGATCACAGGTTGCGGCGGCAGGACAGGAACGCTCAGGCGACGTTCAACAGGGCGGCCTGAGCCGTCAGCCAGTCGCGCAATAACCTCGGCTTCAATTGGTTTCCTTTCCGTCTCTAACACAGGGATTTCAACGGCAATCGATGCTTTGCCGTTTGCATCTGTACGCGTGTCACCAAAATAGGTGCTTTTGATCGATGTCTCGGCGTCATAGCGGCCAAAGCGATACCCGTCGTAGCCCGGCACTGTGTCCGCCGGGCGTGCGATAACCTGACCGTCGATGCTCAGGTCCGACCCCGGCGCACCAAACAGATAGCGCGCGTCGATCGAAAGCGGAGGGCTGTCGCCAGGACGGAGGGGCGCGTCCGGCAGGGTCAGCTCAAAATCTATACGTTCCGGCAGGAAGTCTTCTACCAGCACTGTTTGTCGCGCCAGCGCATCGCCTTTGGGATCAGACCTGATCTCGATCCGCCAAGCGCCGCGTGGTGCATCTGCCGCAACAGGCAGGGCAAAGATATGCCCCCCGGCGACGCCGCCATCCGAGACGGTTCGGCGGTATTCCACGCCGTCAGGGCGATACAGGATCGCAATCAGGGGCAGGCCCTCGATAGCCTGCGCCTCACCATCGCGCGACAAGGCGGTGAGGTGTATCACCTCTCCGGCCCGATATGCGCCGCGATCCGTGGCTAGAAAAACATCGACCGGCCCCGCAGGTGCACGCCCTTCAACACCACGATCTGACAGGTCAAAGGCAGGATCGGTCAGGGATAGAAAGCTGAAGTCGCTGTCCCCGGTCGATGCCATCACCAGCGCGGGCGCACTTGCCCCCTTGCCCCGTGTCAGGCCGGGATCGAACATGACATAACCTGATTCATCCGTTCGCGCTTGGGCGATGACCGCATTTGCGCTTGTGACCAGTGAAACCTCGACACCTTCACGGGGTGCCGCGTCGCTCAACCCGCGCACCGTGACGTGCAATCCATCGGTGCCAAGCACGCTGCTGATCCCAAGATCGGACAGAACAAACCATTGCGTTGCGCCCGGGTCGTCATAGGGATCAGCCCCCGGAACACGGGCGGTCAGCGCATAGATGCCGGCGGGCTGATCCGCGATCGCCTCGGCTATTGGCAGGCGCGCCGTCATGGTCTGGTTCAGTTCGTTGGCCACTTCGGCGGTACCGGTCCAGATATCCTCGGCAATTTCATCGGAAAATTCTGCTTCCTGCCATTCACTGAGCGGGCGACCGAAGAAATCCTGCTGAACCGCGCGCAACAGGTTCCGGTCGCTGACCCTCCGCAGGATCAAGTTCAGCTCGGTGACGTTGACCGTTTCAACGGGCAACGCAGCATCAGCGGATTTCGGCAGAACGTAGCTGCGCCCGGGAAACCGGACCGAAGGCGCCCGGTCTCGCACGTAATGGGCAAGCTCAACATTGCGGTTCAGCGCCTCGCCCGAGGCGGAGGGCAAGCCTTCGCGTAGCGTCAGGTGATAACGCTGACCATGGGCGACACCGTCAACGCAAAGCTGCCTGCCCTCAGCCTGTACCACCAACCCGTCATCATTGCGCTGGACAAACGGGTCATAGTCGACCCCTGCCTTGACCAGCGGTTCCGAAAACTCAACACAGATCCGCGGCGCGGCGGCGTCGCTTTCAACAGAACTGTCGACCACGCGAAACCCGTATTTCCCGATGGCATCATTCAGCGCGGCCAGTACATCCTCGCGCGGTTGGATTTCCTGGGCCAGCCGCAGCACGGGGATCATATCGCGCCCGCGCTCGACCTCTTCCAGGGCGCGGGCCAATGTCATCAGGGCGGCAATCTGCGTGCCGGGAGCGTCCGCGCGCAAATAGCCATTGGTTGCGGCATTCAGCGCACGGTTGTGCAGATCGCGCCCTTCACTCCGGTCCGTAGGGTTTATCGCCAATAACAAGCGCGCGTATTCCACCCATAGATCGGGCGCGTCACTGAGCGATACGGCCACACCAGTCCAAATCATTGCCAGTCGCGGGCTGCCGGCGCTGCGTGCCGCGTCCAGAACAACCTGCAGGTCGTTACCTTGCGCCATATGAACAAAGCCCAGATCGCGCGCCTGATCAACGGCTTGCTTCAGGTCGGCGGCACCAAGTGCGCTTAACGCGTTTGCACGCGCATCAGCCAATGCTTGGGTCTGATCTGGGGTAGTTACTTTCTGCGCAGATACTGCCCCCTGATAGGCCTCTTGCCGGTTTACACCGCTTTTTGGAAAACAGGCATTGGATCGGGTGTTGTAGGTGAACGCAGTGCAAAGCGTATTGGCGGAACAGGCCTGAATGCAGGACTTCAGATCGGTATCGAAAAGGGCATCCAGATCCGAGCCGTAAAAATCTGCGTCCCGCGTCGTGACATAGCGGAAATCAGGCACTGCATCCTGCGCCTGGGTGGCGCTGGGCAAGACTAAAAGTGAAATGATGTAAGTTATTGAAATAAAAACAAAGCGGCGCATGGTGCCCTCCTCTTTGGGCACAGCGTTGCATGGCGTGCGCCTGTTGTGCAACGGCTTAAACAGTTTTTCATCCTCTGCCGGGATGCTGTGCGCAGAGCGTTCTGGAATCAATCAAATGACTCTTGCACATAAATTGGCACAGGAACGGCGCGCGCGTTTGGCAGCTGAACGGATGCTGGCCCTGAAACAGGCCGAGCTTTCGGCAGCCAATCGCAAACTGGGTCAACATGCCATGGCATTGACCAAACGAATTGGCGAAACGCAGGCTGAGGTTGAAACCGTTCGGGATGAAAACGAAAAGGTCAAATCCGACCTCTGCGTGGCCAACGCCAAGATCGAGGTTGCCGAACGCCGCTTGTGGCACTCGATTCAGACAATACAGGACGGATTTGCCTTTTTTGACGGTGACAACCGGCTGATCGGCGCAAACACCGCGTATCTGAGCGTTTTTGAAGGTCTGGACGAAGTCGCGCCGGGAATATCATACCCGCGCATTCTGCATTTGCTGACGTCAGAAGGTATTGTCGATATCGGGGACGAATCCGCGGAAGACTGGCAGGACAGAATGCTGGCCCGCTGGAGCCGCGCCAACCCGCCTCCAATCGTTATGCAGCTTTGGAACGGTCACTATATCCGCCTGATCGACCAGCGCGGCAGCGGCAATGATATGGTGAGCCTTGCTCTCAACATCACAGCGTCGGTCCGGCATGAAATCGAGCTTAAGGCGGCGCGCGAGCGAGCCGAAGCGGCAAACCGGGCCAAGTCGGCCTTTCTGGCCAATATGAGCCATGAAATCCGTACTCCGATGAACGGCATCGTTGGCATGTCCGAATTGCTGGACGAGACAACGCTGGACGAAGAGCAGCGGCTATACGTCAACACGATCCGCAATTCGGGCGAGGCGTTGCTTGTGATCATCAACGACGTGCTGGATTATTCCAAGATTGAGGCGGACAAGCTGGCTCTGCACCCGGAGCAGTTCGATCTTGAACGCTGCATTCTTGAGGTTGCGATGCTGCTACAGCCCAGTGCGCGCGATAAAGGCCTAACATTGCTGGTTGATTACGACTTGTTCTTGCCAACCCTTTTTGTGGGCGATCCTGGTCGGATACGGCAGGTTCTGACCAATCTGGTCGGCAACGCCGTCAAGTTCACCTCCGAAGGGTATGTGCTGGTCCGGGTGACAGGGGTGCCCAATCCGGATGCGCAGATCTGTGATATCCATGTTGCGATCGAAGATACCGGTATTGGAATCGACGCAGAAAAAACCGGCCATATTTTTGGCGAGTTCAATCAAGTCGAAGACGAGCGTAACCGCCAATTTGAAGGCACCGGGCTTGGCCTTGCCATCACCAAGCGGCTGATCACCTTGATGGGTGGCACGGTCTGGGTCGAAAGCGAGCCGGACCAGGGATCCTGTTTCGGTTTTCGCGTGACACTGCCCACGGTAGAAGGCCCGCGACCCGAACCTCCGAACCTGGCGGATTGTTTGAAACATGTCCTGCTGGTCGAAGATCTTGCCGTGAACCGGGCCATTCTTGCCAAACAGCTTGGGCGACTGGGGGCTGAGGTGACGGTTTGCACGTCGGGGACCGAGGCGCTGTCACAGATGAATGATCAGATTGATCTGGTTCTTTGTGACCACGATCTGCCGGATATGGATGGGCTGGATCTTGCGGTCGCGCTCAGGGATCGCGGGTGGGGTGACATTCCGGTGGTCGTGATGTCTGCAAGCCCCGGTTTGATTCACGCGCATCCTGCCCGTGACCTGATCGACGGTGTCTTGCAGAAACCCATCCCTCGATCCGAGTTGTATGGCAGGCTGATGGCACTCGACGGCACATCGTTGGAAAGGGGCGCTCTGGATGTGGACAAAACAGTCTCTAAAAAGCAAGATTCTGAATCTGTGCACCCCCGACACATGAGGGTTCTTGCCGCCGAGGACAACCGCACCAACCAATTGATCCTGAAGAAGATGGTCAAGGATCTGAATATCGATCTTCGCTTTGCCTCGAATGGGATTGAAGCGGTTGAGATCTATCAGGAGTTCGAGCCGGATCTGATCTTCATGGATATTTCCATGCCGAAGATGGACGGCAAACAGGCAACAGCGGAAATTCGCAGGCTCGAGGTTTCAACTGGTCGCCACGTTCCAATCGTTGCCCTGACGGCCCATGCCATGGCGGGGGATGATCAGGGAATTCTGTCAGCCGGCTTGGACCACTACCTGACCAAACCGCTACACAAGAACCGCATTCACCAGATGATCCTGCAACACCAACCCGATTGCGTCTGCTCGGTCGCAGACACCATGCCCGGCGCCAAAGCCCGGCGTGAGCGTGGCGCAAACCCGGACCCAACCTCGCCTGGCGGACTCTTCAGGCGATTAACACCGGGTTGCAAGTTCAAGTGACCTGGGTTTCAGGCCGCATATGGTCTGACGAAAACGGGCTTATCCGCTTCCGACAGATCAGGGCGGTATTCATAGCCGCCACTGTCGAAATCCAGCAGCGCCTTAGGATCGGTCAGGCGGTGTTGGATGACATACCGCGCCATGGCACCGCGTGCCTTTTTGGCAAAAAAGCTCACAATCTTTGGGGTGCCGCCCCTATCTTCCATGAAGACCGGTGTGATGACGCGCAGGTTCAGGGCATTCAAATCCACCGCACCAAAATACTCCTGACTGGCACAATTCACCAGAATGTCGCTGTTAATTTCGGCTCCTTGCGCGTTCAGTGCCTTGCTGAGCTGATCGCGCCAGTATTCGTAAAGGTTCTTCCCTCTTCGGGTTTTCAGCTTGCTGCCCATCTCAAGCCGGTAGGGCTGTATCGCGTCGAGTGGCCGCAACACTCCATAAAGGCCGGAAAGGATGCGCAAGTGGTCTTGCGCCCATAACAGCTCGTCTTCGTCCAGCGAAGCAGCTTCAAGCCCTTGATATGTGTCGCCAGCAAAAGCAAGCGCAGCCGGGCGTGTGACCTTGGCGTCGGGTGCATCCGAAAAAGCGCGATACCGGTCGCGGTTCAGGCGTGCCAGATCGTCGCTCAGGTCCATCAGTTTCTTCAGATCACCCAGCGTCAGGTTGCGAGCGGTTTTGGACAGCCGGATCGCATCCTCCTGAAAATCGGGCTGCGTTACCCCGACATTCCGCTCTGCCCAGTCCAGCCGTTTGGCCGGGGAAATCACGATCAGCATATCCGCCCTCTTTCTTGCCTGTTCGGGGGTATCTAGCCCGCCTCACGCAGCACGTCCAGAAAAGCGGCGCCAAACCTTTCGTGACGTCGATCACCCAGCACCTGTGCAATTCCACGGGGATCATCGGGGCGCAGTTGCGCAACTTTTGCCAATTGTGAGGCCGAGCAGGTCAGGGGCTTGTCGATCCCGGCTGGACCGCGCGACAGCAAGGACTGAACTTCCATCAAACGGTCGTAAATCTCACCCTGATTGCGTCCAGCCAGTTTTCGGCGCGCCGGATGAACGCTTCTTGCTTCGCCCGCGATTACTTCAAGGAACGTATCGCCATAGCGTTCCAGCTTTTTGGCGCCAACACCGCCGATCCGGGCCATATCGTCCAGCGTTACAGGGCGCTTTTCGGCCATCTCGATAAGCGTGCGGTCGGGAAAGATCACATAGGCCGGAACACGTGCAGCTTCAGACAGGGCACGGCGTTTGGCCTTGAGCGCGGACAGCAGCGGGGCGTCCTCTTCGGAAACCATTGCCTTGACCGCAGGCCGACGTACCGCATTGCGCAACGTATCCTTGCGTAGGTTGATTTGCGCCTCGCCTTTCAGGATCGGTCTGGCCGCCTCGGTCATGCGCAATGCGCCGTGACGGTCGGGGTCGGGGCGGACCAGATCGTGGCCCATCATCTGCCGGAAAATGGCCTGCCATTGCGGGCGCGTCCAATCCTTTCCGATGCCATAAGTGGACAAATCCTCATGGCGGCGGGCGCGGATTTTGTCGGTCTCGTTTCCCAACAGGATATCGATCAAATGGCCTGTACCGAACCGCTCCTCGGTCCGCAGGATCGCGGACAGGGCCATACGTACCGGAGTTGTGCCGTCGAAAACTTCGGGTGGGCTGTCGCACAGATCGCATTTGCCGCAGGGCCCTGTGGTCTCGCCAAAGTAACCTAACAATGTCTGACGGCGGCATTCCAAGGCTTCGGCCAGACCCAGCAAGGCGTTCAGGCGCGCATGATCGGCCATGCGGCGCTCGGGCGGCGCTAGACCCTCGTCAATTTGTGAACGCCGCAGGCGAATGTCATCGGGGCCGAACAGGGTCAGCGTTTCGGCCGGGCCGCCATCGCGTCCGGCGCGTCCGATTTCCTGATAATAGGCTTCGATCGATTTGGGCAGGTCCGCATGGGCGACCCAACGGATATCGGGTTTGTCGATGCCCATGCCAAAAGCCACTGTGGCGACGACGATCAACCCGTCCTCACGCGCGAAACGGGTTTCGACAATGCGGCGATCTTCGGGGTCCATTCCACCGTGATAGTAGCAGGCCGAGTGTCCCTCGGCGCGCAGGGCCTGAGCAATCACCTCGGTTTTGTTTCTGGTGCCGCAATAAACGATGCCGGACTGGCCTTTGCGCGCATCTGCGAAATCAAGGATCTGCTTGCGCGGCCCGTCCTTTGCGGCAAAGGCCAGATGAATGTTTGGCCGGTCAAATCCGCGCAGAAATTTGCGCGGCTCAATGCCATCGAACAGTTTTTCGACAATCTCATCCTGCGTTTCGGCGTCCGCCGTGGCGGTAAACGCGGCCAGCGGCACTTTCAGGGCGCGCCGCAACTCTCCGATCCGCAGGTAATCAGGGCGAAAGTCATGCCCCCATTGACTGACGCAATGGGCTTCGTCCACAGCGATCAGGCTGACGTTGATCCGATTGAGCATCCCAAGCGCAGACCCGGCAGCCAGACGTTCGGGCGCCATGTAAAGCAGCTTCAGCCGCCCGTCCTCCAGCGCATCCCAAACGGCCTCGGTTTCCTCGGGCGTGTTGCCGGATGTCAGCGCACCGGCCTCGACCCCGGCCTCTTGCAAGCCGCGTACCTGATCGCGCATCAGGGCTATGAGTGGAGATATAACCACCGTCACCCCGTCGCGGAGCAGGGCAGGCAGTTGAAAACATAAGGATTTACCGCCACCCGTGGGCATGATCGCCAGCACGTTTTCACCTGCCTTCACGGCGTCGACAATCTCTTCCTGCCCAGGGCGGAAGGCGTCGAATCCAAAGACATCTCGCAGCAGGGGTGCGGCGTCGAACATATGCGGGGGCGCCCTGTTTTAAGGTTTATCTGCTCTTAAGACAGGACAATCACATACTAAGATTCAGTGAACAAGTGGTCAGTAGAAATAGGGCGCGTTGTTGATTAGGATGATCCGCAAGGCATAGACGCCGATCAGCACCACCAGCGGGGTCAAATCCAACCCACCCATATTAGGTAGAACGCGGCGGATCGGCCCGTAAATAGGCTCTAAAATGCGATTTAACCCGTACCAGATTTGTGCGACCAGTTGTTGGTGCAGGTTGAGCACCTGAAAGTTGATCAGCCAGCTCATGATCACATGGGCCAGAATGATGAACCAGACAATGTCCAGAATCAGCAGCAGGATTTGGATCAGCGACAGCATGGGGTCTCCGTTTTCTTGTTGGACGAGACCTAAGCACCCTTTCAGCAAAGAGCAAGTAGGCTGAACTCTGCGCTTGCGAATTGCCCCAAAGCCCCGTTTTATGACCGCAACAAGAAAACAGGGGCAGAAATGGCAGAAATATCCAAGCGCAGGCGTATCTGGGGCTGGTGGTTCTTCGATTGGGCCAGTCAGCCCTATCACACCCTTTTGGTAACGTTCGTGTTCGGCCCTTATTTCGCAGGCGTCGCTGCGGAGTATTATCTGGCATCCGGCCTGGACGCAGGGTCTGCAGACGCACAGGCACAGGTGGTCTGGGCCAACTGCATGACCATAGTCGGTTTGATTATTGCCTTCGGTGCGCCGCTGATGGGGGCGATGGCTGATGTGTCGGGTCGGCGCATCCCCTGGATATTCGCCTTTTCCGTGATGTACGCCGTAGGTTCCGGCGCGCTTTGGTACACGATGCCCGATGGCTCGAACATGTGGTTGATGCTGTCTGCCTTCGGTCTGGGTTTCATCGGTGCGGAGTACGCCCTGATTTTCATCAATTCCCAACTGCCCGATCTGGGTGATGACAGCGAAGTGGGCGAAATCTCCGGCTCGGGCTTTGCTTTTGGCTATTTCGGTGGCCTGATCTCGCTGGCGATCATGCTTGCGCTGTTTGTGGAGCAGGCCAACGGCAAAACGCTGATCGGAATGGACCCCTTGTTTGGGCTGGATGCGTCGCAACAGCAGGGCACGCGCTTTGTTGGCCCGTTTACTGCTGGGTGGTTCATTCTGTTCATGGTGCCCTACTTCCTTTGGGTCCATGACGACGAACCGAAAAACAAAAAGGGCAGCGTTGCCGAGGCGCTGCGACTGTTGGCAAAATCAGTGTCTAACCTGCGCCATCGCACCAGTTTGGCCAGTTACCTGGGCTCATCCATGTTCTATCGGGATGCGCTGAACGGGCTTTACAGTTTTGGCGGGGTCTATGCCCGGCTGGTGTTGGAATGGGACCTGATCAAGATCGGTGTTTTCGGCATCGTCAGCGTTCTGGCCGCAGCGGCCTTTTCCTGGGTGGGCGGCAAACTGGATAAGAAATATGGCCCCAAGCCCGTGATTATCGTTGCGATCTGGGTGTTGATCCTTGTCTGCATCACCATCGTCTCAATGGACCGGTCCCAGATTTTCGGTATCGCCATGTCCGAAGGGTCAGGCTTGCCGGATGTGGTTTTCTTTGGCTGCGGTATCCTGATCGGAGGCATGGGCGGCATTCTACAGTCCTGTAGCCGGTCGATGATGGTCCGGCATACGGACCCGGCAACCCCCGTCGAGAGCTTTGGCCTTTATGGTCTGTCGGGTCGTGCCACCGCCTTTGCTGCGCCACTTCTGATCGGGATCGCAACCACGGTGACCGGTAGCGCTCGTCTGGGGGTGTCACCCATCGTTCTGTTGTTTATTCTGGGTCTATTCCTGATGCGCTGGGTGAGACCTGAAGGGGATCAGAGCAGATGAAAATAAAACGCTTTTTGATCGTTTTGGCTGCGCTTGCTTTTGCAGGCACTGCGGCGGCAGAACCGCTGGCAAAGCAGTTGTTCGGGGCGCAGAAACAAGCTTCCCAGCAAAAACCGGCCGCTTTCGGCAGTTATTCGCGCGGATGTGCTGCGGGGGCAATTCAACTGCCTGAAACGGGGCCTACATGGCAGGCAATGCGCTTGTCGCGCAATCGCAACTGGGGGCATCCGCAGACGATTGACTACGTTCAGGACCTCAGCAGGTTTGCAGCCAGCCAGCCGGGATGGAACGGTCTCTATATAGGGGATATCAGCCAGCCACGCGGCGGGCCGATGACCTCGGGCCATCGCAGTCATCAGTTGGGGCTGGACATCGATGTCTGGATGTTGCCCGGCGATAACATGCGCCTGAGCCGCAAGTCGCGCGAAAATATCTCGTCCATCTCTCTTCGTCGTTCCAATGGCGCTTACGTCAACGGAAACTGGACCAAGCAGCATCATGCGCTGTTGCGCGAAGCGGCAAAAGACAAGCGCGTCGCCCGGATCTTCGTGTTTCCTGGGGCCAAGGTTCAGATGTGCGACGATGAAAAGGGGAACCGCGACTATCTGCGCAAGATTAGGCCCTGGTGGGGACATCACTATCATTTCCACGTGCGACTGAACTGTCCCAGAGGGTCAAAGGGCTGCGTGAATCAAGACCCACCCCCCAAGGGCGATGGCTGCGCTGAGGCCCGTCAATGGGTACACAACATCCTGAACCCGCCGCCACCCGATCCGAATGCGCCGCCGCCGAAGAAACGCCGGGAATACGTTCTGTCCGACTTGCCGCAACAATGCTCCGCCGTTTTGCAATCCAACTGAGTGTAGCGCTGTTTCTTGCCCCGGTGGCCGCCGCGCTGGATGTGAAATCCGCAGCCCACCTGAATAGTTTCGTTTGGCGGTATCCAGCAAGCTGGTTTGGCGGGTTTTCAGCGATTCACATCTCGGACGACGGACGCCATATGATTGCGCTTAGCGACCGGGCGCGGATCGTGACTGCGCTGATTGAGCGGAGCGAAGGCCAGATCGCGGATATTCACGTTCTTGGTCAATGGCCGGTGCTGTCCAGCCAAGGACACATCATGAAAGGCGGCGTAGGTGACTCCGAAGGGATCGCAGTGACGCCGGATAGCGGGATATTCATCTCGTTCGAAGGGGTGCACCGTGTCGCCTATTACCTTGCGCCGGGCTCCAGCGCGCGCGTATTGCCACGCCCGAATGCGTTCCGGAACCTTGCCGAAAATGGTTCTTTCGAAGCTCTGGCCATTGATGGACGCGGCTGGCTTTACACTTTGCCGGAAAAGAACCGCACCGCTAAGGGGGACATTCCGGTTTACCGTTGGAATGGCGACACATGGTCGACCCCGTTTGTTCTGCCACAGCGTGGCGGCTTTAAACCCGTTGCCGCGGATTTCGGTCCCGATGGGCGGTTTTACGTTTTGGAACGCAAGGTATCCTTGGTCGGTTTCCGATCACGACTGCGGCGATGGGTCGTGGTAAACGAGAACCCAGGCGCCGAGGAAACCCTGTTCGAAACCGGAACGGGCGCGCATGACAACCTCGAAGGATTGTCGGTCTGGCGCGACGGGCAGGGCCTGTTGCGCGCCACGATGATCTCTGATGACAACTTTCTGGCGGTGCAGCGGACCGAACTTGTGGAATACCTGCTGCCCGATTGACAGGGCGCAGGCAAAGGTCTAAAGGCACGGCTTGCCTTGGGACGGTCCCTTGGCCAAGTCGCCGCTACCTTGTCAAAACGGGCATCAAAACATGCAACGTAACTTTATTCCCGGCATTATTGCCATGGCCGCCATTGTTGTGGCCTCGAACATTCTGGTCCAGTTCCTGATCCTTGACGGGCTGCTGACTTGGGGTGCTTTCACCTATCCGCTGGCCTTTCTGGTCACTGACATCATGAACCGCGTCTATGGCGTTGGTCCGGCCCGCAAGGTCGTGTTTGCCGGATTTGTCACCGGTGTCATCTGTTCGCTGATCGGCAGCCAGATCATGTTGCAGGGTGACGGGTTCACCTATGCTGCCGTACCGCTGCGCATCGCCGTTGCATCGGGAACCGCTTTCCTGATCGCGCAACTGACGGATGTTACCGTGTTCAATTCCCTACGCGGTGGTCGCTGGTGGCGTGCGCCGCTGGTGTCGACGCTGGTAGGGTCGGCACTGGATACCGCGATCTTCTTCACGCTTGCCTTTTCGGCTTCGGTCACCTTCTTCGGCGCCAATGCCGACGCTGCAATCAACTGGGCGTGGGAACCTGTTCCTTTCATGCTGTCCGGCCCGATGGCACCGCTTTGGGTGACGCTGGCTTTTGCGGACTGGATGGTGAAGCTTTCACTGGCGCTGATCGCCCTGATCCCGTTCAAGGTGATCGTTGCGCGGCTGACTGCGCAGCCTGTGTAAAAAAACGCTTTGAGAATGGCACAACTTGTGGCACGCTTCTTTTCAACCGCAACAGATAGAAAAGGAGGTGATCCAGTGTCAAGAAAGAGATTGGAGAGAGGTGTCGGAACAACCGGGGGGATCGCCCGTTAGGGCAGCCCTTGGCGGAGCGCTCGCTCCGGCTGGTCGATTGATCTAACCGACCCGACCTCCTGAACTTTCGAAGGGCCGTCCTGCTGGGGCGGCCCTTTTTGTTCCCGTCACCTTCTGGGGGTGGTCAAAATTCACTATGCGCTGGGGCTGGCTGAGTTCGATCCAATGTTAGAACCCGATCGCGGCAAAGGCGTGAATACGTGTTGTCAAAGCTTCGGTGCCTGGCCGCGTGCACTTGATGTCTGGCAAAGCTGCCGAGCGGCCTGACCTGGATATCCTTCTTCCTCACTTTCATCGAACACGACATAGGCGGCATAAGCGAATCTGGGTGCCGTTTCGACCAGCTTGAGCCACCCGTTGCAAAGTTCCGGTTCGACAACGCGCCTTGGGAAATATCCGGCCGAGGGAACCGACCGAAGATATTGCAGGCCGAGGGTGCCTATGCCCAACTGAAGGCGCGGCGCATCAAGCCCTGGAAAGTTCAGCATATGATCGGCGCGAAACTCCGGGCCCCAGTCTATCAGGATATAAGCGTTACCCAGATCAGCGGGGAGGGCTTCCGGGCCGCTGCTGACAAGGACAAACTCGTCCTCGAAAAGCTGGAGCGCGGTCAAGCCAGGTGCGTTTCGCGGCCGGTACATGATGGCAAGATCCAGGTTGCCTTCCTCGATCTCGCGCGTGAGTGTTTCCGACGGGGCCGCTGTCGCCCGGATAGCGACGTCAGGTAGTGCCGCCATCAACTCGGGAAGGGCGTTGATCAGATAGCCGTCCCAAAGGCTTGGTGTTGCGCCGATTTCCAAAGCAGCTGCCATCGAGGCAGGCAGACCGGCATCCAGCTTGGCCTGGGTCCACGTTCGCACCAGAACCTGTGCATGTTTGAGGAAATGCCGCCCGGCAATGGTCAAGGTCGCACCAGACTTGCTGCGTTCAAACACGGGCTGTCCAAGCTGTTGTTCGAGCGTTCGGATTCGCATGCTAACGGTCGATTGCGTAACATGGACCTTGTCCGCCGCATCAAGAAAAGTGCCGGTTTCAACGACCGCAAGGAAGGTTCGGGCGAGTTCAATATCCATCGTTCACCTATTTGAATATTCGATATTATTGGCGATATAAATTCGTTATTCAACGCTATGCGAATGTGCGATATACGCTTTGTAGCGCGAAAGTGCCCCCACCGGATCGGACCGCCAATCAACAGTTTTCATCGCAAAGTGGACAACCCGATCTGCGGAACAGGTGCAATCTGTCTGCCTTAGATAAGCCTCCGACACCCTAGCGCTGCACCAACCCCTCAATGGGTAAACCGCCCATTCCCTGATGGAGAACAAAATGAGTCGAGTTTCTGTTGTTGCTCTGCTCGCGTCATTCCTTGCCCTTCCGGCCGCTGCCTTGCCGGTAGGACTGGACACGGACGGTGATGGTCTGGCTTCGCTGACCGAGCTACAGACAAAGTACCCCGATATTACCAGTGAGAGCTTTGCCGAAATTGACACGGATGCCGATGGTTTCGTCAATGACGAAGAAATGGTCGCCGCGATCGAAGCCGAGTTGCTTCCTGATCCCAAAGGTGACGAATAAGCCGGGGTTGCCAAGAACATGAGAAACCCCTCTCCACCCTACAGGTGGATGCTTGCCGGGATGGGTATCTGGTTAGTGCTGTCCCCATTTGTACTGTTCAGCCAGAAAACCCTAGCTCACGGTTCGTCTGACCGTGAGTCGCTCGCCTTCATGACGATCGGTATTGGTGTGTTGGTCATGTCAGGCGCTAGCGGCCGGGGCCACCTTCTCGCACGGGTGGCTCCGGTATTGGCGGTCGGGGCAATACTGATCGCCGCGCCGGAGGTGCTGCATTTTACCGGTCATGGTGTGGCAGTGGGAAATGCTTGGCTCACGGGATCTGCGCTGATCGCGCTCGCCGCTTGGGAGGCGCTGGCGAGCAACAGATTGCGTGCGATCCTGTAGGCTGGCGCGGGGCGGGCAACTGCCCCGCGTTTTCTTTTGGCTCCAAAATCTAAATGATCTCGTCCTCATCGAACATCGGATCGCCGTCAAGCTGGCTGGCAATCGTATCGACCCGCATTTCGACATCCGAACCAGTCGTTTCAGCAATATGAAACAACGCGTCGCCTTCATGAACGACAGGCAGATTTGTACGCCCAACGATGATACCCGTGGTTTCGCAGATGATATCGGTCCTGAGTTCTCCGAACGGGTCGGAAATGCGTCCAAGCAGGTCACCAGCGGCGACGTATTCTCCGGCGGCTTTGAAAGTCCGCAACAGGCCACCGGCGGGCGCGCGCATCCACGAACTTGACCTGACATGGACAGGCTTTTCGCGCACAGCGGCGATGCCACGCTTGGCAACCATTCCCTTTGCGTTCATCACCCGAAGGATGCCTGCAACCCCCGCCCGCGCAGGCAGTTCGTCGAAACGCAGACCCTCACCACCCTCGAACAGCAGGATATCCACACCACGCTCTTGCGCGGCCTTGCGCAGTGACCCGTCGCGCAGCTTTGAAATCAGCACAACAGGCGCACCGAACGCATCAGCGTATTTGAGGGTGACATCCGAAGCCGGAGAGACGCGGATCTGCGGCAGATTGGTGCGGTGTATCGCGGCAGAATGAAGATCAATCCCCAGGTCCGACCGCTCGACGATCTCGGTCATGA
Source organism: Ruegeria sp. AD9 (assembly GCF_056542305.1). Lineage (NCBI taxonomy): Bacteria > Pseudomonadati > Pseudomonadota > Alphaproteobacteria > Rhodobacterales > Roseobacteraceae > Ruegeria > Ruegeria sp. AD9. Next base: position 54,586 of record NZ_JBQFZP010000009.1, read on the forward strand.
AAAGATGCGCCAGCCGACCGGCCAGCGACCCTCCTTCGCTGCCGGGGAAGGATCGGTTCAGGTCGCGCCTGTCAGGAAGGTATCGGGAATGTGTCATGAAACCAAAGGCATTCACGATCGGGATAACCAGCAAGGTACCCGCAAGCTTGTCAAGCTGTGGCGCCCGAAGCAGCCGCCGTGCGATCTCCACGCCGATCACCTCATCGCCGTGAACGGCGGCACTGACGAACAGGACCGGCCCGGGGCGGCGGCCGTGAACCACGTGTACTGACATGCTCACTGGGGTATGATCCGACAGCACGCTGACCGGCAAATCCAGAGTGGTTCGTGTACCGGGCGGTACGCGATAACCCCCGATTTCAAAGGGACCGCGCATCGCCTCTACCCACGGCCTCGTGTCTTCGTGTTGCCTTTGGCCGCATTCTTTTCGAGAAATTCGATGATTTTGCCCGCAACATCGATGCCGGTGGCCTTTTCAACACCTTCAAGCCCGGGTGAGGAGTTCACTTCCATGACCACGGCACCGTGATTGGCCCGCAGCATATCGACACCACAGACATTCAGGCCCATCGCTTTGGCCGCACGCACGGCTGTCGAGCGTTCCTCGGGCGAGATTCTGATGGGCTTGGCGCTGCCACCCCGATGCAGGTTTGATCTGAACTCGCCCTCTGCCCCTTTTCGTTGCATCGCCGCGATCACCTTTCCACCGACCACAAGCGCACGAATATCCGTGCCGCCTGCTTCCTTGATGAACTCCTGTACCATGATGTTGACCTTGGCACCGCGAAACGCCTCAACCACGGATTTTGCCGATCGGTTTGAATCCGCAAGCACCACGCCGATGCCCTGCGTGCCCTCCAGCAGCTTGACCACCAGCGGAGCGTCCCCTGCCAGTTTGAGAACTTCGTCGGTCTGTTTCGGGTCATGCGCGAAGGTGGTGACTGGCAATCCGATCCCGTCACGTGCCATCAGCTGCATGGACCGCAACTTGTCACGGGATCTGCCAATTGCAACCGACTCGTTGAGCGGAAAGACACCCATGATTTCGAACTGCCGCAACACGGCCAGCCCATAGAATGTGACCGAAGCGCCGATCCGTGGGATCACCGCGTCATAGCGCCCAAGCTTCTTACCGTCGTAATAAACCTCGGGTCGGCGCGACGCGATATTCATGTAACAGCGTAGCGTGTTCACGATATCCAACTGGTGCCCGCGTTGTTCAGCAGCCTCTTTCAGACGCTGGTGGGAATACAGGTTTGGATTTCGGGCAAGCATGACAAGCTTCATTGATGTCGTCCTTCTGCGTCCTTGGATCTTGTCTTGCTCTTCATCTTTTTCGGGTCTTTTCGTGCATCCAGAAGATATGAGTGGCCGGGATCGACAAGGATCCCACGCCTGCGAATGGCGGTACGGCCAAGGATCAGATCAAACTCCATCCTCGCGCGATTGGCCAGCGAAACGTCGATTAGCCACCGATGCCGTCCAAGCAGAAGCTGTGTTCTGACGATCAACCGGCGTTCCGGAATGCCACCAGTGTTCTTGATTTCCCGCTCGTCTACAACCCGCGTACGCACCCGGCCCGATGACCGGCGGTTATGGACCGGGATCATGAACTCGACCCATCGTTCGCCATCAACCTCGAACACGGTCTGGTCCACGGCATGCAGGGCTGCGGTTCTGGCACCTGTGTCTATCTTTGCAGGAATATGCTCGATCCCGAAATCAGGCAGGCTGATCCGCTCGCGCCATCCTATGACTTCGGGGTATCCTGTTTGTTTGACCATGGCGACTAAGCCACGCTGTCATCATTGGCGCGCCGGTAATTCACAAACGAATTCGCGCTCATTACAACGTAAAAACTATCCATATCGATTAACACGTACCCAAGTTCAAAAAGCGCGATCGACAGGGCGCGGATATCTGTTTCATACAAACGCCTGCGCCTGGCGATCCGACGCACCAGCTTGTCCGGAATGCGATACCGTCCGCTGACCTTGCCGCCAAACTCCTGATCGTACAAGGCGGCCAGACGTTCGGCTGCGGCTGATATCCAGTCATTTTCCTGCATGCACTTTCTTACAAATCAGAAATTTTTTTGTCTATAGGCAAATATTTTCTGTTATATGGGTGAAAGTAAGAAACTTTTACCCCCACAGGTCGGCGGATGAGCGATACGGACTCCTTACCAAGGGAAACAGGGACGCAGCTTCAGCTGGCGTTGGAAAATCGCGACGGGGCGGCGCTGGCAGACCTGCTTGATCCGCTTTCGCTCAGCGATGCCTTGCGGGAATTGCTCAACCTGCCCGTTGACCAGCGAAGCGCCGCGCTCTCGTTGCTGCCACCGGAACGTGCGGCCGAACTGGTCGAAGAAGCGCCAAACGCGCTGGCGGTCGATCTTGTTGAGCGCATGGTTTCCGAACAGGCCGCCGAAATTATCCTCGAGCTGGATTCCGACATTCAGGCGGATGTCATCGGGGAACTTGAAGACGCCGATGCAGAAGCGATCCTTGCCCGGATGGACCCGGAAGATGCGGCGGATGTCCGGCGACTGGTTGAATATGACGACGATGTCGCCGGTGGTCTGATGGTGGCCGAAGCCTTCACCTTTTCCGATGGCGATACAGTCGGAAAGGTTCTGCGGCGTTTCGCTCATGAAGAGTACGACCTTGAACGTTACCGTGGCCAGCACCCCTACGTTTTGAATTCCGATGGCGTGCCTGTCGGGGTGCTGTCCTTGCGCAGCCTGCTGTCCACACGGCGAAGCATCAAACTCACCGATATCATGGTGCCCCCTATCACGGTTCCGGCCAGCATGCCGCTGGAAGAACTGGAGGACCTTTTCGATGAGCACCCTTTTCTTGGGTTGCCGGTTGTCGAAACGGACGGGAATCTTGTGGGTGTCGTTTCCCGCTCTGCCGTGAATGAGGCCCTGCTGAAGCGCGCGGAATCGGCAAGCCTGAAACGCCATGGTGTCTTTGGAGACGAACTGCGATCGATGCCTTTGCCGCTCAGGGCGCGGCGGCGGCTTCAATGGCTGTCGGCCAACATCGTGCTCAACGTAATCGCGGCCAGCGTGATTGCCGCCTACGAACAGACCCTTTCTGCCGTGATCGCTCTGGCTGTGTTCCTGCCGATGGTCTCGGATATGAGCGGTTGTTCCGGCAATCAGGCCGTTGCGGTCAGCATGCGCGAGCTGTCGCTTGGTCTGGTCCGGCCCATTGATGCTATGCGGGTCTGGCTAAAAGAGGTTTCGGTCGGCATCATCAACGGCTGTGTCCTTGGCCTGCTGATCGGACTCGTTGCCTGGATGTGGAAAGGAAACCCGTTTCTGGGTTTGGTGATTGGCGGCGCGCTGGGTTTGAACACGATCATCGCGGTATCGATCGGTGGCGTTCTGCCTTTGCTGTTAAAGCGCATCGGTCAGGACCCGGCGGTCGCCAGTGGCCCTTTGCTGACAACGATCACAGACATGGCAGGGTTTTTCCTGGTCCTGAGCCTTGCAACAGCGATGATGCCGCTCCTGAATTAGTGTTTTTCATGCGCCCCGATCAACACAGGGGTCGGGCGCTCAACCACGAGGAAGACATGACGATCTCAAGCATTGTCAAAACGCAGAACCTTAAAAAGCCGCCATTTTGCGACACTGACACAACGGTGTTCGATGCGGCCGTCACCATTGCGTTGCTGGATGTGAACGCGCTGGCGGTTCTCAGCGAAGGGAAGCTGGTCGGGATAATCACGGATCATGACGTGCTGCTGTGCCTGGCGGATTCCGGCTCAGCTTTCTACAAGCAGACAGTGGGTGACTGGATGACGGAAAAACCTGTCACCTGCGCGCTGGGCTCGAAGTTGTCCAGTGGTCTTAATCTGATGGCCAAACACAAAATCCGAAATCTTGTCGTAACTCAGAATGGAAAAGCAATTGCCATCGTCAGCAGTAAAGAAATCCTGGCACGGGTGCATGAGGAAGACGAGTTGGAGCTGAATGTGTTGCGTGACATCGCCCGCGGTGCTCAGGGCCAATCAATAGCCTGACACCCCGGTTCCATGTCTGCTCACTCTACATTCAGGGCCGCTATGGAAAGTCACTGTTAAAGATGGAAATGCTGACTTTCCAGGTGCCATCCGTCTGGCGTTTCAGGACGTTCACAAACTTCCCTTTCTCCGGCGGGTCAGAATCAGCGATAGCAAAAGACCCGACCTGATAGGCGGTATCTCCATCCACACTGAAATCGATCAACTCATTTGTATGCGTTCCACCGGTGTTTTCTTTCATTCTTTCCCGATAGGCTGCGATGAACGCCTCGCGCCCGCGCAGCAGGGGTTCTCCGGGCGCCAACAACATGACGTCTTCGGTAAAGAACGCAGCGCAGCCAGCAGCATCGCCTCGGTTAAATGCCTGATTGTACGCTTCATCAAAGTCTTCGAGCACGCGCCTCATATCCATGACGATCCCTTTCACAACCAACATTCACGAAAGATCGTTGCAGCCCTTCGCGCATTCGATTCTGCATAAGTAACGCAATATGGCCACAGCGTTGGCGGCACCTGACGTTAAATGAGCTGGGCTTGGAATACCTGACGGCGAACGCAACTGATGCGAACGGACGTCCCAGCCACCGCCAGGATTCTGCATTGCGCGAACTGCCAAAGCAGGCTTGATCGCACATATGCACTGCGCTAGGCACCGAGGATGAGGAGACTTGCTGAAATGCTGTGCCGCTATGGCTTACGCCCGCCCGCTTGTTGCGGGTTTCCGACGGCTCGGGTCAGGATCGCGACTCTTCCTTTTTATTCGCCCAAGTCACCAAGCTGACACTGACATGCTGCGCATCACCGAAGATATTGCTCTGCAAGACTGGGAAATGACCGAAAGTTTTGTACGATCGTCCGGTCCCGGGGGGCAGAATGTCAACAAGGTGTCGACCGCAGTCGAGCTGCGCTTCGAAGCGGTACGCTCACCGTCCTTGCCCGATCCGGTCAAGGCCCGGCTAAAGCGACTGGCCGGGCGACGCTGGACCAAAGATGGCGCAATCATCATTCAATGTGAGGAAACACGCTCGCAGGCCCGCAACCGTGAAATCGCGCGCGCGAGGCTGGCAGAACTGATCGCCCGCGCGCTGGTCAAACCCAAACGGCGGATCGCAACGAAACCGACCTATGGTTCGGTCAAGCGTCGACTTGCCGCGAAAAAGGCGCGTGGCGACGTCAAGGCGCTGCGGGGCAAGGTGTCTGAAGATTGATCTGGCATCTTGCCGGGGCGTTGATAGTCTGGCCCGCAAAGGCTGCAAAAGGGCAACGTCATGAGGCTGGAGGGAAAAACCGCAATCGTCACCGGTGGTGCATCGGGTTTTGGCGCGGGGATCGTGCAGAAATTCCTGGCCGAAGGCGCACGCGTCATGATCGCGGACATCAATGGTGACGCAGCCGCTGATATGGCGGGGCAACTTGGGGCCGGGGTATTGGCGCACCAGGTCGACGTCGGCAATAGGGCTTCAGTTCAAAAGATGGCGGACACGGCACTCGCCGCCTTTGGGGCGCTCGATATTCTGGTAAACAACGCAGGTGTCACCCACTTGCCAACCCCTCTGGAAAATGTCACCGAGGATGATTTCGACCGGGTCTTCAAGGTGAACATGAAGTCCGTCTATCTGACCGCCCAGGCATTTGTTCCCCATATGAAGGCGCGCGGCGCGGGTGCAATTCTGAACGTAGCCTCGACGGCGGGCCTGTCTCCGCGCCCGAATCTGAACTGGTACAACGCGTCCAAAGGGTGGATGATCACGGCAACCAAGACCATGGCGGTCGAACTGGCCCCAACCGGCATACGCGTGAACGCGATCTGCCCAGTGGCGGGCGAAACACCGCTGTTGAAATCTTTCATGGGCGAAGACACGCCCGAGATCCGCGCCAAGTTCCTGGCGACCATCCCACTGGGACGGTTTTCAACACCCGAAGATATGGCCAACGCCGCCTGTTTCCTGTGTTCGGACGAGGCCAGCATGATCACCGGCACCGCGCTCGAGGTCGATGGCGGCCGATGTATCTGATCCGATCTTCATCTGGCCAAAAATATCCCCGCCGGAGGCAGCGCGCGCCCGCGCGCTTCCCCGCACCAATCCCGAGTTCAAGATGATCCCTGGACCAAGAAACCTGATTACCGATGTCCCCGGCCTGGCAGTTGGAAACGCTCAGGACGATGCGCTGAAGTCCGGGACCACGGTCCTCACGGCAGATAAACCGTTCGTTGCGTCGGTCCATGTGATGGGCGGGGCACCTGGTACGCGCGAAACCGATCTGCTTGCGCCTGATAAAACCGTCACAGGGGTGGACGCGCTGGTTCTGTCCGGCGGATCGGCCTTTGGACTGGACGCCTGCTCGGGTGTTTCAGATGCGATGTGGGCTGAAGGGCGCGGGTTTCCCGTCAGTTCAGCGAAGGTTCCGATCATTCCCGGCGCGATCCTGTTTGACCTGCTCAATGGCGGTGCAAAGGATTGGGCGGAAAACCCCTATCGTGCGCTGGGGCGGGCTGCTTATCTGGGCGCTTCAAAAGATTTTGATTTGGGGTCCGTCGGGGCGGGCACCGGGGCGTTGGCCGCAATGCAGAAGGGCGGGCTTGGCTCTGCCTCGTCCATTCTGCCTGATGGAGTCACGGTCGGGGCCCTCGTTGCGGCGAACCCGCTGGGCAGTGTCACAACACCGGGTGACCGGCATTTCTGGGCAGCCCCCTTCGAAGTTGGCGATGAATTTGGCGGGCTGGGCCCCGATATGTCGCCGGATCAAAGCCGGATCCGCCGCAGCCGCAAGGCGTTGGCCATGAGTCCAGCGGAACCCGAACAGACAAACACGACCATCGCCATTGTCGCCACCGATGCCGTTCTGACCAAACCACAATGCCAGCGCCTTGCAGTAGCGGCGCATGACGGAATCGCGCGGGCCATCCTGCCTGCCCATACCCCCAACGACGGCGATTTGGTCTTTGCCCTCAGCACAGCAGCACGTCCGTTGCAGTCAGAGGCCGATCTCACTCTGATCGGGCACGCGGCCTCGCTGTGCCTGTCCCGGGCCATTGCGCGGGCGGTCTATCTGGCGACCCCGGCGGAAGGAGACCTGTTGCCCTGCTGGACCACTGTACATGACTTAAGTTAAGGACACACCATGTGTCGCAGTGGCACTGTAGATGCGCGCGGCAATCCGCGCGTTGACACTTTTATGCGCCGGGGGTCCATTCGGTGCAGCCAATTTGTATCGGAGCACAAGCTATGAATCGTATCCTCACTATCGCAATCGCTGGCCTGCTGGCGCTGCCCGCTCATGCCGAAGGCGATGCCGAAGCCGGTGAGAAAGCTTTCAACAAATGCAAGTCCTGCCACATGATCGCTGATCCGGCCGGAGAAGTCATCGTCAAAGGCGGAAAAACCGGCCCCAACCTCTATGGCGTCGCTGGCCGCACTGCCGGAACCTACGAAGACTTCAAATATGGCGACAGCATCGTCGCAGCCGGTGAGAAGGGTTTGGTCTGGGATGAGACGTCCTTTGTGGAATACACGCAGGACCCTAAGGGCTTCCTGCAATCTTATTTGGACGACACCGCTGCCAAGTCGAAAATGACCTTCAAGCTGAAAAGTGGCAGTGAAGACGTCTTTGCCTATATAGTCAGTGTATCAGGCGAATAAACGCTAACATTGTGCACCCACGCACAAGGACCAAAGGCCGCAGCCCCTGCGGCCTTTGGTGCGATTGATACCAGTGTAGAACAGCGCCACTTTGGTATCTGACGGCAAACCGCAGAGTGTGCCGCAACGCCAAGCCGACCCGGCAATAGCTAAACCCAACATCAGCGCCCGTCAGGCGGATTGGCAGCAGGAGAGGACAGATGGGCATTATGATCCCGGCTTGGGTTGATGGTGAATTGACCCCGGTAGACAAACTTGAAGCTCACGAAAAGGGCCTCAAGCACAAGGCCGTGTCGGTGTTTGTCGTAAGGGGCACCGAGATTTTGTTGCAGCGCCGGGCGCTGGGCAAATACCACACGCCCGGCCTGTGGGCGAACACTTGCTGCACGCATCCCGACTGGGACGAAAGCTCCTCAACCTGCGCCGTGCGCCGCTTGAACGAAGAGCTGGGGATCAAAGGTCTTTACCCTGAATACCGTCACCGTTTGGAATACCACGCCGATGTTGGGAACGGCATGGTGGAAAACGAAGTTGTCGACGTTTTTCTGGCCCATGTGCGCGGACCGCTGAAAATCGCACCTAATCCGGACGAAGTCATGGATATCCGCTGGATCGACTACCATGACCTGTTGGCCGAAGTGGCCCGCCACCCGGACCGGTTTACACCGTGGCTCAAAATCTACCTGCACAACCATGCGGACACGATTTTCGGCCCGGACCTGATCATTTCTGCCAAATCCTGACGCACTCCGAAAATCCCTGCCTTGCAAGGGCGGCCCAAGCCGCCTAAATCAACGCGTCATGGCCAAGCAGAAGACAGACCCGAATTACAAGGTAATCGCCGAAAACCGGCGCGCCCGCTTCGATTACGCAATCGAAGAGGACATTGAATGTGGCATCATCCTGCAAGGGTCCGAGGTCAAATCCCTGCGCGCGGGCGGCTCGAACATCGCCGAAAGCTATGCCACGGTCGATGACGGAGAGCTCTGGCTGGTCAACAGCTATATCGCGCCGTATGAGCAGGCCAAGATGTTCAAGCACGAAGAACGTCGCCGCCGCAAACTGCTGGTGTCCCGCAAGCAGATGTCGAACCTGTGGAACGCGACGCAGCGCAAGGGCATGACTCTGGTGCCGCTGGTTCTGTATTTCAACCACAGAGGACTGGCCAAGGTTAAAATCGGCATCGCCAAGGGTAAGAAAACCCACGACAAGCGCGAAACTCAGGCCAAGCGTGACTGGTCAAGGCAGAAGCAGCGCTTGTTGAAAGATCACAGCTAGAACGCCATCGCCGCCTGAACCGCCCGTTGCCAGCGATCATAGGCCGCGTCGCGTTCGGCTTGTTCTTGCGTGGGCTCGAACCGGCGGTCCAGCGCCCATGTTTGGGCAAAACCGGCCTGATCCGGGTATATCCCAGCTTTCATACCTGCCAGCCATGCGGCGCCAAGGGCGGTCGTTTCCTGCATAACCGGGCGATCCACCGGGGCACCCAGACAATCTGAAAGACCTTGCATTGTCCAGTCAGATGCACTCATCCCGCCATCGACGCGCAGGATGACATCCGCCTCGGCCCCCCAGTCGCCCTGCATGGCGTGCCACAGGTCGCGGGTCTGAAAGGCGATGCTTTCCAGCGTGGCACGGGCAATCTCGGCCCGGCCGGAATTGCGCGTCAGACCGAACATCGCACCGCGGCAATCCGGCTTCCAGTAAGGAGCCCCAAGGCCCGTGAATGCGGGCACCAGGATCACATGCTGGTTCGGGTCGGCCTGCGCTGCCAGATCGCCGCTTTGCGGGGCCGAATCGATGATCTGCAACGCATCGCGCAGCCATTGCACGGCGGCCCCGGCGATAAAGATCGACCCTTCCAGCGCATAGGTGCGCTGACCGTCCAATTGGTAAGCGATTGTCGTCAGAAGACGGTTTTTCGATTCAACCGGCTGCGCGCCCGTGTTCAGCAGTGCGAAACAGCCCGTGCCATAGGTTGATTTCATCATACCGGGCTGGAAACAGGCCTGACCGATGGTGGCTGCCTGCTGATCGCCTGCCACACCCAGAATGGGGATGTTCCCACCAAGCAAGGTGGTTGCGCCGAAATCCGAGGCGCAATCCTGCACGTTCGGCAACATATGAACGGGTACATCCAGCAACTCGCAAATCTCAGCACTCCAGGCGCCTTTGTGAATGTCGAACAGCAGGGTGCGGGCGGCGTTGGTGGCGTCAGTGGTATGGACACGACCTTCGGTCAGACGCCAGATCAGGAAACTGTCGATGGTGCCGAACAGCAACTCTCCGGCCTCTGCCCGAGCGCGTGCGCCTGAAACGGTGTCCAGCAGCCATTTGACCTTGGTGCCCGAGAAATAAGGGTCCAGCAGCAGGCCGGTCTGGGCGGTGACGTCATCCTCACACCCGGCTTGCTTGTAGCGGGCGCAGATTTCTGCGGTGCGGCGGTCCTGCCAGACAATCGCGTTATGGATGGCCTTTCCGGTCTGCTTGTCCCAGACCACGGTGGTTTCACGCTGGTTGGTGATGCCGATACCGGTGATCTGGTCAGCCGAAACACCGGCGCTTTTCATCACCTCGCGGCACACATGCAGAACGCTGGACCAGATATCCTCGGGGTCGTGTTCAACCCAACCTTCTCGCGGGAAATGCTGGGGGAACTCCTGCTGAGCGGTGCCAACACGGTTCATCTGCCCGTCGAACAGGATTGCGCGCGAGGACGTGGTGCCCTGATCGATTGCCAGAATATAGGTCATGTCCGCTCTCCCCCGGTGTCATTTTGCGCGACTTTAGCGCAAACAACGGCGCCGGGGCCAGAGCAGAAATCAGACCGGATCGACGGGAATATTGTCGATCAGGCGGACGCCATCGGCCCAGGCCGTGACGAACAAGCGCGCGGGTTTGCTGGCATTCGGCAGGCTTTCCAGCGTCTCGGCGCAGCGCAGATCGATATATTCCACCTCGGTAAAACCAGCGTCCAACAATGCGGCTTTTGCGTCTTGCGCCAGCACCGTGAATTCCTTGCCAGCGGCAAGCTTATCCGCCACCCGCCGCATGACCTCGTTCATGCGGGACGCGACCTTTACGCCCTCGGGCGACAACAGCAGATTGCGCGACGACATCGCCAACCCCGAAGGCTCGCGCACGGTTGGGCAGCCAACAACCTCGATGGGAATGTCCAGATCGCGGGCCATGCGGCGCACCACCAGCAGCTGCTGGTAGTCTTTTTCCCCGAAATAGGCTCGATCCGCCTGCGTTTGCAGGAACAGCTTGGCCACTACAGTTGCCACGCCTTCGAAATGGCCGGGGCGGAAAGGGCCTTCCATCATGTCGGTCAAACCGGTCACGGATACCGTGGTGGAAAAGCCGTCGGGATAGATTTCCTGAGGGTCCGGCACATAGATCGCATCCACGCCATAAGGGGCCAGCTTTTGCGCGTCTTCATGTTCCGTGCGGGGATAGTTCGACAGATCTTCGGGGTTGTTGAACTGCTTGGGGTTCACAAAGATCGTCACGATCACCCGGTCACAGTTTTCCTTTGCGGCCTGCGCCAGCGACAAATGCCCTTCGTGCAGTGCGCCCATTGTCGGTACAACGCCGATAACGTCACCTGCGCGGTGCCATTCTGTCGTCTTGGCTCGCAGTTCCGCCAGCGAGCGCAGGATCGGCGCGGTCACGTCTTTGGTCCTTTCGCCGGAGCCTGATCAGCAAAGACATGTTCGTCCGCCGGAAATGTTCGCGCACGCACTTCGGCCGCATAATCTGCGATGGCGGCTTCGGCCAACGGGCCAAGCTCGGCATAGCGTTTGACGAATTTTGGTTTGAAGGCGGTGAAAAAGCCGACCAGGTCATCGACGACCAGAATCTGCCCGTCACAACCGGCGGACGCTCCGATTCCGATGGTGGGGATGGCAACCTGTTCGGTGATCCTGTCGGCCAGACCTTGCGGCACTTTCTCAAGCACCACGGAAAACGCGCCAGCCTCGGTTACGGCGCGGGCGTCTGCCATGACGGTTTCGGCCTGCTCGTCACGCCCCTGCACCTTGTAGCCGCCCAGCGTGTTGATCGATTGCGGGGTCAGGCCGATATGCGCCATCACCGGGATGCCGCGCTTGACCAGAAAGCGGATGGTTTCGGCCATCTCGACACCGCCTTCCAGCTTGACTGCCCCCGCACCGGTTTCCGCCATCAGCCGCGCCGCGTTGCGAAACGCTTGTGCCGGGCTTTCCTCATAGCTGCCAAACGGCATGTCGATAACCATCATCGCCGTGCTCAGCCCGCGTGCGACGGCCTGACCGTGCAGGATCATCATCTCCATCGTGACACCAAGGGTGGATTCCAGCCCGTGCAAAACCATCCCGACGCTGTCCCCCACAAGAACAAAGTCACAATGCGTGTCCATCAGGCGCGCCATAGGCGTCGTGTATGCGGTCAGCGAGACCAGAGGCACGCCGCCTTTTCGGGCTCGAATATCTTCGGCGTTCGGGGCCTTTTTGCGGGCGGTGGCGCTCATGGTTGGCTCCTGCAGGGCTTATGTTGCAGTGCGGCATAGCAGATCAGCCGGGGCCAAAGAAACCCCGGTTGCGCGAACATTCCCTTGATTGACCTCAGGTTTAAAGGAACACTGCCGATAAAACGGCCCGGAAAACATGGGCGCAGATTTTCAGTTGGGAGAGTTCACATGACAAAACACGTGCTTCGGACATTCGCGTCGACCGTGGCGATCGGCGCCAGCCTGTTGGCAACGCAGGTTTTGGCCAAATCTGACATCACCATCGCCATGCAGCTGGAACCCCCGCATCTAGATCCGACCAGCGCAGCAGCTCAGGCCATCGATTCGGTTGTCTACACCAACATTTTCGAAGGTCTGACCCGTTTCATGGGCGACGGTTCGGTCGTGCCCGGCCTTGCGGAAAGTTGGGAGATTTCCGAAGACGGCAAAACTTATACCTTTAAACTGCGCGACGGCGTGACCTTCCATGACGGCACGACCATGGATGCCGAGGATGTCAAATTCAGCCTTGACCGGGCCACGGCCGAGGACAGCGCCAACGCGCAGAAAGCATTGTTTGCAGGGATCGAAAGCGTCGAGGCCGTGGATCCGCTGACAGTCAGGATCACCCTGGCCGATCCGAACGGTAACTTCCTGTTCAATCTTGCCTGGGGTGACGCGGTGATCGTCGCGCCTGAAAGCATCGAGACCATCAAGACAAACCCGGTTGGTACCGGCGCTTACACCTTTAGTGACTGGGTTCAGGGCGACAGCATAACACTGAACCGCAACCCCAATTATTGGGGCGATCAACCCGCTTTAGAGACTGCGACGTTCAAATTCATCTCAGACCCGACCGCCGCTTTCGCGGCCATGATGGCCGAAGACGTGGACGTGTTCGACAACTTCCCGGCACCGGAAAACCTGCCCCAGTTCGAGGCTGACCCGCGGTTTCAGGTTCTGGTTGGATCGACCGAGGGGGAAACGATCCTGTCCACCAACAACAAACAGCCGCCATTCGATGATATTCGGGTCCGGCAGGCGTTGGCCCATGCGATTGACCGGCAGGCCATCATCGACGGCGCCATGTTCGGGTACGGCACCCCTATCGGCACGCATTTTGCGCCACACAACCCCGCTTATGTCGATCTGACGGGCCAGTCCGCGTATGATCCCGAAAAGGCCAGGGCTTTGCTGGCAGAGGCGGGATTTGAAAACGGGTTCGAGACAACTCTGCACTTGCCGCCGCCATCTTATGCGCGCCGGGGCGGTGAAATCATCGCCGCGCAGCTGGCCGAGGTCGGCATCACGGCCGAGATCATCAACGTCGAATGGGCCCAGTGGCTGGAATCGGTGTTCAAGGGCAAGGAATTTGGTCTGACCATCGTCAGCCATACCGAACCGATGGATATCGGCATCTATGCGCGGCCCGACTATTACTTCCAGTATGACAGCATCGACTTTCAGACGCTGATGGAGACGCTGAACACCACCACCGACCCCGAGGAACGGACCCGTCTTCTGGGTGAGGCGCAGCGCCTCATCTCGAACGATTATGTCAACGGGTACCTGTTCCAGCTGGCCAAGCTGGGCGTCGCCAAGGCCGGTGTTCAGGGCCTTTGGGAAAACGCACCAACTGCGGCAATCGACCTGACCGCCATTTCCTGGTCTGAATGACATCAGTTGACTGGGCCTGCTTAACGGGCCCAGTCTCACCATTGCGAAATGCGTTTCTAACGATCATGAAAAGCTTGTTTGCAGGTTTCGTTCTTTTGCTTTTCGCGTCTGTCCTCCCAGGCGCTGTTTTTGCGCAGGGCTTGTTCCAAGGGCAGCAGGATACGCTGGTGGGAACCCCGGACAACCCGCTGCAGGTCGGGGTTGGTATCAAGATCGACCAGATTACCGGCGTCGATCAGCAATCCGAAAACTATGGTGCCGTGGTTGTACTGCGGTTCGAATGGACAGACCCGGAACTGGCGTTTGATGCAGCAAGCCTTGGTCGTGATTTTCGGGTTTTTGAACCTCCCGCTTTCGTGAAATACGCCGCTGAGCTGGATGTGGTAACCCCGGCTTTTGTTATCCACAACCAACAGTCCAATCGATGGATTCATGAATCCGCAGTTGCCGTGCGTCATGACGGTCACGTGACCTTTGTCGAAAAATCCTCGCTGACCTTGCAGGCTCCGCATTTCAACTTTCGCAAATACCCGTTCGATACGCAGGAATTTCACTTCGAGGTCGTATCGGTGTTTCCTTCGCAATTCGTTCACTATCACTCGCTTGATGAATACTCCGGCCTGGGTGACATGCTGGGCGAAGAGGAGTGGATACTTGGCAATGCCAGGGCTCTGACGTCAACGACGACCGGTTTGTCGGGCAACGAAAGCGACCGGGTGGAACTTGTCTTCGAAGGCACCCGGCACCTGACATATTACACCATCCGCATTTTCCTGCCGATGCTGGTGCTGATCACAGTGGGATGGGCGCTTTTCTTTCTGGATGAATACCGGAAACGGATCGAGATCGCGGGCGGCAATCTGTTGGTCTTTGTGGCCTTCAACTGGGCCATTTCCGCTGACTTGCCCAAGCTTGGCTATCTGACGTTTCTGGATTTCATTCTGCAATGCATGTTCCTGATGACAGGAACGATTATTGTCTTCAGCGTGATGCTGCGCAAATTGAAAACGTCCGGTCGGGAAGAGACGGCCAGAAAGCTCGACAATTACGCGATCAAATGGATTTACCCGTTGGGATATGCCGCCATCATCGGCTATGCCGTTTTTGCCTTTCTGATGACGTCTTAGGGCTGAACCCCACATTCTATGTATTTCTGAAATCGTGTGGATAGCCATGGGCTACCGGCTTTTCTGACCCTTGTCGGCGTTGCAGGACTAAGGTGGCGCACACCGCGCGCTGCCAGCGATAGGAAAATCGCAAGATTTATCAAGCTCTGCTAATTGCCGTGGTGTCTGATTCAACACAACAGATGTCGGATTCAAGAGTATCCAAAACCCGTTTTTTAGGGGATTCTGAAAAAAAAGGTCCGATTCATGCGATACTCTGGTTTCAAGGTCATCAAAGAGGCTCTTACCGGGCACAAAGGGTGGACACCGGCCTGGCGCGAGCCAGAGCCCAAGCCACATTACGACATCGTCATCATCGGCGGTGGCGGTCATGGCCTTTCAACGGCGCATTACCTGTCCAAGGTATTCGGCCTCCGCAATGTGGCGGTGATTGAAAAAGGCTGGATCGGTGGCGGCAACGTCGGGCGCAATACAACCATCATCCGCTCGAATTATTTGCTGGACGGCAACGAACCTTTCTACGAGTTCTCGCTGAAACTGTGGGAAGGTCTTGAGCAGGACGTAAACTACAACGCGATGGTCAGCCAGCGCGGGATCATCAACCTGATCCACACGGACGCCCAGCGCGACGCCTTTACGCGACGGGGCAACGCCATGATCCTGAACGGCGCGGATGCCGAGCTGCTGGATGCCGAACAGGTGCGCAAGGAATACCCATTCCTGAACTTCAACGATGCCCGGTTCCCGATCAAGGGCGGGCTGGCCCAGCGGCGCGGCGGCACGGTTCGGCACGACGCGGTGGCCTGGGGATATGCCCGGTCGGCGGACAGCCACGGTGTCGATATCATCCAAAACTGCGAAGTGACCGGTTTCCGGATCGAAAACGGAAGATGTCTGGGCGTTGAAACCTCGAAAGGGTTCATTGGCGCAGGCAAGGTTGGCTGTGCCGTGGCCGGAAATTCAGGGCGTGTCATGGGCATGGCGGGTATGCGGTTGCCAATCGAAAGCCATGTCCTGCAAGCCTTCGTTTCAGAAGGTCTGAAGCCGGTTCTGCCTGGGGTCATCACCTTTGGCGCGGGGCATTTCTATGTCAGTCAATCCGACAAGGGCGGGCTGGTCTTTGGTGGCGATATCGACGGGTACAATTCGTACGCACAACGCGGCAACCTGCCCGTGGTCGAAGATGTCTGCGAGGGCGGCATGGCCCTGATGCCGATGATCGGTCGCGCGCGCCTGCTGCGGATGTGGGGCGGGATCATGGATATGTCCATGGATGGATCGCCCATCATCGACCGGACCAGCATCGATGGCCTCTATTTCAATGGCGGCTGGTGTTACGGCGGGTTCAAGGCAACTCCGGCGTCGGGGTATTGCTTTGCGCATCTGCTGGCAAAGGATGAACCGCACCCGACCGCAACCGCCTACCGGTTCGACCGGTTCCGCACTGGTCGCATGATCGACGAAAAAGGTATGGGCAACCAGCCCAACCTGCACTGAGGGGAGCAGCACCATGATCATCCATCATCCCTTGCTGGGCCCGCGTGACAGTTCCGAATTCGTCTATCTGGGAGACGCCTCCTTGATCAACAGGCCCGACTGGCAGGCCGAAAACGCGGCCGAAGCGTTTTATGACTACGCCTATCTGCGCGACAATCCAGCTGGCGAACACCGCGAGTTGTGGTTCCACGAGGGGGGCGACCGTTCCTGGTTGGTCGTGACCCGCAATACCGCGACACATGAGATTTCCAAAGTGGAACTGGCCCGTGACGTGGCCCGGGCACAGGGGCGCTCCAAATGACTCAAGACAACAGGCTGAGCGGCGGTCAGATCGACCGCACCAAAACCCTGAACTTCAAATTCGACAACCGCAGTTACACTGCGCATCCGGGCGATACGCTGGCCTCGGCCCTTCTGGCCAATGGCGTGCGCCTGATGGGCCGGTCGTTCAAATACCATCGCCCGCGTGGCGTGCTGACTGCCGGTTCGGAAGAACCCAACGCCCTTGTCGAGCTGCGCACCGGCAACCGTCAGGAACCCAACACCCGTGCCACGACCGTTGAGATGTTCGAGGGGCTTGAAGCCCATTCCCAAAACCGCTGGCCCAGCCTGAAATTCGATGCTCTGGCAATCAACGACAGATTCTCGACCTTTCTGACGGCGGGGTTCTACTACAAAACCTTCATGTGGCCTGCTGCGTTCTGGGAAAAGCTGTACGAGCCGATGATCCGCCGCGCTGCGGGACTTGGGTCGTTGTCGATGCAGGAAGACCCCGATGAGTATGACAAAGGGTTCCGGCATTGCGATCTGCTGATAATCGGCGCGGGTCCAGCCGGATTGATGGCGGCACTGACTGCGGGCCGGGCCGGTTCCGAGGTCATTCTTGCGGATGAGGATTTCGCACTTGGTGGGCGGCTCAACAGTGAAACCTTTTCGCTGAACGACGGTGATGCGACCGAATGGGTTAAGCAGAGTGTCGCTGAACTGTCAGCAATGCCCAACGTCCGCCTGATGCCGCGCACGACCGTGATCGGTGCCTTTGATCACGGCATCTATGGTGCAGTTGAGCGGACGGGCGATCATCTTGCTTCTCTGCCTTCCGGTAAACCGCGCCAGATACTCTGGCGCATCTACGCCAAACGCGCCCTGTTATGCGCTGGCGCGACCGAGCGGCCCATCGCGTTTGAAAACAACGACAGGCCTGGCATCATGCTGGCAAGTGCTCTGCGCACCTATGCCAATCGGTTTGCAACCACGGCGGCGCAACGTGTCGCCATCTTTACGAACAACGATGACGGCCACCGCACAGCTGCGGATCTGCACGCAAAAGGTATCAGGATTGCTGCCGTCGTCGACGTTCGTGACGACGCTCCGACCAGCCATGACTATGAGGTTCTGCGGGGCGCGCAGGTCAGGGACACCAAAGGCCGACTGGGGCTGACCTTTGTCGAGGTTGAGCTGGCAGACGGGTCGTCGCGCACGCTGGACTGCGGGGCGCTTGGCGTTTCGGGTGGCTGGAACCCCAACGTGCATCTGACCTGCCATCAACGGGGGCGTCCCGCGTGGAACGAAGATCTGGCGGCCTTTGTCCCCGGAGCGGACTTGCCGCCTGGGCTGTCCGTCGCGGGGGCGGCAAATGGTGTGATGTCCACCCATGGCGCCCTGCAATCCGGGGCAGAAGGCGCGGCGCAGGCGCTGGGCCTGAAAGGCCCGCTGTCCGATCTGCCTAAGGCCGAGGATAACCCGATCTCGCAGAAACCGTTCTGGTATGTTCAGGGTTGCAGCCGCGCGTGGCTGGATCAGCAGAACGACGTGACCGTCAAGGATGTGAAGCTCAGCCATCAGGAAGGGTTCCGCTCGGTCGAGCATTTGAAACGCTATACCACGTTGGGCATGGCTACAGATCAGGGCAAGACATCGAACATGGGCGGGCTTGCGATCATGGCCGAGCTTGCGGGTAAGTCCATTCCGGAAACCGGCACCACGATCTTCCGCCCGCCCTATACGCCCGTTCCGATTGCAACCTTTGCTGGCCGGATGAAAGGCAAGGAGTTTCATCCCACTCGCCTTACCCCGTCACATTACTGGGCCAAGGAACGCGGCGCGGTGTTTGTCGAGGTCGGCAATTGGCTGCGCGCGCAGTGGTTCCCGCTGCCCGGTGAAACCCATTGGCGGGAATCCGTGGACCGTGAGGTGCGCCAGACCCGTGCCTCGGTCGGGGTGTGCGACTGCACCACGCTTGGAAAGATTGATGTTCAGGGTGCGGATGCGGCGGATTTCCTGAACAGGGTCTATTGCAACGGATTTGCTAAACTGGCCGTCGGCAAAACCCGCTATGGGCTGATGTTGCGCGAAGACGGAATTGCGATGGATGACGGTACCGCCGCGCGTCTGGCCGAGGATCATTTCGTGGTCACCACCACAACTGCCAATGCGGTCAAGGTCTACCAGCATATGGAATTTGTCCGGCAATGCCTGTTCCCGGACATGGATGTGCAGCTGATCTCGACCACCGAAGCCTGGGCACAATATGCGGTAGCCGGGCCCAATTCGCGCAAACTTCTGCAAAAGATCGTGGATCCCGAGTTTGACATCTCGAATGAAGGCTTCCCGTTCATGGCTTGCGGCAACATCACCGTATGCGGCGGGTTGCGCGCGCGGTTGTTCCGCATTTCCTTTTCGGGCGAATTGGCCTTTGAAATCGCGGTTCCATCGCGATACGGCGACGCGCTGATGCGGCGTTTGATGCAGGAAGGCGAAGAGTTCGATGTCGTACCCTACGGCACCGAAGCGCTGGGCGTCATGCGGATCGAAAAGGGTCACGCCGCAGGCAACGAGTTGAACGGAACCACCACCGCCCTGAACCTTGGAATGGGTCGGATGGTATCCAAGAAGAAAGACAGCATCGGCTCAGTCCTGTCCGAGCGTGAAGGGCTGAACGAACCAGATGCTTTGATGATGGTTGGCATCAAGCCTGTGAACGCTGGCGACAAGGTAACCGCCGGAGGGCATCTGATGAATGCCACGGGTCCCGTGGATGCTGCCCATGATCAGGGCTATGTCACATCGGCGGCATTTTCGCCGTCGCTGGACAGCCATATCGGCCTTGGCTTTTTGAAAAACGGCGTCACACGTCAGGGCGAAAAGATGCGCCTTGTGTCGCCAGTGACCGATCTGACGGTCGAGGTTGAAATCGTCTCGGCCCATTTCGTCGACCCCGAGGGAGAACGGCTCCGTGCATGATCTTGAAGCAATAACCGCGCTGGGTGAAACCGAACCCAAGATCGACAGGGTCGGAAGCGTGACCTGTACCGAAACTCCGGGTGTGGCGCTGGCCTCGGTCGCCGCTCGGCTGGGTCGGGAAAACAAGACCCGAAACGTCGTATCCCAATTGATCGGAGTGGAAACGCCTGGCGTTGGTAAGTTTACCGGCGGGCCGATCGTAGCCTTCTGGGCCGGGCCTGATCAATGGATGATAGAAGCGCCCTTTGAGACGCATGAAGATCTGGCGCATCTGGTGAAAGAAAGCACTGGGGATAACGCATCGGTTTCCGAACAGACAGACGCATGGGTCAGGTTTGATCTGGACGGAGAGGGCGTGTTGGCAGTGCTGGAATTGCTAAGCAGTCTGGATTGCCGAAAAATGGCGGTCGGTGCCGCATCCCGCACGTCAATCCATCACCTGGGATGTTTCGTCCTGTGCCGTGCTTCTGGTTCGTTCAGTGTCTACGGGCCAAGATCGTCTGCCGGGTCACTGCATCATGCGATTGTGGCCGCAATGAAATCGGCGCTTTGAAGGCAAGGTCAGCTTGAGGGCAGCGGGGCGTTGTCTTCGACCCGAAACCGGTTGATCCGTCGCCGGTCCTCGCTGGGGCTTAAACCAAAGGCGGACCGATAGTGTGTCACCAAAGGCGTGACCGAGCTGTATCCGATGGCCGCAGCGATGTCGGCAATAGGGTCCTTGGTATAGACAACCATCTGACGGGCCGCCTTCATCCGCATGGACCGGAAATAATGGCTGGGGCTTTGCCCCGTGGCCTGTTTGAAGGCGCGCTCGACCTGGCGGGAGGTGACGCCCGTTTGATCCGCTATGTCCGCGATCGAGATCGGATTGCCGATACGGCTTGCGAACAGGTCGACACATCGCGCCACAAGCGGCGGCAGCTTTTCACCCGTGGCAGGTTTGCTTGCACTGGGCACCTGTTGCTGAACACCCTCCCCTCTCATCATCGGATGCTGGAACCAGCAGGCCACCTCATGTGCGACTTCGCCGCCCAACCGGTCCTGAATCAGATGCAGGGCCAGATCAAACGCGGCCGCCGCGCCGGCCGCAGTATACCGCGTGGCATCCGACACGATCACTTCGCGCCGCGCATCTATCTGGGGAAACTCGGCCAGAAATGCAGCCTCGTAACACCAGTGCACCGATACCGGATGGCCGGTCATGACCCCCGAGCGCACGAGCGGGAAAACGCCGCCGCTGATACCGCCCAGAATTGTCCCGTGTCGTGACAAGGCCCGCAACGCACCATTCCCCTGGGTCGGGTTTCTGAAGTCCGAGGTCGGACTGCTGAGCAGGAACAGAATATCAATCGGCTGGCAGTCTGAGAGGTTGCGTTCAGCCTCAAAACGCACATGAGCGCTGGAGCTGACCTTTCCCCCGTTTTCCGCCACAAGAGACCAGCGAAATGCCTCTTGCCCGGCGATCTCATTTGCAGCGCGCAGCGGTTCGATGACCGAGGTCAGGCAAGCCATCGGAAAGCCATCGAACAGCAGAAACCCGATCTCAATTCTATTTTCTGTCAGCATGAGCGCTACACTATCAGTAAATCCTGGTTCGGCCCGGATTGCTCCTTGGCCGCTCTGGCCTGCGGAAACGGTTCCAACAAGTGTAGCAAAACACGGAACGTGCGAAATCGAAAAAACACGCAACAAACATGGCGAAAATCGGGGTCAGGGGCCTCATTCGGATTGACAGGCTGAAAGGGACAAAGGTTTCGCAGGTCCATTTGTAGGTCTGGCGATGCCGTAGATGCTGGACCCGTGACGGCTGAGACCCTAACGTGGCCTCAATGCTTCGCTATACCCTTAAACGACTGATCTCATTGCTTGCCAGCCTTGCCGTCGCCTCGGTGGTTATCTTCGCCGTGATCGAGGTCGCGCCGGGGGACCCGGCCTCGTTCATGCTGGGTGTCAACGCGCAGGAGGATACGTTGGCCGCGCTGCGGGCTGAACTGGGTCTGGATGGATCAAGGGTACAGCGGTATTTCAACTGGGTCGGGGGGATGGTGGCCGGGGATTTCGGCACCTCGTACACCTACCGCACACCGGTGTCGCAGATGATTGCGGACCGGCTGTGGGTATCGTTGCCTTTGGCGCTATATGCGCTCACGCTGTCCACACTGATCGCCTTTCCCGCCGGGATCTATGCCGCCGCGCGTCGGGGCAAGCCCGGGGATCTGGCGGTGATGGGGGCGACACAGCTTGGTATCGCGGTGCCGAATTTCTGGTTCGCGATGATGCTGGTGCTGATCTTTGCCATAAACCTGCGCTGGTTCAATGCCGGTGGGTTTGTTGGCTGGGGCGAGGGTGTTTGGGCGGGGCTGCGTTCGCTGACTTTGCCCGCCATTGCGTTGGCCCTTCCTCAGGCCGCGATCCTGGCCCGCGTCATGCGATCCGCGCTGCTGGATATTCTGGGCGAGGATTTTATGCGCACCGCGCGGGCTAAGGGATTGTCGCGTCGTCAGGCTCTGTGGCGGCATGGGGTGCGAAACGCGCTGATCCCCGTGCTGACGATCATCGGCTTGCAGTTTTCCTTCCTGCTGGCCGGGTCGATCATCATCGAACAGGTGTTCTACCTGCCGGGCCTCGGGCGGTTGGTGTTTCAGGCCATTTCGGCCCGCGATCTGATCGTGGTTGAATCGGTGGTGATGCTGCTGGTCTTTGCGGTGATCACCGTGAATTTTCTGGTGGATCTGGCCTATGCAGCCGTTGACCCAAGGCTAAGGAGCCGGTCATGAGCCGCAACCTGATTCTGGGCGCGGCGCTGTCGTCGCTGGTGGTGCTGGCGGCGCTGGCCTCGTTTGTCTGGACACCCTACGACTATGCCGCGCTGGATATCCCCAACAAACTTCAGACGCCCGATGCACGGCACTGGTTCGGGACGGATCACTTCGGCCGCGACATGCTCTCGATGATCATGGTCGGAGCGCGCACTTCGATTGCGGTGGCGTTGGTGGCTGTGGGGATCGGCATGGCGCTGGGCGTACCCCTTGGCCTGACAGCCGCCGCGCGCAAAGGATCGTGGTTGGATGAGGTGATCATGCGTGGCAACGATCTGGTCTTTGCCTTTCCCTCGCTGGTCATCGCCATCCTGATAACGGCTGTGTTCGGTGCCGGTGCCATCAACGCGATCATTGCGATCGGTATTTTCAACATCCCCGTCTTCGCCCGCATCACCCGCGGGGCCGCATTGTCGCTGTGGGAGCGCGAGTTCATACTTGCCGCCCGTGTGTCGGGCAAAGGTGCCGCACGGATATCAGCCGAACATATCCTGCCCAATGTTGCCAACCTGCTGATCGTTCAGGGTACCATCCAATTTTCATTGGGCATACTGGCCGAGGCGGGACTGTCCTATGTCGGTCTGGGCGCGCAGCCGCCGACACCCAGTTGGGGCCGTATGCTTGCGGACGCGCAGACAATGGTCAGTTTTGCTCCGCATTTGGCTCTGATTCCGGGCATGGCCATCATTGTCACCGTGCTGGGTTTGAACCTGCTGGGTGATGGTCTGCGCGACTGGTTGGATCCAAGGGTCAGGGTGGCGCGGGCATGACGTTGCTGCAAGTCGAAAATCTGTCCCTGTCGATCCACGGGGTGCTGATCCTGAAACGGGTCAACTTGTCCATCGACCCGGGCCAGATCGTGGCGGTGACAGGTGAAAGTGGTTCGGGCAAATCCATTACAGCACTGGCTGTGATGCAGCTTCTGCCAAACGGGGCAACGGCAGACGGCGTGATCCGACTGGACGGCACTGACCTGCTGACCCAATCCGAGGCCGAGATGTGCGCCTTGCGTGGCGCGTCTATCGGGATGGTGTTTCAGGAACCGATGACGGCACTCAACCCGGTGAAAACCATCGGCGATCAGGTGATGGAGACCATCCTGATCCACAAGGCAATGCCTCCTGCTCAGGCTCGGACCCGTACCGCAGAGGTTTTGACCCGGGTTGGCCTGCCGCCCGACAGGTTCCCTCTGTCGCGCTATCCGCATGAGCTGTCGGGCGGGCAGCGTCAGCGTGTGGTCATTGCAATGGCCATCGCATTGCGCCCTAGGCTTTTGATCGCGGATGAGCCGACGACGGCACTGGATGTCACAACGCAGGCGCAAATCCTTGATCTGCTGAAAGGGCTGGTTCGCGAATATGATATGGGCTTGCTGATGATCACCCATGATCTGGCTGTGGTCTCGGACATGGCCGATCAGATTGTCGTCATGCGTCACGGCGAGGTCGTCGAAAGTGGCGCGACCCGAAACCTGTTTCGAGATATGCAGCACCCCTATACCCGCATGTTGTTCGAAGCTTCGGGTCATCAGGTCACCCTGCCTGAACCTACACAGCAACGCCCGCTTCTGGAGGTTTCGCAGGTCGTCCGGGATTACCGCCTTCCCCGCAAAGGTCTGCTGGAACCGCCGCGTCACCACCGCGCGGTGGATGGTGTCAGCTTTACCCTCAACCGAGGGGAGCGTTTAGGGCTGGTGGGCGAGTCCGGTTGCGGAAAATCGACCCTAACACGGGCTATTCTGGGATTGGAAGAGATCCAATCCGGTCAGATCCTGCTGGACAGTCAGCCGGTTTTCACCGGCCACAGGCCCAACCTTGCGGTGCGTCGCAAGATGCAGGTCGTGTTTCAGGATCCCTATGGCAGCTTCAACCCCCGCCACCGTGTCGCGCGCCTGATTACCGAACCCTTTCACCTGTTGGAAACGCCACCAAAGGGTTCCGAACGCCAGGACCGGATCGCAGAGATGCTGACGGCAGTGGGCCTCGGCCCCGATGATGCGGGCAAATACATTCACGAGTTCTCGGGCGGGCAACGCCAGCGGATCGCCATTGCCCGCGCTCTGATCATTCGGCCGGAACTGATCCTGTTCGATGAGGCGGTCTCAGCCCTCGACGTTTCGGTGCGCGCCCAAATCCTCGATCTGCTTGCCGAACTCTGCGATGCTTATGATCTGACTTACCTGTTCATCAGCCACGATCTGAGTGTGGTGCGTACCATCACCGATCATGTTCTGGTGATGCAATCCGGACGAATTGTCGAACAAGGCAAGACCAAACAGGTATTCTCGGACCCGCAGCATCCCTACACGCAAACCTTGATCGCCGCCGCGCCCCAATTGCCTGAAATCGGGAAGTTGTCGGCGTAAAACCCTTTGTTAGAGCCTGAATGGAGACCAAAATGACCCAACCACTCTGGTTTGACCCCACCCTTTGCATGATCGGTGGAAACTGGACGCCTACGGCATCGGGCGAAACATTGCCGTTGACCAACCCGTCAGACGGGACCGAGATCTGCCGGATCGCGCGCGGCTCGGGCGCGGATATTGACGCGGCGGTCTCCGCCGCCAGATCTGCGTTAAAGGGCGACTGGGGGCGCAAGGCGGCCTTGGAGCGTGGTCGCATCCTGACCCGGCTGGGACAATTGGTGTTGGAGCGCGTGGACGATCTGGCGCGGCTTGAGGCGATGGATGTGGGTAAGCCCCTGACGCAGGCTCGCGCCGATGCCATTGCGTTGGCGCGCTATTGTGAATTCTACGGCGGTGCAGCGGATAAGGTGATGGGTGAGACCATCCCCTATCTCGATGGCTATACCGTCTATACCCTGCGCGAACCCCATGGGGTGACGGGCCACATCGTGCCGTGGAACTATCCGATGCAGATTATTGGGCGTTCGGTCGGGGCGGCGTTGGCCATGGGCAACGCCTGTGTTCTGAAACCGGCAGAGGAGGCCTGCCTGACCGCGCTGGCCTTTGCCCATCTCGCACAGCAAGCGGGTCTGCCAGCAGGTGCACTGAATGTTGTGCCCGGTCTGGGGGCCGAGGCCGGAGCCGCACTGTCCGGGCATCCGGGGGTCAACCATATCTCGTTCACTGGTTCGGTCGCCACGGGGGGCCTGGTGCAACAGGCTGCGGGGCGAAACGTTGTGCCTGTGACGCTGGAGCTGGGCGGAAAATCCCCGCAGTTGGTGTTTGACGATGCCGATCTGGATGCCGCTCTGCCATTTCTAGTAAATGCGGGCATTCAAAACGCGGGGCAGACCTGCTCGGCCTCCTCCCGCATTCTGGTACAGCGCGGTGTCTATGATCAGGTCAAATCCCGCATGACCGCGGCCTATGAACAGCTTAGCGTTGGGCCCGCGATGCAGGATCTTCGCGTTGGGCCGCTGATTTCCGAGCGGCAAAAGCAGATGGTAAACAGCTTTCTGGACAAAGGCGCCGATCTGACCGTTGCGGCAAAAGGGACGATCACAAAGGACGCGCCGGAAACCGGGGCTTATATCCGACCCACCTTGTTCGCGGACGTGCCACCGGATCACCCGCTCGCCCGCGATGAAATCTTCGGCCCGGTTCAGGTTCTGATCCCGTTTGACACCGAGGAACAGGCTCTAATCATTGCCAACAGCACAGACTACGGCCTTGTCGCCAGCGTCTGGACACGCGATGGTGCGCGGCAGATGCGGTTGGCGAAAGGGCTGCACGCGGGTCAAGTCTTCCTCAACAACTATGGGGCAGGCGGCGGCGTTGAACTGCCTTTTGGCGGCGTGGGCAAATCCGGCCACGGCCGCGAGAAAGGCTTTGAGGCGCTTTATGGCTTTTCACAACTCAAGACAGTGGCCGCCTATCACGGGTAACAAGCGCCAGACCTGTCAGATCATCGTTTCTTTGGCGCATGCGCGCTCCAGATTTTGTTGATGTATTCGCAAGGTGTGGAACCGCTGAAGGTGGCGAGACTACGCGTAAGTTTGTAACCCGCGGTGAAATCACCAAAGCGCGGGTGACTCAGCACGAGGACAGCAATTTTGAGAAACGGTTTCGCACGGTCTGAAGGCATAGGAGATGAATCTGTAAACGGAAATCCTACCAACGAGGTACCCCCACCCCCAACACTGGATGGATCTGGTTCGCTCTGAGCATTCCAAGGAGGATTGCGCGGCCCCAACCGACACCGGAGAAAGCGGTAAGCAAAGTGATACTGGCCCGTCGCATCGGCGTCGCACGTGATTAGTTCGAAAAACCGGACGTACTTATCCGCAAAGCAATGGCATGCGCATCGCAATATATTTTTTTGTTAAAAAGTGGTGAGCCGTGCAGGACTGTGCGGGATGAGGGAAATCAACAGCTTGCGCTGGCGAACCGGAAAATCCCACCCCTTGATTTGATTGGGCTTTTCGGGCCTCTGGCGAACCGTTTCAAGGTGCCTAGAAATCGAAAGGCCGCTGACTGGGCTGGCACCCACGTCAACGGCCAAGTCGAAAAGTTTGCACGGAATGGATACCAGATCGCAGGCGTGATCGCAATTGCGGGAGGGGCTGATGTCTGAGGTTCTGCCCTTCTGCAAGATCAAGCTGCAATACCTGCTGGAGATGGTCACGGACCACGAGCTGGACGACAACGCCCTGCGCGTGGCCCTCTACCTCGCCCTGGCCCATGCGGACCACGAGACCGGCGAGAGCCGCCCGTCTTTCGAGACTATCGGCGCAGCCATCGGCAAGCACGCCAAGTCGGTCAAGCGCGCCCTGAACAAGGTCGAGGCGGCAGGCTATATGACCGTGGAGCGTGGGACCAATAAGGGGAAATCCTCGCGCTACCGTCCGACCGAAGCGGCGCTGAAACGGGCCACCGAGCGCCGCCGGGAGGGGGACAAGGTTGTCCCGCTTAGCCGCGCCAAAGGGGGACAATGCTGTTCGCAAAGCGGGACAGACCTGTCCAGCAAAGGGGGACAGGATCGCCCCCCGAACAGAGAACAAGAACTTAGAAAAGAACAAGGGCGCGCATCCGCGCCGGATTTGCCCGATGAAGGGCAATCCGGCGGAACGAGCCCGGACCTGGTGTTTGTCCCGAGGGGCATCTGCTTTGTCCGGGACTGGGATGCGCGGCTGGCCCGGGAAGGCATGACGACGCTGGAACGCAGCCTGCCCCTGTCCCCGCACGAGCATCACCTGGGCTTCTGGCTTCCGGCCCGGACACCGGCCCCGGTGGACAGCGCGGAATGGCAGGGGCAGTTGCGCCTTCTGCGTGATGTCATTCGTCAGGCGGAGGATGGCGCATGCGCTGCGTCGTCCGCACCCCGCATCACGTCCTTTGCACCGCGTCAAGTGCAGCGCGCATCGCGTCTTTCGCCGGATGTTGTCCCGACTATGGGGGAGAACCGCCATGCGGTCTGAGCAAACAGCAAGGCGACCCATGTCATACGCTGGCGCGGATGACACGGGACCTTGCGAGGGGCGGCGAGCCTCCCCTTCGAACCCCACCGGCGCGGGCAAGCCCCGCGCAAAGGAGCCGCTGACGGAGACCTTCGTCTTCCGTTGCACGGCGGCAGAGAAGGCCGAGCTGCGCGCCAAGGCCGAGGCAGCTGGCCTGCCCGCCGCGACGCTCTTGCGCGAAGCGCTCGGGCTTACCGAAGCGCGCCGCCGCAAGCCCGTGCCGCGCGTCGATCCAGCGCTGGTGCTGGCCGTTGGGTGCATCGGCGGCAACCTAAACCAGATCGCGCGCTGGCTGAACCGCGCAATGCTGGTGGGCCGCGCCGACCTCGACAGCCTGACCGTTGCGCGCCGCCTTTTGGTGATCGAACGCCAGCTTGCCCAGATCGTTGAGGCGGCGCGGCGGTGCTGATCAAGTTCTTCCCCAACGGCAAGGGCGCGGGTGCTGGCCCGGTCGGCTATCTCGTGGCGGAGCGCGTGTTGGCCTATGACGGCAACCGCGACCTGATCCGCGATGCCGATGGCCAGCCGCTGACCGTCACGCGCGATCCCCTGCCCGAAGCGCTGCGCGGTGACCCAGGCCGCACCGAGGCGTTGATCGACGCCAGCCGTCACCAGTGGACCTACCGCGCGGGTGTGATCAGCTTTGCTGCAGAGGATACGCCCAGCGAGGTGCAGCAAGCCGAGGTGATGGACGCCTTCGAGCAGCTGGCCTTCGCCGGGTTGGACGGCGAGCAATATGACATGCTCTGGGTCCGTCACAGCCACGAGGACCGCGTCGAGCTGCACTTCTGCACCCCGCGTCTTGAACTGACCACCGGGCGCAGCCTCAACATCGCGCCGCCGGGCTACCAGGACGCCTATGACAGCCTGCGCGACTTGATGAACCAGCGCCACGGCTGGGCCGATCCGATGGAACTGGAGCGCGCCCAAGAGATCCGCGACACCATCGAGGCCCCGACCCGGGCCCATGGCCGCGACGAGCTGCATGCGTGGATCCTCGATCAGATTTCGATGGGTCTGATCGAGGATCGCGCCAGCATGATCGACGTGCTTACGGATGCAGGCTTCGACCTACCCCGCGTCGGCAAGGCCTACCTGACCGCCCTCGATCCCGAGACCGGCGAACGCTGGCGCCTGAAAGGAGAGATTTTCCATGAAGACTGGCAAGCCGACCCGGCTGAGCGAGAAGCTGAACGCGGAGCTGGACACCATACGCAAGGACTACGCCGCCTCGATGGCGTCCCAGCTGGAGAGCTTCAGGACCGATTTGACAGCCATTGCGAGCGACGCGCGGCGTACCATCGAGAGCGATACGCGCCGCTTCCTGAACGAGAACAGGAGCTTGTTCGAGACGCGGACCGAACAGATCAGGCGCTGGCTGACGATCTCGCCTTGGATGATCTTGGGGCTGGTCGTGACGGGGATCGCCTCGATGATGGCCGCGAGCTGGTTCTGGACGGTGCTGCTGACGCGCTCGGAGCTGACGGAACTGGGCCTGACACGGATCGACCAGGGGGAGCAGACCTGGCTGACGCTGGACCCCGACAGGACCGCGCTGAAAACCTGCACACTGGCCGGGACGCCGGTCATCTGCATCAAGATCGAGGAGAGATGAATGACGACGCCCCTGACAGCCTTGGAGCGAGACTTGCTCGCCTGCGTCGAGCGGTTGGTGACGGCCTGCGAAACCTCAGCCGCGGAATTGAGCGGCTTGGAAGCGCGCTCGACGAAGAGGCTGCAAGCCCAGTTGGATGGTATCGCGGGTTGCGCGACGCTGCTCATACGCTCGCAGATCGCGTCAATGCAGGCGTTGCGTGGCTTGCTGAGCGAAGAGGCCACCTACAACGCGCTGGACGCGAAGTTGAACGAGAGCTTGACCTTAGCGAGGCACGCCGAAGAGAGGCTGAGACGGAGCTAGAGGTGCGGGATCGCGAGATGGATCGGGGGCTGACGCATTGAGTATGATGCCAACCTGTGGGTTGGCAGGTGGGAACCGTTTGTCATGCTGTGGCGTGGCAAACGGCCCTTTCATAGCATAGAGGTCGCTTGAAAAGACGATCAAGAAGGGATCAAGAACGAAAGCTACAAGATTTAGTCGTTCCATTTTTCAGTGAACCAGATTTGGTACGATCTTTACTGGATCAGTGGTATTTCAAGAAGGGTTTGGTGCTCAGGATCAAGACAGGATCAAGAAAGTCAGCGATCCCATGAAGCGCCTAAGATGTTGATTTCAATCGAACTATCTAAATCTACGCAAAGCTAAGCAGTTAGAAAATCAAGAGTGGATCAAGAAACTATGCCCACCAAGGATGATACCCTGCTCTTGGGTGGTCTTCGTCCGCATACTTGATGAGCCCTGCTTCCAAGGCTCTCCTCAAGACACCAGAAGCCTGCGCCGCGTTCTTTGTATCAATCCCAAACCTTTGACAAAGGGTGGCGTTCTTCATACGTTCTCCGGCCATGAACTGCAAAACAGCATGAAAATAGGAGGCACGGACGCGTTCCTCGCCGCTCATTTCAGCGAAGGTTCTGGGCCCATAAAGAACCACCTGCATTGAGGTCTTATTAGCTTTCAACAATGGTGCGGGCAGTTGAAAGACCTCCACTTCCCGGAACACCTTATCCAAGCCACTTCCCTGTTCTTCACACATACCCATACGCCTCATGAGCGACGCCAATGACTCATTTCGGGATCGCGGCGGAAGATCAATCATGCGATCAGTATCAACAAGCGGCGCTCCTGGATTCGTGATTTCGATACGGTCCTCAAAAAGCTCGACTTGCGGTCCCGCACCCGTAATGGTCATGTCTTGGTGAATAAGGGCATTCGCCACAAGTTCACGGATCGAAAGTTGTGGAAACAGTGGGTGTTCTTCTCGAAGAGCTTGCCCAATGTGCTCATTCTGCGGAAGCAAGCCATTGATGTATGAAAGAAGCCCTTCAAAACCGGATGCATAGCCTTTCTGGCCGTCCCGGCGATGCGTAACTGTCGCTGTTCGATCCACGCCATGATAGCGCACAAACCGAACGGCCTTGCGTTCAAGACTGCTACCAAACTCTCTGAGATCAATTGCGAACAATATGGCTCCGAGGTTCGTAATGTTCCAGCGACCTCCGACATCTTCTTGGATAAGCCGATCCCCAGCCAGCTTTTCAAGAATATGATCGCGGTTGGTTGGAAACTGTTGTCGGGTAAGCGAGAAATAGGAGGGATAGTCCAGCAACCGCAGTACATCGTCAGAGGACAAATAGCTGGCAGCGATACCTTGCTCCCAAGTGTAAGGCCTCATTTTCTCAATCAATGCCTGATATCGGCCAGGATCGTCGGACAGCTTCGGTGTCGCGCTTCCTACCCGAATGTACGGAACGCTTTCAAAACTTGTCGGTGCCATGGTTGGAGCTGGGATTTCCAACAAGATCACGTTGCCGTCCGGGTGCGCAACTGACCGGAAGTTCAATGCCGGGGCCGGGCTAAGCCTTTGCCGCAACCACAGCTCGAATACCTGGTTGCCAATCTGTTTCGAAAAAGGATCGAAAACCGTCCCGATAACATCATGAGTGCCATCTTCAATTCCCCAAACGAGGAAGGCCTGTTCCTTCCCTTCCAGCCGAGCGGAGTTCGAAAGGGCAGAGATCAATTTTCCGATCTTGGTTTCATCCGACAAATTGCTCTTGAATTCTAGCCAAGGAGTTTCCACGGGTTGTGAGCGCAACTCGTCAATTAGGTCTATGTCACGTTGCGTATTCAAAAATTTCTCCGCGAGGTGAATCGGCTTGCGTGAATGACGCACTCCAAGTTTCTTTCATTCCTGGGGTCATAAGTTTTCAGATGCCCAGCGTTCAGCGGCATGTCGTTCAGTGACATCAATTTTCCTGAAAGCCCCTTGCAGCCTCTTCTTAACAGCAGATTCGGTAGTTCCCAACCGCATAGCAATTTCGATGTTTGTTCTCTTTGGCGCAAGTTGAGCGAGTGCTTCCGCCTGCCTCAAAGTTAGCGAATTAGGCAAAACCGGATTCGTCCCTTTTCCGACAACGGTATGTGACCTCGTTTCAATAAGCTCTGCTGCATGTTCCGAAAGCTTGTGCATCTGAGTACTTTGTGGAAACTGAGCTGCCATACCGACAATACCGTGCAGATAAGCCAGTTCACGCCGAGTCAGCCTTGTCGCCTGGCTGAACCGGTGAAGCTTCGCTCTGGTGCGTTTGCGCCATACGCGAGAAGGTTGCATCTTGTCGTTTATGACAACCCCGGTCACCTCCATGCGTCCTTCCGATCCTGCAAACCGGGTCTTCTCCGGTTTTAGATCGAATCCAATCGACTCCACAGCTTTCTGTACGGAATCAAGAAATGCCGGTTCAATTCGTTGCTGTGAGCTGAAAGTCAGATCATCCGCATATCGCGAGTATCGGTGGCCTGCCTCGTCGGCCAATTGTGACAGCTGCTCATCCAGTCCGCGTAGAACCAAATTGGCAATGGCCGGGCTTGTCGGCGCGCCTTGCGGCACACGGTCGTCTAGGCAGCACAAATCTGCCAGCATGTCCGCCACATCTTCCGTGTAACCGAGCGAGACAAAGATTTCACGCACTTGGTCAATCGTGATCGACGGAAAAAACTGCTTGATATCAACGTTGAGAACGTGCTTCGCGCCAAAATGATACCTAGCGTTCTGAACAGCACTTCGCCTGGCCACAAACCCGAATACGTTTTCAGCGATTTCGACGTGGTTCAGGACGTTGTCCAAGATCCACCACTGGATGACCTTAAGGTATGTCCGTGGCGTATCGATATCTCGCTTGGTACCGTCCTTCTTCTTCAAGGGAAAGGAACGATAATGTTTCCTGGGACGACGGCGGATTGAGAAAATCGTCTTTGGGCTGATCCCTAGGAACAGCGGCAGTGCGCCTGTGGTTGGTATAGGCGGCAACCCAAGCTCGCGGAAACGCGCGGCTTCATCGTCGGAAAAGCCGCCCTGCTCTGCCCGAAGAATCTCTTCAAGATGAGCAAAATCTTTTGGGAAGTAGTATGAGCGAGTTGGCATCTACAGCAACTTCCAGTCTCTGAAGTGAAGACTGCCTTGAGCGCGTGGCCTAGGTCGAAGAGGCATTTTGGCGGCAAGGTCCGGCAAAATGCCTCTTCGACCTAGGCCACGAGCCCCTTCAAACCAAACCTGAACAACGGCTCGCCGAAACAGCGAACAAGCTGAACGCGACACCAACTCGCACATCACTTGTACCTCCTACGCTGGGTCTTCATCAAGAACAAACGCCGGTTGTCGATCGAGCGCTCAAGGCCCTCTCGCCGCACCAGATGTCGCGCTTTGGGGGCCGTGAAGTAGACACCACGACGGACTTGTATGACCAACCCACGTTCGCGAGCAGTTTCATGCGCCGTCCGAAGATGCCCTTCTTCCACGAGCATTTTGGCGTAGCCCGGGCTGAGAAGCTGTTGCGCGCTGGCTTCGATATCCTGGATTCGCGCAGGCTGAATTACGGCTAGAATTGAGAAGTAAGCGAAGAGCGGGTCAATCTTTTTCATGGCGCTAGCAACTTGTTTTCCGCCACTCTGTGGCCCTGATCGATAACGAATTCCTCGACGATTTCCCAACACTGATCATGGTCGTCATAGTCAATGAAAACGACCTTTGCGCCCTTCTTTTGGGCAGCGGGGATTGGGCCTGTGTTCAGGTAGTTGGGATCATCTGCCTCGTGCTTCTTGTCGATAATGATCAGCATTTTAAGACACACATCCGCGTGTAACGAAAAAGCACCGAGTTCCAAGAAAGAGCCGGGACTACTCGGCAGCATCACAATGGCGTCGGTTGAATGCTTTGCGTGCAGAAGTTCAGCGCTTGCCGCATTGTTTCGCGTTCCCAAAAGCGGATTGGCTGCGTTGATTAGGTTCTTGTACTCCCCCATAGTCACAACCCAGCCGAAGTCTGAGAGTCGATGATACAACGCATACCTTAGTCTTTTGGCCTTATTCTTAGCTCCTCGGCCTGGCTTTTTACCGGTGGACTCTATGTATGGTCCCGCGAGGAAAACCTTAAATTGAAGGCCTGCTGCGGTTGCCGCGTTCTGAAAAGCTTCCTGATCTAGCATCATGAGCGTGCGTGTGGGTGGTTTGTTCGCCGTCATGCTGCGAACCTCCCATCTTCGACTCTTTCCGCCTGCCCAAGTGCCGCCAAGCTTTCCAGGAGCGGCTGCACAGCGGTCTTCCGTGCTCGTAGGAATCTGCGGGCGATCTGTTCCGGGGTGGCTTCGCCCATCTCAGAAAGCGCTTCGCGGACGGCGGCGATCTGGTCGGGGAGGGTTTTGGGCCAGGGGGCTTTTTCGACCTTCGCCGTGACGCCCAGGTCCATGTCCTTGGTCTTGCCCTTCGCGGCCACGCGGCCTTCGGGGTTCTGGTAGTCGGGGCGGAGCCAGCGGATGTGGCCGCGCGCCTCTTCCTCGGCGCGTTCCTTGTTGAGCGCGACGAGGCGGAAGAGGATGTCTTCGTCGCTGAGGTCCACGGGCCAGCCATAGGCCTCGGCCACGGCGTCGTCGATCTGGTCGTGCAGGTCCTTGAGGATGCCGATCAGGCCCTGGTCGTAAATCTCGCGGTCCTTGCCCTCGATGACCTCCCCGGCGCGGAGCTTTTCCAGCACGTTGTAAATGCTTGTCACGGTCAGCTTGGGGTGGGCGGCCTGCTGGCGCTTGCGATGGGCGTCTAGCTCTTCGCCCAAGGCACGGAGGCGGCTGCGCTGGTCGTCGGAGAGGTCAGGGAAGGGGAATTTGTTGAAGCAAACAACATGATTGTAGCGAGGGTGATTTCCTTTCCCCATACGCCCGCCAGCAACGAGTGCCCAAGTCTGATGCAAGCGCGAGTTTAGGATCGACAAAAAGTCGAAACCGTCATGCGCGATGCAAACTATCTCGCTTTCCGGGATCGTGTCGAAATCTGTTGCCTGGAAGGCTTTATGAATGCCGGTTCGAGTTGCTGCGAAAAATCGCCTGAGTCCAGAAACCGCTGTGCGCAGTCCAGAGCGTGCTTCGCTGTAAACCCACCACTTGTCTCGATAAGCCTTGCGATTGTTTTGCATTCGGATCGGGTACACCGTGTCTTTTAGGTGCTGATAAGCAGCCGGAAAACGGGTGCGAACATCGGCCTCGGTTAAGCCAAAGAAATCAAGAGCGTAGAACCCACGCCAAATCTGAGTGAAATCACTGCCGCTCTTGAACGGCTTGAGATGTGGTTCAATAGCTGGACCGGTTGCTTCGATCAATGAAAGCGCTTCGCTCTCGGGAATTAGAAATCCCTCGCCGCTCAGTGTCATACCCCTGTGCGCAAGGCCGGAGTTAGCGGCTAATTGTTTTGCACCAGCGACGTCGGCACCAATGCGAAGGTCGGCGAGCAGTTTACCCAATTGGTGATCGAACGTCACCTGGCGGCCATCTGCCTCGCTCTTCTCCTTACTCTCAGTCGCTAAGGTCAGCAATCGCCCGGCCCGGTTGCCCGCTGCGCCCACGGTCATGGCGATCCGTACGGCGGCACCATCCGCTGCATCAACCCAAGGGTGGTCGGGGATGGCAAACAACAGAGATAGCGGCTTCTTCGGGTCGTACAGATGTGGTTCTAGCACTCGCCGATTGAATGTCTGACGCAACGAGTTTGTGGTAATGAAGCCAAACCGGCGCGTGCCTGTGGCTTTTGCGGTGTCATAGGCCCGTGACGCTAGAGCGGCCTTTTCCCACCACCACATTACAAGGTCAGAACTGTCCGGCACTTTCGTGTAAACTCTACGCAGGGCATCGGTATAGCCGTTGCCCAGATATTCCCGCATTTTGGATGCACCGATAAAGGGCGGGTTTCCAACGATGAAGTCCGACTTCGGCCATGTCTTGGCTTTGGGGTTGATGTAGATTTCGTCTTGAACAAGGGCGTTAGGGTCCGGGATTTCGCGCCCCGTGACGGGATGTGTGATGAACGTCACCCGGTCCCAACGGGTCTTTGGGGTTCCGTCATCATTGTAGGCTGGTTGGACTATTTCCCAATCGAGCACCGCGTCGCCCTGGGTAATGTTCTTGAAGTCGCGCAGCACAGGCTCGGACGGGGCGGCGGTGCCGTGGGTGCGGTAGTGCCATTGCAGGTAGCCGATCCAGAGCACCAGCTCGGCCACATTGGCGGCCCAGGGGTTGAGCTCGATCCCGAGAAACTGGTGCGGGTCTACGGTGATCAGCGGGCGCGTGTCGCCCAGTTCGATCATCAGCGACGTGACCTCGCCTTCGAGGCGCTTCATCATCTCCAGCGCGACATAGAGGAAGTTGCCCGAACCGCAGGCGGGGTCGAGCACGGTGGTCTCGCAGAGCTTGGCGTGGAAGTCGCGGACCAGCTTGAGCGCGTCGTCGGTCTTGCCGTCCTCGGTCAGACGCTGGACGGCGGTCTGCACATCGCGCCAATCCTCGCGCATGGGTTCGATGATCGTGGGCGTGACAAGGCGCTGAACATAGGCGCGGGGCGTATAGTGCGCCCCCAGCTTGTGGCGCTGGCGTTTGTCCAGCGCGCGCTCGAGGAGCGTGCCGAAAATCGCCGGTTCGACCTGTTTCCAGTCGGCTTCAGCGGCTTCGATCAGCAGGCCCAATTGCAGGTCGTTTAGAGGAAGCGCGTCGGCATCCCTGAAGAGGCCGCCATTGAAGCGCTTGAGGTCCTGCATGAGGACCTGGGAGAAGCCGCCGGTGTTCATCGTCTCCCACAGCCCCTCGAGCGCGGGTTGGGCGTGTTCGGGGTGGCCGCGCAGTTTGTGCAGAAGGTCCGTGAAGCTGCCGCGCGGGATAAGGTCCACGTCTTCAGCGAACATCGAGAAGAGGCAGCGCATCAGGAAGCGGGCGACGGTTTCGCTGTCGTGGCCCTGGCCTTCGAAGCTTTTGCCCAGTTCGGCAAGGTGAGCGGCGATGTCGCGCGTGACCTCGGCGGATTTCAGCGAGGGGTCGAGGCTGTAGGGGTCGGTCCAGATCGTACAGAGCAGGTCGCGGATGTCGTCCTTGCGCAGATCGTCGAGATAGATGCGATAGCGGTTGCCATCGGGGAACTGGTTGTAACCCTGCCCCTGTTTCGAGAAGTCGGAATAGAGCTCGATCACATGGCCCACGTCGACGATCATCAGGAAGGGCGGCCAGCCATCTTCGCGGGCGACGGCGCGGGCGTAATTGTCGGCCTGGTTGCGCGCCTTGAGCATGGTGTCGTCCCAGGCGGCGGTGCCCCGCACGCCATGGCCAATGCGCTTCTGGTTGCGCGCGGCGGTGCCCTTGGCCAGATCGGCGGCGCGGTTCTTTTTCTGGTTCACGCCCTGCTTGGTTTCGAGCACGAAATGCCCCGCGCGATAGGCGTCGATAAAGCCCGTGGTGCGCTTGTGCGTGTGGGCGAACGTGACGGGCCGTTCAAACCGGTAGTGGTCGTTGCTGTCGTCATCGGTGGCCGGGTTGGGCCGGTCGAGGCCCAGCAGTTCGGTCAGCTCGATCACGAAGAGCTGGTAATTGGCATGCTCGCTGCCGCCGGTGTCTTTCCAGCGGGCGATGAAGTCGTCGATCTGCGGGGCATTACTCATGTGAAATCAGTGACTCGGTACGGGAACGCGTTCGGACAAGAATTGCTCGAAGGTGGCGGTTTCGACCGCATGGGCACTCGCGTCACGCGCGGCGGTAATCCAGGTTTCGGTCAATGCGCAGAGACCCATGATTGCGAAACCTGGGATCAGCAAGAGCCAGATCGTGAGGGGTGTGCTTCCGGCGCTGAAAACGCTGTGAAGCAGGGGCCAGACAATGAACGGCATTCCGCAGGCCCCAACCCAACGCACCGGCTTCATCTTTTCCTCGGCAGCGGCGGTCAAGCGATCACGCGTTTCGACCAATCCTTGTTCCCAAACCAGGAATTCATCCATCACCTGCCCCGC
This sequence comes from Ruegeria sp. AD9, assembly GCF_056542305.1. Classification (NCBI taxonomy): domain Bacteria; kingdom Pseudomonadati; phylum Pseudomonadota; class Alphaproteobacteria; order Rhodobacterales; family Roseobacteraceae; genus Ruegeria; species Ruegeria sp. AD9. The sequence continues at coordinate 92,461 of NZ_JBQFZP010000009.1, forward strand.
TAGGTAGTGTCCGCACCGGCAATAGTCGCGGGAGATGTATTCGACCTGGCCGCAATCGGCACACCGGATCGCGTTGATGCTGTCTGCGTCAGGGCGCAGACGGCTTTTGTGCGCAGATTTGCTGTGTTCGCCGTCGGTGCCGCAGACGTCATTCAGCAGACGTTCAGAGTCACGACCGAGCCGCAGCTTGCGCGGACGCAGTTTCAATACGTCGTCGGGAAAATCTTCTGTCAACATCAGCTTACAAGCCTCAAAACACTATCAATTCTTGTTGTATCCGGTGCTCCGCTCTCGCCAGACAATGCATCGGCATTCAGGACTTCATCGAACAGGAACTCGATGGCGTCCCACTTCTTTTCGGGCGTCACGCTCAGACCTCGATCCATGATGCGCCGTTCAACAGCGATCCCGATCTTGCGGTACGCGGTCGCAATCTCTTCGTGCCTGCGGTTCTTTCCGTCTTCGGAGTCTCCTTCGAGCATCCACAGAGGATCGACGTCGAACTTCTCGTAGACTTCCAGAAGCAACTGAGCCGTCAGGTCACGCTGGCCACGTTCGTAGTTCTGATAGGCGCTTCGACTGATGCCAAGCGCCTGAGACATCTCCTCTTGGGAGAGGCGAGCCATATTTCGTACTGCCGCAAGGCGATGCCCAAGGCCAGAAACAGCCATGTTCAACTTTCGTTTGTATTTGTGTTGACCTCATTCGTAGTCATTTGTATCAAAAATAGATACGAACGATGGCGACACGCTTGATTCATGCAGTTTCAGCGTAGTTTTGTTTCATTCTGGACGCAAAGCGATTTCTTCCGCTTCAGTTCGTGAGCAACGACGACAGGAGGCGAAGCGTGGGAAAGCTGCTTGAAACCCCCAAGGAACTGGCCGAGCGCGTGGGCATTCCCGTGTCCAACGTGCGTTACCTGATCCGCGAAGACATGCTGGATCACATTTTCACCGCACCAGGACGCCGCAATCCCAAAATCCCAAAGGGTGCTTGGGAGCGATACGTCGAGAAATTCACAGTTAAAGCAGACGTGAGCGAAGGGCCGGGTGCGGCCTCGGGCGCGAATTGATCGAGTGAAGGAAACCCCATGGCAATGCCCCGCGCGACCCTGACGCAGAGCGAATTGACACGATACCTCAAGGCGTACCGGGACGCGGGCATTCCGGTCGTGCGGTCAGAGATCAGCCGCGACGGCAAGGTCGTGATCTACAGCACCGAGAAACACACCGACGAGGTCAACAACCCGTGGGATCACCCGTGAAACGCCGCAAGCAGTTTCCCGGCGCGACGGCTTATTTCGACCGGCACGGGAAGCGGCGTTGGCGGTTTCGGAAGGGTGGGTTTTCGGCGGAGCTAGGAAGCGATTACGGGTCGGAGGATTTCGTTCGGCGGTACGAAGACGCTGTGAACGGACACAAGACGCGCGGCCAGATCGGGGCGGACCGGACCAAGCCTTACAGTGTCAGCCAGTTGGTCGCGCTCTGGTATCGCTCACCGGAGTTCCTCGATCTCGCGTCGAGCACGCAGAAGGTCTATCGTGGGATCGTCGAGAAGTTCCGCGAAGAGCATGGCGACAAGCCGGTGCGTTTGATGCAGCGTCGGCATGTGCAGACGATCCTGGCCGAGAAAGCCGAGACCCCCACAGCCGCAAACAACCTGCGCAAGCGGCTGATCCAGTTGATGGATTTCGCGATCACGCTGGATTGGCGCGACGAAACCGTTTCGCGTGGGCGGTGACGGCTTTCATACATGGGACGAGGACGAGCTGGCGCAGTTCTTCAAGGTCCACAAACCTAGCTCGCTCGCACATACGGCGGTGACGCTGATGCTCTACACCGGCGCGGCGCGGGTCGATGCGGTGAAGCTAGGGCCGAAGAACGTCCGCAATGGCAAGATCGAGTACCGGCGGCAGAAGACGCAGCGCTCAGGAGGGGTGCTGGTTTCCGTGCCGATCCATCCGGACCTGGCCGAGGTCCTGGGCAAACTCCCAGAGGATCGGCCCTTCCTGGCAACTCAGAAAGGCACAATGCGCTCTGCCGGTGGACTGGGCAATCTCATGCAGCGTTGGACCGAAGAAGCCAAATTGCCCCAGTGCTCCGCCCACGGACTCCGCAAAGCTTGCGCGCGTCGTCTGGCCGAGGCCGGGGCGACGGCGCACGAGATCGGCGCGGTCACAGGGCACAAAACACTGGCGCTCGTGCAGCGCTATACCGAGGCCGCAGGCCGCGAAGGCATGGCCGATTCCGCGATTGAAAAACTGATCGCCCGCCCAAATGGCGAGCGCAATTTGGCGAACCTTCCCAAGAGGTTCGTCAATTCTGACACCAACCCCAAGCAGGGAAAGGATAATTTATGAGAAGTGGTGAGCCGTGCAGGATTCGAACCTGCGACCCACTGATTAAAAGTCAGTTGCTCTACCAACTGAGCTAACGGCCCACTCTTTTGTTGGATCTTCTCGATCCGTGGCGCTCTTTACGGCAATTTCCCAACCGGGTTCAAGCCCTTATTTTGCGCCTCGTTTCGCTGAAACAACCTGTGTTTCCAGCGACCCGATAGGCGGCCTAATTAGGCAGGTGGCGCAGGGGGGTCAACCCCTTTTTTCACGATTCTACGCGACAGGGTGGATTCATGTTCCGACCGACGTTATATCGCCGCCATGCAACAGAAACGCGATATCAGTTTGCCATTTGTTAAGATGCACGGGTTGGGCAATGACTTCGTCATTATTGATGCGCGTGCGCGGGATGCTCTGATTACCCCGGCACTGGCCCGAGGAATCGGACATCGGCATTTTGGTGTGGGATTCGATCAGCTGGCCGTAATCGAAAACGGTGCGGCTGACGCGCATCTGGTGTTCTACAATTCGGATGGATCAACTTCGGCGGCGTGTGGCAACGCCACAAGATGCATCGCGCGAATGTTGATGGATGAGACGGGCAAAACCCAACTGACGCTGACAACCGAACGTGGAACGCTTGTTGCGCAGGACGCAGGTGATAGGCTGACCTCGGTCAATATGGGTCTTCCTCAGTTGGAATGGCACGAAATTCCGTTGGCTGAAGAGATGGACACGTTGGAACTGCCAATCGAGGGTGCCCCTACAGCGACGGGTATGGGCAATCCGCACTGCACATTCTTTGTTGAAAACGCCGAGGCGATTCCGCTGGCCGAGTTCGGCGCCCGCTATGAACACCATCCTTTGTATCCCGAGCGCACCAATGTGCAGGTGGCTCAGGTCGTGGGTCCGGATCACATCCGCATGCGGGTGTGGGAACGTGGCGTGGGCATAACCCTGGCATCAGGGTCGTCATCCTGTGCAACCGCGGTGGCTGCGGCGCGGCGTGGGCTGACAGGGCGAAAGGTGCAGATTGATCTTGATGGCGGAACCCTTTGGGTTGACTGGCGCGAGGATGGCGTCTGGATGACCGGGTCAACCTGTCACGTCTTCTCGGGCACGTTGTCGCCCGAGTTTCTAGGGACGCTGGGATGAACCCGCCTAAATTCACCACATTGGGTTGCCGCCTGAACGCCTATGAAACCGAGGCGATGAAAGAGCTGTCGCAACAAGCCGGACTGACGGATGCCGTGGTGATAAACACCTGTGCCGTCACGGCTGAGGCTGTGCGCAAGGCACGGCAGGAGATCCGGAAACTTCGACGTGAAAATCCGAACGCCCGGCTGATTGTTACCGGGTGCGCTGCCCAGACAGAACCCAACACCTTCGCGCAGATGGCCGAGGTCGATGCGGTGATCGGCAACACGGAAAAGATGCGGCCAGAAACCTGGAAAGGCATGGCCGCCGACTTTATCGGCGAGACCGAGGCCGTTCAGGTCGATGACATCATGTCTGTCACCGAAACGGCCGGGCACCTGATCGACGGGTTCGGCACACGCTCACGCGCCTATGTGCAGGTCCAGAACGGGTGTGACCATCGCTGCACCTTCTGCATCATTCCCTATGGCCGGGGCAATTCGCGCAGCGTGCCTGCCGGTGTTGTGGTGGATCAGATCAAGCGGCTGGTGGATCGGGGCTATCATGAGGTGGTGCTAACCGGCGTTGACCTGACCTCATGGGGGGCCGATCTGCCTGCACAGCCCAAACTGGGCGATCTGGTGATGCGCATCCTGAAACTGGTGCCGGATTTGGCCCGCCTGCGGATCAGTTCGATCGACTCGATCGAAGTGGACGAGAATCTGATGCATGCCATAGCAACCGAACCACGCCTGATGCCGCATCTACACCTGTCGCTTCAGCATGGCGACGACCTGATCCTGAAGCGCATGAAACGTCGCCACCTGCGCGACGATGCCATTCGATTTACCGAAGAGGCCCGGAAACTGCGCCCCGACATGACCTTTGGTGCCGACATCATCGCAGGTTTCCCGACCGAGACCGAAGCGCATTTCGAGAACTCGCTGAAACTGGTTACCGATTGCGAACTGACCTGGCTGCATGTCTTCCCATATTCGAAACGCGAAGGCACTCCAGCAGCCCGCATCCCGCAGCAGGTGAACGGGAATCTAATCAAGGATCGCGCCGCCCGCCTGCGTGCGGCTGGGGACGTTCAGGTCAGGAAACACCTGTCAGAACAGATCGGCAAAACCCATCGGATCCTGATGGAGAACCCGCATATGGGGCGAACCGAACAATTCACCGAGGTTTCGTTCAATGCACCCCAGCCCGAAGGCCAGATCGTAACCGCCCGAGCCATTGGGGCGAATGATCACAGTTTGGTTGTCTGAAGGTCTGCAGCCTCACCATCTGCGACAAGCAATTCTTCCATGAATACGCTTATCAGTTGCGCACGCCCATCAACCCCGGCCTTGGCATAGATCGAGGCGGTCTGCGCGCGCACGGTTCCGACGGCCCGTCCCCGGATGCGCGCGATGTTTTCGTTATCCAGCCCTTTCAGAACCAAAAGACCCACGTCTCGCTCGGCAGCGGTGAGCCCCCAACGGTCGAAAAACGTGTTGATGACCACGCTCATTTCACCCTGCGCGGCCTGTAGGCCAAGCTTGGTCTGTTCCACCCTTGCCAGCAGGCGTCGAAGTTCAATCATGAAAAAAACAATTCCGGCAAGCAGAACAAATGCGACAAACGCCTCAAGACTTACATGAGAAGGTCCCTCGCCTTCCTTCAAATCCAGGGCGACATCGCCAAGGTAAAACACCACACAAAGTACCTGAACAACGATCATTATCGACATAAGTACAGCCCGGTGAGCGTCTGCATCGCCGGGCCGCCAATAGCTTCTGATCCATTTGATCATTTGATTGACCAGTCCTCAGGTATATTCTTCCGCCCTGTTATCATAGCCTTTGCCAAAGCGACACCTGTTCGCCACTGATTGATGACAACCCCGGCAACATGCAGCAGAACAGATAGCATCAGCCAGTTGAAGGCCAGTTCGTGCAGGTCTTCGACCCATTCGACGCCAAAGAATCGAACTGTTCCCATCATGATTCCTGTCACACACAAAGCCAGCAGTGTCGCCCAGAGGTTATAGACCATAAGGGCCCCCAGAGGGTTGTGTGAAAGGTGCACGCTTTGATCACCCCGCCCCATGTCCCGCAGGTGATTAAGGGCCGCACGGGGGCTGAAAGGAAAGGCGGTGAACCTGGCAAAAGCCGGACCCGTTAACCCCCAAAGCAGCCGCAACAAGACCAAAGCCAGCACGACATAGCCCACATATTCGTGGAACGCGCCCTCGGGATTGGATATCGCCGCATTGATCAGAACGCACAAGGTTACGACCCAGTGAACCAGCCGGACCAGTGGATCCCAGACCTGGACTTCGTGGGCGCCTGTGCGCCCACGATGCATCAATTCTGTTTCGGACATTCCGGTTACTGATCCTCAATCTTGACGACTTTGCCGCTTGCGGGGTCGACATAAACCTCGGCCAATTTACCATCCTTGACGACATAGGCTTCGATCTTGCCGTCTTCCGTCTCGATTTTGCGGACATCGAATCCCATGCCCGTCAGCGTTTGCCGAATTTCGGCTTCGGACTTTCCAAGCTCGGCATCGGGTGCGAGATCCAGTGCCAATACCGGCGTTGCAAATAGAATTGAGGCAAAAAGAATAGGAAGTTTCATTGTTGTGACTCCGTGTTTCAGACAAACGGCAATTGATCAGCCGTTGTGGCTGATGTGCGCCTGTGAAGCTGTCCAATCCATTGACCCGGCGCTTATTTCGACCAAATAAGCGCGCGCTGATGGCGGCTTGGCAAAAGAAAACCCCCGCAACCTGACGGCGCGGGGGCTGATTTAGTAAAATCCGGTAGGACGGATCGGATCAATCTTCCTTGCGGAGTTTGCCCTTGTGCGGCGCCCATAGACGCTTGTTGACCAGGTACAGCAGCACCGACAGAACGGTCAGGAAGATCACACCGACAAAGCCTGCGTTCTTGCGGTCTGTCAGCTTTGGCTCGGCTGCCCACATCAGGAATGCGGCAACGTCCTCGGACATATGCTCGACCGTGTTCGAGTGCCCGTCTGCGAACTCGACCTGCTCGTCAGCCAGCGGAGGCGCCATCGAAATCCAGCCGCCGGGGAAGGCAGTGTTTTCATAGAGCACCGCACCCGCCTCTTCTTTTTCGTGACCGGTGTAGCCATGCAGCAAAGACGCGATGTATTCCGGTCCACCCATGCCTTTGACCAGCTGGTTGATGCCCAGGCCATAAGGCCCATGGAATCCGGCACGGGCCTTGGCCATCAGGCTCAGGTCAGGTGCGCCGACGCCGGTATTGGCCGGGAAGTGGTCGGTGGGGATCGCCGGACGGAAATCGTCCAGCTCGGGGTCGAAGACTTCGAAGTTGCCAGCCGCGTATGCGATGACTTCCTCTTCCGAGTAACCCAGCGCTTTCAGATCGCGCAGCGGCACATATTGCAGACCGTGGCAAGCCGCGCAGACCTCGGTATAGATCTGCAGTCCACGTTGCAGCTGATGCTGGTCCCAGGTGCCGAACGGGCCTTCGAACGAGAAGGCGAAATCTTCGATATGCTGCTCACCACCACCTGCTGCAATGGATGCAGCAGGGGTCAGGGCCAGAGCAAGCGCGGCGCCGATTGCAAGTTTCTTGAACATGTTTCCGGTCCCTCTTCTTACTCGGCCGGCGTGGCGTCGGCGTCAGCCTTGCCATAATGCGCGTTGAAGTCTTCTTCGATGGTCTCGGGCTGGGCCAGAGGTTTCTCGATCACACCGAGGATCGGCAAGATCACGAAGAAATAGGCGAACCAGTAGGCCGATGCGATCAGCGAGAAGGTCGCATAGGGTTCTTCCGCAGGCATCGCACCCAGCCACATCAGGGCAAAGAAGTCGATGATCAGCAGGTAGAACCACCATTTCAACATAGGACGGTACTTGCCCGAACGCACGCTCGACGTGTCCAGCCAAGGCGCCAGCGCCATGGCCAGGATCGCGCCAAACATCGCCAGAACACCAAAGAACTTGGCGTCAACGATGCCACCGGTGATGAAGCTCGCGAACTGTACAACCCAGACCTCACCGGTAAAGGCACGCAGGATCGCGTAGAACGGCAGGAAGTACCATTCAGGCACGATGTGAGCAGGCGTAACCAGCGGGTTGGCTTCGATATAGTTGTCCGGGTGACCCAGATAGTTCGGCATGAAACCGACAACAGCCCAGAACACGACCAGGATCACGGCCAGCGCGAACAGGTCCTTGATCACGAAATACGGCCAGAACGGCAGCGTGTCTTTCTTCGCCTCGTCTTTCGAGCCGCGACGCACTTCAACACCTGTGGGGTTGTTGTTGCCGGTAGTGTGGAACGCCCAGATGTGCACCACGACCAGAGCCGCGATGATGAACGGCAGCAAATAGTGCAGCGAGAAGAAGCGGTTCAGCGTGGCGTTGTCCACCGCAGGTCCGCCCAGCAGCCAGGTCTGGATGGCATCGCCCACAAACGGAATGGCGCCAAACAGGCCGGTGATCACAGTCGCACCCCAGAAAGACATCTGACCCCATGGCAGAACATAGCCCATAAAGGCCGTGCCCATCATCATCAGGTAGATCAGCATACCGACGATCCACGTGATCTCGCGCGGGGCTTTGTATGAGCCATAGAACAAGCCGCGGAAGATGTGGATGTAGACCGCAACAAAGAACAGCGATGCGCCGTTCATGTGCAGGTAACGGATGAAGTAACCGCCATTTACGTTACGCATGATGTGTTCGATGCTGGCAAACGCCAGATCAACATGCGGCGTATAGTGCATCACCAGGATGATACCGGTGACAATTTGCAGCGCCAGGCAGAACGCCAGAACGATGCCCCAGATCCACCACCAGTTCAGGTTCTTGGGGGTCGGGATCATGAGGGTGTCATACAGCAGGCCAACAATCGGCAGGCGGCTGTTCAGCCATTTCTCGCCGTTTGTCTTCGGCTCGTAATGATCGTGGGGAATTCCGGACATAAGTTTGGGTCTCCCTTAGCCGAGTTTGATTGTGCCGTTGTCCACCCACTCTGCGGGCGGAATGGGCAGGTTCTCAGGCGCGGGGCCTTTGCGGATACGACCGGCAAGGTCGTAGTGTGAACCGTGGCAGGGGCAAAACCAGCCACCAAAGTCGCCTGCATCACCCAGAGGCACACAACCGAGGTGGGTACAAACACCCATCTGGACGACCCATGCACCCGGCGCTTCGCCTTCCGGCGACGGCATCACCCGGTTTGCGTCGGTCGCAGGGGCATCGGCGCTCAGGTTAAAGTTGCGGGCCAGCGGATCGGGCAGCGCATCAACACCTTCGGCGTCCTGTTTCTGAGCTTCCTGGATCTCTGCACCGGTGCGGTGACGGACAAAGACGGGTTTTCCCAACCATTTGACGGTCAGCTGCGTACCCGGCTCAACACCGCTCACATCCACACGGATCGAGGACAGCGCCTGAACGTCTGCCGATGGGTTCATTTGGTTGATCAGGGGCCATACGGCTGCACCCGTTGCAACGACACCTGCGCCGCCAGCGACGTAGTACAGGAAATCTCTGCGGGTGCCTTCGTGGTCTTCTGCGTGGGACACGAGGTTATCTCCGATTGTCTGGCGCCCGCGGACGGGCAAATAGCTCGCGCACCGCACGAATGCGGTGTCTTAACCGCGCTTACTATCGGGGAGAATAGTGTTCGTCCAGCGTTCATAAACGCGCAATACGCCGCATGTGTCGTTTCCAGCAGCTGCGGACGGTGTTTTTTGGTGAATCTCGCGTGCGACTTTGTCGGCAACTTCGATTCATGCGCCATTGATTCGCTTACCCACCCTGTCTTCCGTCACCTGGATCAGGTATCTGGAGCCTGTCTCGTGGACCGCTGATTTGCGCCCTAAAGTACATAATCAAGACTTCGAAACGGGGATTGTTTTCAGCAAAAACATACTCGCTAAATACATGATTTAAATTATAAATTGCACGCGCCCCACCTGTTGCACTTTCCGCGCGAATAAAGGACAGCGCAAAAGGCGTGCGAACTCCCGCAAGGAGACCCCAATGTCAAAGATCGTTCTGGCCGCTGCCTTGTGCACAATGGCCCTTCCCACTCAGACCCTTGCCGCGGGCGATCCCGCAAAAGGTGAGGCGATATATAACCGTTGTTCTTCGTGTCATGCGATCATCAAGGATGGTGAAGTTCTGGTCAAAGGTGGAATCACCGGCCCGAATCTGTACGGCGTCATCGGCCGCGTGGCCGGGTCCGAAAACGATTATCGCTATGGAAGCGAGCGCCTGCCGATCGGCATGTTCACGGACGACATGATCCGTGCCGGCGAGGAAGGTCTGGTCTGGACCGAGGAAAACATCGTTGCCTATGCGCAGGATCCTATCGGCTTCATCAAGGAATTTCTGGATGACGAAACTGCCCGTCCGAACATGAGCGTCAAACTCAAGAGCGGTGCGGACGATATTGCCGCTTATCTGGCGACTTTCAGCCCCCAGTAAACCCGGCGCCTGGTGCTGGCTACGCCTTGTGCATCAAGGCGGCCAGCCGGGCGATTTCACTGCCAAAGCCAGTGGATACCTGATCAGCAGCAGCATTTCGCGCACCTTCGGGTTTGTTCTGACCAAGCTTCCAGGTGCCCTGAATATCTTCAACGCGCATGCGGCACGGTACGATCATGCGCATCATCTTGTTCAGCGCGTCCGAGGACATTTTTCCCGTGACCCATGGGGCCTTGGGCAGCAGCCGCTTTTCGTAGAACGCCGATTGGCGGTCAAGCACGTCACGTAACTCGTCCTGCGGGCGCAGCTCAAGTTTTCCGATCAGGTGCACGGCGACATAGTTCCAAGTCGGAACCTGATCTTCGACACCGTACCAATCCGGCGAAATATATGCATCCGGCCCCTGCACCGCGATCTTCGCGTGCTGCGGCTCGCGCAGCGCTCGTACAATAGGGTTCGAGCGCACAAGATGCAGGTCAGCCAGTGAACCGTCTTCGGACAGCAGAAACGGGACGTGGCTTAATAGCGGGGCCTCTTCGGCAGAGAGTGCCAGAACGCCGAACGCCCGGTCGCGGGCGAATTCAACATGCCGGGCTCGATCCTCGGCGCGAAAAGCGGGGTTAGGGTGCATGAATGTCCTCCTGTCAATTCTCTTGCAGCGTCGGACAGTTCTTGGCAAGGTCCGCCTAGTTCTCAGGGCGGGGCGGAATTCCCCACCGGCGGTATGCGGGCCACGGCCCGCAAGCCCGCGAGCGGCCCCGGCTTTCGGGGTGTCAGCAGATCTGGTGAGAGGCCAGAGCCGACGGTCAAAGTCCGGATGAAAGAGAACGTGCAAGCCGCGCCGGTGAACCGGCGCGCCTGCTCGTGATCGCCTTGGGTGACGTGTCATGCCGGGCTGGCAGCGAAATGGGATCTGGTTCTCGCGACTGCCGGCAGGCCACCAAACTGAAAGGAGATCATGATGACACACACCCGCTATGCTTTTGTCAAAGCCAACTGGCATTCCGATATTGTTGACCGCGCGCTCGACGGCTTCCTCGAACTCGTCCCCTCGGAACAAGTCGATGTCTATGACGTTCCCGGCGCGTTCGAGATGCCCCTGCTGGCCCGTGATCTGGCCCGGACCGGGCGCTATGCCGCCGTCGCCTGCGCTGCCTTTGTCGTTGATGGCGGCATCTACAGGCACGACTTCGTTGCGCAGGCCGTGGTCGATGGCCTGATGCGCGCCGGGCTTGATACAGGGGTTCCTGTCCTGTCGATCTCGTTGACCCCGCACCAGTATCAGGAAACCAAACATCACAATTCGATCTACCGCGACCATTTCGTACAAAAAGGGCGCGAAGCGGCTCAGGCCGCGCTGATGATCTCGGAAATCCGTGCGAAAATCACGCAGGCCGCCTGATCTTCATCTTTTCGAAAATACTCAAAAATGCGCCGCCCGACGGGCGGCGTTCAAACCATCAACGGCCAAATCCGCTTGAGGCCGGGGGCCTTGCCCGCTAATCACGATCCGCAAAGGAGCACGCCCCATGTCGATGAACAGCTTTGGCCATCTTTTCCGCGTCACCACCTGGGGTGAAAGCCATGGGCCCGCCTTGGGCGCCACTGTCGACGGATGCCCGCCGGGCGTTGCGATTGACGAGGCGATGATCCAGCATTGGCTGGACAAGCGCAAACCGGGGCAAAACAAGTTCACAACGCAGCGGCGCGAACCGGATCAGGTCAAGATCCTTTCTGGCGTGTTCGAAGGCCAAACTACAGGCACGCCCGTGCAACTGATGATCGAGAACACGGATCAGCGCTCGAAAGACTACGGCGACATCATGGACAAGTTCCGTCCGGGCCACGCTGATATCACCTATTGGCAGAAATACGGCATCCGCGATTATCGCGGGGGCGGGCGCAGTTCTGCGCGGGAAACAGCATCACGTGTTGCAGCAGGTGGACTGGCGCGCGAGGCCATCAAACAGATTGCGCCCAATGTGCAGATCACCGGCTACATGACCCAGATCGGTCCGCACAAGATCGACCGCTCCAAATTCGACTGGGCGCAGATTGAACAGAACCCGTTCTGGACGCCTGATGAACAGGCGGCCGGGGATTGGGCCATCTATCTGGATGATCTGCGCAAATCCGGCAACTCGGTCGGTGCCGTGGTCGAGGTTGTGGCACGCGGTGTCCCGGCAGGGCTTGGGGCGCCGATATACGCCAAGTTGGACACTGATCTTGCGGCCGCGATGATGTCGATCAACGCTGTCAAAGGCGTCGAGATCGGCGAAGGCATGGCTGCCGCCGAACTGACTGGTGAAGCCAATGCCGACGAAATCTTCATGGGTCAGGATGGCCCGCAATACAGTTCAAACCACGCAGGCGGGATTCTGGGCGGCATCTCGACCGGGCAGGACATTGTCGTGCGCCTTGCGGTCAAGCCGACCTCTTCGATCCTGACCACCCGCAAGACCATTACAAAATCCGGTGAAGAGACTGAGATCATCACAAAGGGCCGTCATGACCCCTGTGTTGGCATCCGCGCTGTCCCTGTCGGTGAGGCGATGATGGCCTGTGTTATCCTAGATCACTTGCTGCTGCACCGTGGTCAGATCGGAGAAAACCGTGGACGGATCGGCTGATCTGCGCGCGCGTTTGCGTGCTGTTGTCGCGCAACGCATGGAAACTGATCCGGCCCATGACCTGGCCCATCTGGATCGTGTTTGGACCAATGCTCAGGCCATTGCTGACGCTCGGGCGGACATCCCCGTCCTGTTGGCAGCCTGTTATCTTCATGATCTGGTCAACCTACCCAAGAATGACCCGAACCGACAGTTTGCCTCACGTCAGTCAGCGGCTGAATCAGGGCCTATTCTGACAAAACTGGGCTTTTCCGACGATCAGGTTCAGGCCGCACAACATGCGATAGCGGCCCATAGCTTCTCGGCCAACATCCCACCTGAAACACTGGAGGCCCGGATTCTGCGCGATGCGGATCGCCTTGACGCCTTGGGTGCCATCGGGATTGCGCGCACATTTTCTGTATCAGGTGCTTTGGGGCGTGTTCTCTATGATCCGGCTGATCCATTCGCAGAGACGCGCCCGCTGGACGATCTGCGGTATTCGATTGATCACTGGAAGGTCAAACTGCTGACCCTGCCGGACGACATGCTGACGGATGCAGGCAAGCAGATCGCGCAAGCAAGGGCGGGCCGAATGTTTCAGTTCCTTGAGGCTTTTGCAGCGGAAATCGGCGCATCGGTACCGAACTCGTGGACCATCACCTGATCCACCCCGTTGATCTTTTTTCTGCAAAGGCGCAGGGTCGCGCCGATGACAAAACCCTTAACATCGCATCGACCTTTGCTGGCTGTAGCGCTGAAGCTTGGCGCGCTGTTCCTGTTCACGTCGATGTCAGCCTTAGTCAAAGCCTTATCTGACGAATTCCCACCGGGCCAATTGGTGTTCTTCCGGTCCCTATTTGCTATTCCGGTCATCATTCTGTGGCTGATCGCGCGCCGAGAGCTGGCGCAAGGCTTTGTCGTCAAGAAACCCATGGGTCATTTCTGGCGCGGTGTTCTGGGGACCAGCGCCATGGGGTTGACATTCACTGGCCTTAGCCTGTTGCCTCTGCCCGAAGTTACCGCAATCGGTTATGCCACCCCGATTTTCACCCTGATTTTGGCCGCAGTGATGCTGGGCGAGCGCATCCGGATGATTCGCATCGGTGCCGTGGCACTTGGGCTGCTGGGCGTGATGATCATGATCTGGCCCAGGCTTGGCAGCACTCAGATGGAAACGGCTGCAACTATCGGAGCTCTGTGCGTACTGGGCGCGACTTTTGCCCGGGCCTTTGTGCAGATCCACATCCGCCAACTGGTCAAGGTCGATCACCCTGCTGCAATCGTGTTCTATTTCTCGCTGACCGCGACGTTGCTTTCGGCCCTGACGGCGATCTGGGGATGGACAATGCCAACTCTGACTCAGGCTCTAATACTGATCACCATGGGGTTGTTTGGCGGAGTTGCGCAGATTTTGGTCACGTCCTCGTATCGCTTTGGACAGGCATCGATGCTGGCACCTTATGACTATGCAACAATGCTCTTTGCGATTGTGATCGGTTATTTCGTGTTTGATGAATTGCCAACCGTTGCGATCCTGATCGGGGCCGCATTGGTGATCGCAGGCAATGTTGTTGTGATCTGGCGCGAACACCAGCTGGGGCTTGAGCGTGGCAAGGCGCGTTCTGTCACAGACCCCAAAGCGTGACTTTACCTTTTGCATTCTTTCCCTAGGTTGGGCCGGACAATCAATGAGGTTCCCCAATGAGCGACGCGCAGGATCACAAGGAAAAGATGCAAAAGGTGCAGGCCCAGCACCGCAAGAAAGTGTCCGAGGCCGTCGACCCCGAACGCGGCCTTGTTCTGATCAATACCGGCAAGGGCAAAGGCAAGTCATCTGCGGCCTTTGGCGTTGTCATCCGCGCGCTTGGTTGGGGTCAGAAGGTCGCCGTGGTGCAGTTCATCAAGGGCAAGTGGAAAACCGGCGAGTGCCGTTTCTTCGAAGAACGTGATCTGGTCACCTGGCACACGATGGGCGAGGGGTTTACCTGGGATACACAAGACCGCGAGCGCGACATTGCAGCTGCCAATGCCGCCTTCGACAAGGCTTGCGCCCTTATGGCAAGTGGCGAATACGATCTGGTGGTTCTGGACGAGATCAACATCGCGCTTCGCTATGAATATCTCTCGGTCGAGCAGGTGATAGACGGGCTGAACGCGCGTTCGGACAAGACGAGTGTGTTCCTGACAGGCCGCGACGCACCGCAGGCGCTGCGTGATTATGCAGATCTGGTCACCGAGATGACCGAAGAAAAGCATCCGTTCCAGGCGGGAATCAAGGCCCAGCGCGGGGTGGATTTCTGAACCTTGCAATAGCGCAGCCCGTATTGCTGCGCAGTTATCCTCTGCCGCTTAGCACAGTTTCAAAGATATATCGCAACGACTTGCGTTGACGGACGGTGCCTTGTGCCCGGGCTTCTTCTGCGGTTGCGGTGTCCCGGTTCTGGCGATCAGCATAGGCACAATAGTCGCCTTCGCAACAGTTGCACCCGCACGCAACTAGCGCATCATGTCGGGCCATGATTTCGTCAAGCGTGTCTGTCATCTGTGACCTCACCCCGCACTGGGATAAATCTGATGAATTCAGTCAGCTTTTTCAAGTAAATTCACCCGACCGGTCGATACACTTCTCTGCTCTGAGCCGCCGATTTCTAAAACAGGCAGCTCAGCTTTTTTGGCAGTATTTGGACAAAGTTGCCAATGCAGAGGCACAGCGCTCAGGCAGCGACTTCCTGTTCGGGCGCGCTGAGCGAGATGACGAGAACCACGGCCGCACCGTTCAGCCAGTAGAACGCCGCATCCAATCCTGAAAACCCCAGTACACTAGGTGCAAACAGAAAGGTGATGCCGACAATAAGGTCCACGGCCAAGTGAAATTTGTAGGGTAGAACGCGCCAAATTCCCAAATGATGGTCGGTCAGAACCGTCAGGACAAAGGCGGCGACGCCAGTGACAACCGAAAGCCACAGCGCCAGCGGGTTGGACTGACCCAATCCCAGCAGGAATGGCAGTGTCATCAGGGCAATGGCAACCGGGTAGTCCAGATACGCGTGGACAGTGCGGGTAACGAAACGCAGGGACATAAGATTTTCCTCTTTTCAATCAGTGATGAAAGAAAGATAGAAAGCCTGACCCGAACGCTGAATTCTTGATCGTTTCAAAAATCTTGCAGATCGTACAGAATATTCGGCGTTTTAGTGCATGGACCTATATGCGGCTGGTGACAAGCCGACCTGCTTCTTGAAAACGCGGGAAAACGCGGCCTCAGAGGCATATCCAACTTCGGCTGCTGCATCTGCGACGTTCCATCGTGCCTCTGTAAGGCCATGGCACGCAATCTGCATGCGCCAGTCGGTGAGGTATTGCATCGGCGTCGTGCCCATCTTCTGGGCAAACAACTGAGAAAAGGCCGTGCGCGACATGCCGGATTCACGCGCCAGTGTCGCAACACTCCAGTCTTGCGCTGGCGCTTGGTGGAACGCCGTCAATGCGCGTGAGATGCGTGTATCCGCAAAGCCCGCAAGGGCGGTGTCCTGAGGGCTTTGCCGTTCCAGGTAGGTTCGGATCGCCTGCGCAAACAGAACTTCGGACAGCTTAAGCGCAATCAGATCACCGCCAATACGGGCCCCGGACACTTCGGATCCGATCATGCGCAGGGTCGATTCCATCCACGATCCGGCCTCTTCGCCATAATTCTCGATCAGGATGTAGGGTGGCAGGCGGTCGATCAGCATATGCCCGGTGCCTTTTCGCCCTGCCGGGCCGGTGAAAGAAAAATGACCGCAGATCAGTTGCGTGTCCCGGTCCTCGTCTGCACCGCCATAGACAAGGACGCCATCGCCCTTGTAGCCGGCAATCTCAAGAACCTGCTCCAGAGGGAGCGCATCCGGTGGCCTGACCTCGGCACACAACAACGCATGTGGCGCCCCATGAGGGATCAGGATCAGATCCCCCTGCCGCAGCCGCAACGTTTCCCCGGTGGATGAGACATGGACCTTGAGCTCACCCCGTTGAACAAAATGAAACCGCGCGACGTTTTCGAATTCCGGCACCTGAATACCAAAAGGTGGTGTGAACGAGGTGCGGAAGTAGAACGTGCCACGCAGGGACAGACGGGTGAGAATATCGCTGAGAAGGTCCAACATGGGGTGAAGATACGGGAACTGATCCGATCGTCCAGATCACGGAACGCTTTGCACGACAATTTGCACGATCTGCAACAAAAACCCCGCCGAAGCGGGGTTTTGCAAGTTATTACGAGCGGACCAGTTTTTCGTAATCTTCTGCGATTTCGCGGGTCAGGTCGCCGACTTCGAAAGTGTAATCTCCGATTTGCCCGACCGGAGTGACCTCGGCCGCGGTTCCGGTCAGCCAGCACTGTTCGAAATCAGCCATTTCTTCGGGCTTGATGCGCCGCTCATGCACAGTGATGCCTTTATCCTTCAGCATCTGAATGACGGTCTGACGGGTGATGCCGTTCAGGAAGCAATCCGCCAGCGGGGTGTGAACCTCTCCATCCTTGACGAAGAACACGTTGGCACCTGTTGCTTCGGCCACGTAACCACGCCAGTCCATGAACAGCGCGTCCGAGCATCCCTTGGCTTCGGCCTTGTGTTTGGAAATGGTGCAGATCATGTAGAGGCCCGCCGCCTTGGCGTGAACCGGGATGGTTTCCGGGCTGGGGCGTTTCCATTCGGCGATGTCCAGTTTTGCGCCCTGCATCTTGGCGTCGCCGTAATAGGCGCCCCAGGGCCAGACCGCGATGGCCATCCGTACCGGGTTGCGGGCCGACGCCACGCCCATGTCTTCGCCAGACCCGCGCCAGACCAATGCGCGGACATAGGCATCCTGAAGGCCACTGGCTTTCAGGGTCTCTTCCTTGGCCGCTTCAATCTGATCGACGGTGTAAGGCATCGGCATGTCCAGCGCCTCGGCGCTGGCGATAAGACGTTCGGAATGTTCGCGGCTTTTGAAAATCTTGCCGTTATAAGCCCGTTCGCCCTCGAACACGGATGAGGCATAGTGCATTGCGTGGGTCAGAATATGCACATTGGCATCGCGCCAGGGCACCAGCTTACCATCCATCCAGATGACACCGTCACGATCATCATACCCCGCCATGCGAAACCTCCTGAACCGGGTTAAATTTCCGATTGTTGCGCTACTTAGGTCCGATGCGGACACAATGTTGCGCAAAAACTGCGATTCGATACCGCTCCGCCCTTGGAATGTCAATAACGCTGACATAAAGTCAAACCCGAGTAACGAATGAGGCATGATATGTCCGAAATCCGCCCAGCCCCGCGATATGGGGGCGAAAGCCTGTTGTTTTTGACGGATGAACAGTTGCGGCAGGGGATCGAGGCCATGTTCTTTGCCTATCGCGGCTTTACCGCGGATCCTGATCGTATCCTGTCCGAGATGGCCTATGGCCGCGCCCATCACCGCGCGATCCATTTTATCAACCGTGCGCCGGGCACCACGGTGAACAATTTGCTGGCGATCCTCGGGGTTACAAAACAGTCTCTGAACAGGGTTCTTCGAACATTGATCGAGGATGGTCTGGTGGAAAGCCGGGTCGGAACCGTGGACAAACGCGAACGGCACCTATTTCTGACGGAAAAGGGCGAAACGTTGGAGGCCACGTTGTCAGATGCGCAACGAACAAGAATGCGCGCAGCCTTCAAGGATGCCGGTCCCGAGGCCGTGGCCGGGTTTCGCAAAGTACTTGAAGCAATGATGGATGCTGATATGCGTCATGCCTATACGAAATTGCGGGATACGAGTTCATGAGCGAAATGGATGCCCATCTGCTGATTGTTGATGATGACGAACGCATTCGCGATCTGCTCAAGAAATTCCTGATGCGAAACGGGTTTCTGGTGACAGCGGCACGGGATGCGGCCCATGCGCGGCGGGTTCTGTCGGGATTGGATTTCGACATGATCGTCATGGATGTGATGATGCCGGGCGAAGATGGCGTCAGCCTGACCAGATCGCTGCGTGACACCCATACGACACCGATCCTGTTGTTGACCGCCAAGGGCGAGACCGAGCATCGGATTGCAGGGCTTGAAGCCGGCGCGGATGATTATCTTGCTAAACCTTTCGAGCCGAAAGAGCTGTTGCTGCGGATCAATGCGATCCTGCGCCGGATGCCGGAAACCCCGGCCGAGGAAACAGCGGCGAAGATCCTGCATCTTGGTCCCATCCGGTATGACATTGAACGTGGTGAAATGTGGCAGGGCGAAATGCCGGTCCGCCTGACGGCAACCGAAACCCAGCTGATGAAAATTTTCTCGGCCCAACCTGGCGAGCCGATCAGCCGTGCAAAACTGGTGGAAGATCTGGGCCGGGATAAAGGACAGGCGCAAGAACGTGCCGTGGACGTGCAGATCACCCGCCTGCGCCGGAAGATCGAACAGGACCCGAAACAGCCCCGGTATCTGCAGACAGTCCGGGGCGCAGGCTATATGCTGGCACCCGATTGAATGAGCCGCTGCGCGGCGATTAATGCCTTCGGCGAGGATATTTTTAGCCAGATGAAGATGGGATCCCGATGAAAACCGCCCTTTTGACACATGCCGATTGCCTTGGACATGTCACACCCCAGGGTCATCCGGAACAGGTGGCGCGGCTGGAGCATATCCTGCACGCGCTGGAGGGGCTGGATCTGAAGCGCGTGACCGCTCCGCTGGCGGCAGACGATGATTTGCTGCGTGTTCATCCCGAAAGCCATATCCGCGACATCAGATCGTCGCGCCCCACTGACGGGTTTGCGCAGATCGACGGGGACACCTTCATGTCGCCGGGTTCCGTGGATGCGGCCTATCGCGCGGCGGGTGCGGCGGTGCGGGCCGTTGATCTGGTTTTGGGCGGTGAGGCACCGAACGTATTTTGTGCCATTCGCCCACCTGGGCACCATGCCGAAGCCGAGAAAGCCATGGGGTTCTGCCTGTTTGGCAACGCGGCGCTGGCTGCGAAACACGCGCTGGATTACCACGGGCTGAAGCGGGTCGCTGTGGTCGATTTCGACGTTCATCATGGCAACGGCACGCAGGATCTGCTGTGGGATGAAGATCGGGCCCTTGTGATCACCAGCCAGCAAATGCCGTTATGGCCCGGATCGGGCCGCCCGGACGAGGCAGGCGCTTACGATAACGTTCTGAATATCCCGCTGGCCCCGGGCACCGGCGGGGTTGAGATGCGTTCCGCCTATGAAACGCAGGCCTTTCCGCGCCTGCGGGCGTTCCGGCCGGAGCTGATCATCATCTCTGCCGGGTTCGATGCGCATCAGGACGACCCTCTGGCCAATCTGAACTGGTCGACTGGCGATTTCGCCTGGATCACGGCAGAGCTGTGCGGGATAGCCGATGAGGTGTGTCAGGGCCGTATCGTCTCGACTCTGGAGGGCGGGTATGATCTGAACGCACTGGCCGAGGCGACACGCGCCCATGTGGAAGAACTGATGAAGGCAGCACGATGACCGATACCCCAGTTGAGCAGATGACATTCGAGCAGGCCATGAAAGAGCTTGAGACCGTGGTTGGTCAGCTTGAGCGCGGCGACGTGGCGCTGGATCAGTCGATTGCGCTTTATGAACGCGGGGCCGCTTTGAAAAAACGTTGCGAGGACGAGTTGAAGCGGGCCGAGGAAAAAGTGGCCGCGATCACTCTGGACGCGAATGGCCAACCGACCGGGACCACACCTGTCGAAGGTCAGTAAATGTTTCAGGAAAGACTGGCGCAGGACGCGGCGCGCCTTCAGGATCATTTTGACCTGATAATGGGCGCGCTGGACGATCTGGATGTGACACGGGCAATGGCCTACGCCACCCGGGGCGGAAAACGGCTGCGCGGGTTTCTGGTTCTGGAAAGTGCGCGCCTGCACCAAATCAACGAGTCCCGCGCGATCTGGCCCGCGACCGCAATCGAGGCCCTGCACGCCTATTCGCTCGTTCACGACGATCTGCCCTGCATGGATGACGACGACCTGCGGCGCGGACGTCCCACGGTTCACGTGAAATGGGGCGAAGGCACGGCCGTACTTGCCGGGGACGCGCTGCAGACACTGGCCTTTGAACTGTGCACCCGGCCCGAGGTTGGAGATGCAGACGTTCGCGCTGATCTGGCACTGACACTGGCCAGGGCAAGCGGTGCGCAAGGTATGGTTTTGGGGCAGGCGCTTGATATCGCGGCGGAAACCGCTTCTGAACCTTTGACGCTGAATGCGATAACTCGGCTTCAGGGCGGCAAAACGGGCGCTTTGATCGAATGGTCCGCCTGTGCGGGTGCGCGTCTGGCAAAAGCGGATCCAGAACCCTTGCGCCAATATGCCCGGGCCCTTGGTCTTGCTTTTCAGATTGCAGACGACATCCTTGATGTTGAAGGTGATGCGTCAAAGGCAGGCAAACGTCTTCAGAAGGATGCGGATGCGGGAAAGGCCACTTTCGTATCTCTTCTGGGTTTGGATGCTGCCAGAACCCGCGCCAGTGAACTTGTTGATCAGGCCTGTGCCGCACTGGACGGGTATGGCCCGACGGCAGAAACCTTGAAGGAAGCCGCTCGCTTCGTTATTGCCCGGGACAGCTAAGCCAGGAACGCGCCAAATGTCTGACCGCCCCAAAACGCCCCTGCTGGACCTTGTGAACCGCCCCGCTGATCTCAAGCGGTTCTCGGACGCGCAACTGCATCAGGTCGCGCAGGAATTGCGGGCCGAGACGATTTCGGCGGTTTCTGTCACCGGGGGGCATCTGGGCGCGGGTCTGGGCGTTGTGGAACTGACGACCGCGCTGCACGCAGTTTTCGACACGCCGCGCGACAAGATTATCTGGGATGTTGGCCATCAGTGCTATCCGCATAAAATCCTGACCGAACGGCGCGACCGCATTCGCACGTTGCGTATGAAAGACGGCTTGAGCGGTTTCACCAAGCGCAGCGAAAGCCCCTATGACCCGTTTGGCGCCGCGCATTCCAGTACGTCCATCAGCGCCGCTTTGGGTTTTGCCGTTGCGCGTGATCTGGGCGGTGTGACTCCGGAAGGGTTGGGCGACGCGATTGCCGTGATCGGTGATGGATCGATGTCCGCAGGCATGGCCTTTGAGGCGATGAACAATGCCGGTCACCTGAAGAAACGCCTGATCGTCATTCTGAATGACAATGAAATGAGCATCGCCCCCCCGGTTGGTGCCTTGTCCAGCTATTTGTCCCGAATCTACGCCGAGGCACCATTCCACGATCTGAAGGCGGCCGCCAAGGGCGCTGTTTCACTGTTGCCCGAACCGTTCCGCGAAGGGGCCAAGCGCGCCAAGGAAATGCTCAAGGGTATGGCCGTGGGCGGAACCCTGTTTGAAGAGCTTGGGTTTTCCTATCTCGGGCCCATTGATGGGCATGACCTGGATCAGCTGCTGCCGGTTCTGCGCACCGTCAAGGCGCGGGCAACCGGGCCGATCCTGATCCACGTCTTGACCAAGAAGGGCAAAGGGTACGCACCAGCCGAACAGGCCCGCGACAAAGGCCACGCGACTGCCAAATTCGATGTGGTCACGGGTGAGCAGAAAAAGGCTCCGTCAAACGCGCCTTCTTACACGTCTGTCTTTGGCAAGGCTCTGGTGGATGCGGCCACGCACGATGACAAGATCGTCGCAGTGACTGCCGCGATGCCCGATGGCACCGGGTTGGGCCTGTTTGCCGAACGGTACCCGTCGCGCTGTTTCGATGTTGCGATTGCCGAGCAGCACGGCGTGACCTTCTCAGCGGCGCTGGCGGCAGGGGGGATGAAACCATTCTGCGCCATGTATTCGACCTTTTTGCAGCGGGGGTACGACCAGGTTGTGCATGACGTCGCAATTCAGCGCTTGCCCGTTCGGTTTGCCATTGATCGCGCAGGTTTGGTGGGCGCTGACGGTGCCACCCATGCCGGGTCGTTCGATATTGCTTATTTGGCCAATCTACCGGGCATGGTCGTCATGGCCGCTGCGGATGAGGCGGAATTGATGCACATGGTGGCAACCGCTGTTGCGCATGATGAAGGGCCGATTGCCTTCCGCTATCCGCGCGGCGAAGGTGTCGGAGTGGACCTGCCCGAACGTGGTGAGGTACTGGAGATCGGCAAAGGCCGCATGATCCGAAAAGGCGCGCGCGTCGCACTTTTGTCTTTTGGTACGCGGCTGGCTGAAGTTCAGAAAGCAGCCGAGTCTCTGACCGCCAAAGGCATCAACCCAACCATCGCCGACGCCCGCTTTGCCAAGCCGCTGGATCGGGACCTTATCCTGGATCTGGCTGCGGATCATGAGGCGTTGATCACCATCGAAGAAGGCGCTGTTGGCGGATTTGGCAGCCATGTAGCACAGCTTCTGGCGGATGAGGGTGTTTTTGACCGGGGCTTGAAATACCGCTCGATGGTCTTGCCCGACATCTTCATTGATCAGGCCAGCCCTGCGGATATGTATGCCGTTGCGGGTATGAATGCCGAGCAGATCGAAGCCAGGGTGCTGGATGTTCTGGGCGTAACCTCGATCAGTGAAAAGCGCGCGTAATACCGGTGCTGCCTTACCCTTCTTTGGTTTTGCCGCTTACCAAAAGCAGGAGGGGATAGGCGACCCAGAACCAAGCGGGTATACATAGCGCCACGAGGACCCTTTATTGCGGTTTATCTTGTCATGACAGAATCGCCGCTGTTTCAAAGATGATTTGAAGCGATAAGACACTGATTCAGACATCACCAGCTCATTAGGCGGCTGCTTCCATATTTTCTTTGGGAAGAAATGGTGCCCAGGAGAGGACTCGAACCTCCACGTCCATACGGACACTAGCACCTGAAGCTAGCGCGTCTACCAATTCCGCCACCTGGGCAGGTGTCGTGGAGCGGCGTTTAAGCTGACTGGCGGGGGGCGTCAACCGGATTCTGAATGAATTTTGAAAGTTTTTTAAGTTCGGTTTTCGAACTGAAGTTTTGGCCTTATTATTTCATGACCGGCGCGGCGAATTAGTGCCTTGTTTGGCTGGCCTGCGGGCGTTAGTTCTAGGGCGCAATTTCTCAGCAGGAGCCCTCTCATGTCGAAACTGGTGACGATTTATGGCGGATCGGGATTTGTCGGTCGCTACATCGCGCGGCGCATGGCGAGAGAGGGGTGGCGTGTGCGGGTGGCTGTACGACGCCCGAACGAAGCCATGTTCGTGAAACCCTACGGCGCCGTGGGACAGGTTGAGCCTGTGCTGTGCAATATCCGCGATGACGCCTCGGTCGCGCTGGCAATGCAGAGCGCCGATGTCGTGGTGAACTGTGTGGGTGTGCTAAATGAACTGGGCAAGAACGCGTTTGATGCCGTTCAGACCGAAGGGGCCGAGCGTATTGCGCGCTTGGCCGCACAGCAGGGCATTGGTCGAATGGTGCATATCTCGGCTATAGGTGCAGATGCAAACGCGGCCAGCGATTATGCCCGGACCAAAGCGCTGGGCGAGGCGGGTGTGCTGAAGCACATGCCGGATGTAGTGATCCTTCGCCCATCTGTGATCTTCGGTACCGAGGATCAGTTCTTTAACCGATTTGCCGGGATGACCCGCATGGGTCCGTTCCTGCCGGTGGTTGGTGCTGAGACCAAATTCCAACCCGTCTACGTGGACGACGTGGCCCAGGCAGCGGTCAAAGGTATTCTGGGGCAGGCTGAGCCGGGCGTGTACGAGCTTGGCGGGCCGGAAGTGAAAACCTTCCGCGCCCTGATGCAACAGATGCTTGAAGTGATCCACCGGCGGCGCATCATTGTCGGTCTGCCGTTTTTTGCTGCCCGGATTATGGCGGGCGTGCTGGATATTGCGAAATTCGTCAGCTTCCAGCTGTTCCCGAACAACATTCTGACCCGCGACCAGGTCAGGAATCTGCGTCATGACAACGTGGTATCTGACGGGGCCAAGTCCTTTGCGGATCTTGGCATTGCGCCGACCACTCTGGAATCGGTGCTGCCGGAATATCTTTGGAAATTCCGCCCATCGGGGCAGTATGACGACATTCAGAACTCGGCGAAAAACCTGCGTATCTGATCAGCTGTAGGCCATGAACAACAATGCCGCGCCCAGTATGACGCGGTAGATCACATAGGGCGTGAAGCTGACACTGCGCAGCAGTCGCATCATAAGGCTAAGCGCCAGAAGTGCCGAGACAAAAGCAAATGCCGCGGCAATGGCCCCGTCCCGTGCCAGTTGCGCATCAGCGTCGCGTATCACATCCAGTGCCAGCAGTGTGCCTGAGGCCAGAATGGTTGGGATTGACATAAGCATGGCAATCCGTGCGCCGTCTGCTCGGGTATAGCCCAGTTGACGTGCTCCTGTAATGGTGATCCCGGATCGCGATGTTCCGGGGATCAGCGCAAGAACCTGCCACAGCCCCATGATGAAAGCATCGCGCACACCCCAATCGGCCGCCCCTTTCGTCTGGGGGCCTTTCTGGTCAATCCAATAAAGCAGCAGGCCAAAGCCCAGCATTGTCCATCCGATTACAGCGATCGAACGCATGGCCTCGCTTAACCCGGTCAGATGCAGGATCAGACCTGCAATCACGGTTGGAATTGTTGCAATGATGAGGCCCAGAGCCAAACGGGCCTGCGGCGTATCTGTCCGGCCGGTCAAGGCGCGCGGCAACCCGGCAAGGGCCTGCTTCACATCCGTCCAGAAATACAGAACGACCGCTCCGAGGGTTCCGACGTGCACCGCGATGTCTATGGCTTGACCCTGATCCTGAAGGCCTGACAAATTCGGCAGCAGGATCAGGTGACCCGAAGACGAAATGGGCAAAAACTCAGTTATTCCCTGAATGATTGCCACGAGAATCAGGTGGAAAAGACTCATCTGCCCTGCCGTGCTGTCGCCACGATTTTCTTGTGGTGTATGGCTATAAGGGCAGTGGAGAAAAGGAAAGTCTTCATATAGGTCCGGATCGTACCTAAAATTCCCTCCATAATTTGCCGATTTCGAGTGGAAGGGTGAAAAATTTTCATAATAGGTCAGTATATATGACTTTTCATCCGTTTGCGCATCGCATAAAGAAACCGAACCAAGCCAAATCATGGAGTCTGACCCGTGGCCAAGCAACCGATGCTGAAATTTGTGCAGATCGACCGCGTCATGCCGAAAAAGCGTGCCGCCAATGACCGCAGAGAAGACTTTAACGAGATCTATGCAGAATTCGCTGCCGAGAAAGCAGCAGAACAGGCCAGCCGTTGCAGTCAATGCGGTGTGCCTTACTGCCAATCGCACTGCCCGCTGCATAACAACATTCCCGACTGGTTGCGGCTGACTGCAACCGGACGGTTGGAAGAAGCTTACGAAACCAGCCAGGCGACAAACACCTTCCCCGAGATTTGCGGCCGCATCTGCCCGCAGGACCGTTTGTGCGAAGGAAATTGCGTGATCGAACAATCCGGTCATGGAACGGTCACCATCGGAACGATCGAAAAGTACATTACCGACACGGCGTGGGAAAAAGGTTGGGTCAAGCCAGTGGTCCCTGCGGCAGAGCGCCGTGAAAGCGTCGGCATCATCGGTGGCGGGCCGGGCGGTCTTGCCGCGGCAGACATGCTGCGTCGGGCCGGTATTCAGGTCACGGTCTATGACCGCTACGACCGTGCGGGTGGGTTGCTGATGTATGGCATTCCGGGCTTCAAGCTTGAAAAAGAAGTCGTCCAGCGGCGCAACGACCTGTTGGCTGACGGCGGTGTCGAGTTCGTTTTGAACTGCGACGTGGACGCTGCCAAATTCGCGGAAATTCACGCCAAGCATGACGCGGTCATCATCGCGACGGGCGTTTACAAGTCGCGGGATCTGTCCATGCCGGGCAGTGGTCTTGCCGGGATCGAGAAGGCAATCGATTTCCTGACCGCATCAAACCGTAAAAGCTTTGGTGATGCTGTTGAGGATTTCGACAACGGACGGCTGAATGCCGAGGGCAAGAAGGTTGTCGTGATCGGTGGTGGTGACACCGCGATGGATTGTGTGCGCACATCGATCCGCCAGGGCGCGACGTCAGTCAAATGCCTGTACCGTCGTGACCGGGCTAACATGCCGGGTTCGCAGCGCGAGACACAGAATGCCGAGGAAGAAGGCGTGGTATTCGAATGGCTCAGTGCACCCAAGGGGTTCACGGGCGACGACAAGGTTTCCGGCGTGATGGTGCAGAAAATGCGCCTGGGGCAACCCGATGCATCTGGTCGCCAGGCCCCCGAAGTGATCGAAGGCGCGGATTATGTCGAGGACGCCGATCTGGTGATCAAGGCATTGGGTTTTGAGCCC
The DNA here is from genome assembly GCF_056542305.1 of Ruegeria sp. AD9. NCBI lineage: Bacteria > Pseudomonadati > Pseudomonadota > Alphaproteobacteria > Rhodobacterales > Roseobacteraceae > Ruegeria > Ruegeria sp. AD9. The sequence continues at coordinate 119,301 of NZ_JBQFZP010000009.1, forward strand.
GAAGACCTGCCAACGCTGTTCGGGCAGCCCGACTTGCCCGTCACCCGATGGGGAACGGTCCGGGCAGCATTCCAGACCGGGGAAACCGAAATGGAAGGTGTGTACGCAATTGGCGACATCGTGCGCGGTGCTTCGCTGGTTGTATGGGCGATCCGTGACGGGCGCGACTGCGCCGACGCGATCATCGACCGGTTTAATGCCAAGACTGCCGTCGCAGCGGAATAACCCCAGCTTTCAGGAGGGTTCGAAATGTCGGAACTTCAAGGCCAATGCATGTGTGGTGCGGTCACTGTAACAGCTACACCGGCGCGGGATGCGCTGGGGGCGTGTCACTGTGACCAATGCCGTCGGTGGACCAGTTCGATGCTGGTGACGTTTCAGGCGAAAGAAGGCTATGCCGCGCTAGGCCCGGTCAAGACATTTACCTCGTCCGACTGGGCAGAACGTGCCTTTTGCGACGAATGCGGATCCTCGCTCTGGTACCGGATCACGCTGCCGGGTGAGATGCACGGACAGACACAAATGGCGGCTGGCCTGTTTGAAAATGCAACAGGCAACCCGCTGAAACTTGAATTTTTTATCGACAAAAAGCCCGAGGGATACGCGTTCGCAGGTGAACGTCGGCAAATGACCAAAGCCGAGGTCGAAGCCATGTATTCCCCCTCTGACGAAGGAGACAGCCAATGACCAAATATGATGCCGATTGGGTGCGGGCAGAAGAAGCAAAACGCAAGTGGATGGCCGAAAATGGTCTCTACTCCGAGGCAGAAGAGCATTCTTCGTGCGGTGTGGGCCTTGTTGTGTCCGTGGATGGCAAACGGTCTCGCAAGGTGGTGGATGCCGGGATTGATGCCCTGAAAGCAATCTGGCATCGCGGAGCCGTGGACGCGGATGGCAAGACCGGCGACGGCGCGGGCATCCATGTGCAGATTCCAGTTCCCTTCTTTTATGATCAGATCCGCCGCACAGGCCACGAACCCAAGCTGAATGAACTGATTGCAGTTGGTCAGGTCTTCCTGCCCCGCACCGATTTTGGCGCACAGGAGCGGTGCCGGACTATCGTCGAAAGCGAAGTTCTGCGTATGGGGTATTACATCTATGGCTGGCGACACGTGCCTGTCGATGTGACTTGCCTGGGGGAAAAGGCCAACGCGACCCGCCCCGAGATTGAGCAGATCCTGATCTCGAACTCCAAGGGTGTGGACGAAGAAACTTTTGAGCGCGAACTCTATGTCATCCGTCGTCGCATCGAAAAAGCGGCCTTGGCGTCGGGCATTTCGGGCCTTTATCTTGCGTCGCTGTCCTGCCGGTCGATCATCTACAAGGGCATGATGCTGGCTGAACAGGTCGCTGTATTCTATCCCGATCTGATGGATGACCGCTTTGAATCGGCGTTTGCGATTTACCACCAGCGGTATTCCACGAACACCTTCCCGCAATGGTGGCTGGCACAACCATTCCGCATGCTGGCCCATAACGGCGAGATCAACACCCTCAAGGGCAACGTCAACTGGATGAAAAGCCATGAAATCCGGATGGCTAGCGGAACTTTTGGTGACTATGCCGAAGACATCAAGCCGATCATCGCTGGTGGTTCGTCAGATTCCGCCGCATTAGACTCGGTTTTCGAGGTGTTGGTGCGTGCGGGGCGGTCGGCCCCGATGGCGAAAACCATGCTGGTTCCGGAAAGCTGGTCCAAGCAGGCGGTCGAGCTGCCGCAAGCGTGGTGCGACATGTATTCCTACTGCAACTCGGTGATGGAGCCATGGGATGGTCCGGCCGCGCTGGCGATGACCGATGGACGCTGGGTTTGCGCTGGTCTGGACCGGAACGGGCTGCGCCCCATGCGGTACGTCGTGACCGGTGATGGCCTTGTCATCGCAGGGTCGGAGGCCGGAATGGTGCCGATCAACGAAGCCACCGTGACCGAAAAAGGCGCATTGGGGCCGGGTCAGATGCTGGCGGTCGACATGAAAAAAGGCAAGCTGTACCGCGACACCCAAATCAAGAACAAACTGGCCAGCGCGCTTCCATTCGGCGAATGGGTTGGCAAGATAAACGACCTGGACGAAACGCTTGCGGGTGTGACCGAAGCTCCGATCTTTGCGGGTGGCGAGTTGCGCAAGCGCCAGATTGCTGCGGGATACTCGGTAGAAGAGCTGGAACAAATCCTTGCTCCGATGGCCGAAGACGGCAAGGAAGCCTTGGCATCGATGGGTGATGATACGCCCTCGGCTGTTTTGTCAAAACAATACCGCCCGCTCAGCCATTTCTTCCGTCAGAACTTCAGCCAGGTGACCAACCCGCCGATCGACAGCCTGCGTGAATACCGCGTGATGTCGCTGAAAACCCGGTTTGCCAACCTCAAGAACGTGCTGGACGAAGACAGCAGCCAGACCGAGATCGTGGTTCTGGAAAGCCCCTTTGTCGGTAACGCGCAATGGGACAAACTGGTTGAGAACTTTGATGCGCCGCTGGCGGAAATCGACTGTAGCTTCGAGGCTGGTCAAGGCGCATTGAGCGCAGCTTTGGCCCGTATCAGAGCCGAATCCGAAGAGGCGGTGCGATCTGGTGCCGGGCATATTGTCCTGTCTGATATGCGGTCGGGCGAGGATCGGATTGCGATACCAATGATCCTCGCGACCAGCGCTGTGCATTCCCATTTGACGCGTCAGGGTTTGCGGACCTTCTGTTCGTTGAACGTTCGTTCGGCCGAATGTTTGGACCCGCATTACTTTGCCGTTCTGATCGGATGTGGTGCGACTGTGGTGAACGCCTACCTGGCCGAAGATTCTTTGGCCGACCGCATCGACCGCGGTTTGCTGGACGGAACCCTGACAGAAAACGTCGCGCGCTATCGCGAGGCGATCGATCAGGGTCTGTTGAAGATCATGGCCAAGATGGGCATCTCGGTCATTTCGTCCTATCGCGGTGGTCTGAACTTTGAGGCCGTCGGCCTCAGCCGTGCCATGGTGGCCGAGTATTTCCCCGGTATGACCAGCCGGATTTCCGGTATCGGTATCAAAGGTATTCAGGCCAAGGCCGAAGAAATCCATGCCAAGGGTTGGAACAGCGGTCTGGATGTGTTGCCCATCGGTGGTTTCTACAAGGCGCGTAAGTCAGGTGAGACCCACGCGTGGGAAGCGACCTCGATGCACATGATGCAGATGGCCTGCAACAAGGCTTCGTATGAGCTGTGGAAACAGTATTCGGCCAAGATGCAGTCGAACCCACCAATTCATCTGCGCGATCTGATGGATTTCAAACCGTTGGGCAAGCCGGTGCCGATCGAAGAGGTGGAATCGATCACCTCGATCCGCAAACGCTTTGTCACGCCAGGTATGTCGCTGGGTGCATTGTCGCCCGAAGCGCATAAAACACTGAACGTGGCGATGAACCGGATCGGTGCGAAATCCGACAGTGGCGAAGGTGGCGAAGATCCGGCACATTTCGTGCCTGAACCCAATGGCGACAACCCTTCGGCCAAGATCAAACAGGTGGCTTCGGGCCGGTTTGGCGTGACTGCGGAATACCTCAACCAGTGTGAAGAGCTTGAGATCAAGGTCGCTCAGGGTGCAAAACCCGGCGAAGGTGGTCAGTTGCCAGGTATGAAGGTCACCGACCTGATCGCGCGCCTGCGCCATTCGACCAAGGGCGTGACGCTGATCTCGCCGCCGCCGCACCACGATATCTATTCGATCGAGGATCTGGCGCAGCTGATCTACGATCTGAAGCAGATCAACCCGCGCTGCAAGGTGACGGTCAAGCTGGTAGCGTCCTCGGGCGTTGGCACGATTGCTGCCGGTGTAGCCAAAGCGAAAGCGGATATTATCCTTATTTCGGGTCACAATGGCGGTACAGGCGCGTCGCCTGCGACCTCGATCAAATATGCCGGTTTGCCGTGGGAGATGGGCCTGACCGAGGCGCATCAGGTTCTTGCGATGAACAACCTGCGGGATCGCGTCACCCTGCGGACCGACGGTGGTCTGCGTACCGGTCGCGACATTGTCATGGCCGCGATGATGGGGGCCGAGGAATACGGCATCGGTACCGCCGCGCTGATCGCCATGGGCTGTATCATGGTGCGTCAGTGTCAGTCGAACACTTGTCCGGTGGGCGTGTGTACGCAGGATGAATCCCTGCGCGCCAAGTTCACCGGCAATGCGGATAAAGTGGTGAACCTGATCACTTTCTATGCCCAGGAAGTGCGAGAGTTGCTGGCCAGCCTCGGTGCGCGCTCGGTTGACGAGATCATCGGCCGAGCCGACCTGTTGGCTCAGGTCAGCCGGGGATCGGCGAATCTGGACGATCTGGACCTCAATCCGCTGCTGATCACTGTCGATGGGGCACATAACATCGTCTACAACCGCGACAAAGAGCGCAACGCGGTGCCGGATACGCTGGACGCCGAAATCGTTCGAGATGCGGCCCGGTTCCTGAAGGATGGTGAAAAGATGCAGCTGTCTTATGCCGTGCAGAACACGCACCGGACCGTTGGAACCCGTGTGTCCAGCCATATTGTGCAGAATTTCGGGATGCGGAACACCTTTCAGGACGACCATCTGCATGTGAAGTTGCAAGGCTCTGCCGGGCAATCGCTGGGAGCTTTTGCGGCCCCGGGTCTGAAGCTGGAAGTGTCGGGCGATGCCAATGACTATGTCGGTAAGGGCCTGTCCGGGGGTATGATCGTCGTGCGCCCACCGCAAGTCAGCCCGCTGAAAGCAGATGACAATACGATCATTGGTAACACGGTTCTCTATGGGGCCACTGATGGGTATCTGTTTGCCGCCGGTCGCGCCGGTGAACGGTTCGCGGTGCGGAACTCTGGCGCCAAGGTTGTTGTCGAGGGGTGCGGTTCCAACGGGTGTGAATACATGACCGGCGGTGTCGCCGTTATCCTTGGAACGATCGGAGCCAACTTTGGTGCGGGCATGACAGGCGGAATGGCCTATCTGTATGATCCCGAAGGCAAGGCAGAGGCACTGATGAACAGGGAAACGCTGGTCACTTGCCGGGTCACTGTGGATCACTGGGAAGAGCAGTTAAAAACGCTTATCATGCGTCACGCTGCTGAATCACAAAGCCGCAAGGCTGCTGATATTCTTCAGCATTGGGATGTGGAAAAAGGCAACTTCCTGCAGGTTTGCCCGAAGGAAATGCTGAACAAACTTAGCCACCCACTGAGTGTTGAAGCCAAAGCAGTTCCGGCGGAATAAGCCGAAACTTTTTGCCTCTCGAAACCCCGCGTGTCATTTGCACCACGCGGGGTTCGTATATTAACGACGTTTCAGTGCTGGTCTTGCCCGTTTATCCGAAAATCGCCAATCTTTCTTCACACTCAGGCGATAATCATGGGCCGATCTAGGCACCAGATGATAAGCAGACAGGGGCAACCGGATGCCAACACCGTATCAGGATCAGTTTTATACTTTCGATCCAGCAAACCCGCCGCCTGCGGGAACGGCTGTCGCGGTTAGCAGTTTCACTTTGATCGATGCAGATGATGACAACGAAATTGATGCACCGAGTGGTGATACAGTCAATGGCCAGGACGTTACGAATTCCTGGCCGGGAGACACTGTTACCATCAACGTCGCGGGCGTCGGGAATGTAACCTATACCGGCACCACGTTTTATCTGGCTGATGGATCTCGGGTTTTTACACCGACAGACGGCCAGGTCTTGCAGCCGGGAACGTTTGTTTCAGCCACCTTCGTCAACACACAGGGGCCGCTGAATGTCGGCAATTTGGGTCCGCCCTGTTTCACGCCGGGCACCATGATAATGACCCCGGATGGGGAACGCACGGTGGAAGATCTTAAGGTCGGTGATCTGGTCACGACCGTGGATCATGGCCCTCAGCCTTTGATCTGGGTTGGGCGTACAGTGGTAGCCGCCGAAGGAAAGCTGGCCCCGATCCGGTTTGAGGCCGGAGTGTTCGACCTGGATCGTCCGCTGCTTGTTTCGCCTCAGCATAGGATGCTGATTGAAGACTGGCGAGCCTCGTATCTGTCCGGGCACGCTGAAGCGCTGATTCCGGCACATGCTCTGGTCAATGGAAAAACGGTGACCCGCGTGGAAGGCGGTGAGGTGGAGTATTTCCACCTTTTGTTCAAGCAGCACGAGATCGTCATCGCCAATGGCGCCAAAAGCGAAAGCTATTATCCGGGGCATGCGTTGTCGGCCTCGGACCGCGAAACGCAGAGCGAGGTCCTGCATCTGTTCCCTGAACTGGCAGGTCATGATCCGATGTCGGTAGAAACCGCACGCCCGGTTGTTCACCCGCGCGAAGCGCGCGCCTTCGCAATTTAGGCCGTTTCAAACCCGGACCGCGCGTCGTATAGCTGAGGTATGGCTAAGAAAGCAGCCCGCAAATCAAGCGGTAAGAAAAACAAGGCATCCAGCAGGAAATCACCAACGGTGCGTCAGATACGCCGTTGGCTGACTCGTGTGGTTGCGGCAATTGCAGGAGCTTTGCTTGCGATAATCCTGTTGTATTCGGTTGTGAACCCACCTGTGACCCATACGATCTGGTCAGAATGGCGCCGATTGGGAAAGGTTGAGCGTGAATGGGTACCGATCGAGGACATGGCCCCGATCATGGCGCGATCGGTTGTGGCAGCAGAGGACGCGAATTTCTGCCTGCATTGGGGATTTGATGTAGAGGCCATTCGAGATGCGCTTGAGGATGGCGGAAATCGCGGTGCCTCGACCATTACACAGCAAGTGGTGAAGAACGTATTCCTTTGGCAGGGGCGCAGTTGGATACGCAAGGCGCTGGAAACTTCGATCACACCTGTGGTCGAGATTTTCTGGAGCAAGCGGCGCATCCTTGAGGTCTATCTGAACGTTGCCGAAACCGGGAATGGCGTTTTTGGGGTCGAGGCTGCCGCACAACAGTATTTCAACACCAGCGCATCGAAACTGACCCCAGTTCAGGCAGCGCGGATTGCCGCCATTCTGCCGTCGCCGCGCAACAGGTCGGTCACAGATCCGACGGCGCGTACGCGCAGACGGGCGGCATCTATTCTGGATGGGGCGGCCACCATCCGCGCAGATGGTCGCGCAGATTGTTTCGAGGATTGAAACCCGTCGCCTGCCAAGGCTAAATCTGTCGGGTACTCACTGGTTCGATTGGAAGCCCATGGCGCGTTTGTTTCATGTTCCCCTCTCTCCGTATTGCCGCAAGGTTCGGCTGTCTTTGGCGGAAAAGAAGATCGAGGTTGAGCTTGTCGAAGAGCGATACTGGGAGCAGGATCCCGACTTTTTGCGCCGAAACCCTGCGGGTAAAGTACCAGTATTGCGTCTGGACGGACAAATGATGTCGGAAAGCGCGGCGATCTGCGAATATATTGAGGAAACCCGCCCCGAACCATCATTAATGCCAAAAAGCCCTGAAGCCCGATACGAAGTACGGCGCCTTGTCGGTTGGTTTGACGACAAGTTCCATCATGAGGTGACGTCGAAGCTGCTGTACGAACGGGTGAACAAAAAAGTGACGGGTCAGGGCTATCCTGACAGCAAGAACGTCAAACAGGGTGCAAAAGCGATCAAGTACCATCTGGATTATATGGCATGGCTGTTGGATCACCGCCGGTGGTTGGCCGGTGACCAGATGACACTGGCTGATTTCGCGGCAGCGGCGCATCTGTCTTCGCTGGACTATATCTCGGATGTGGATTGGAACCGCAGTCAGGTGGTCAAGGACTGGTATGCGAAAATCAAATCGCGCCCTGCTTTTCGCTCTATTCTGGCGGATCAGGTGCCGGGTTTCCGGCCGCCGCCCCATTACGCGGATCTGGATTTCTGATAGGGTGTGCCAGGGGGGCTGTCTGCCCCCCCATCGCGCATCTGCGCGATTCCCCCCGAGGATATTTTTGGCCAGATGAAGAGCGGATCAGATTTGAAGGAAAAGCTGGTACAGCAGGCCCTTGAAGAGGGGTTTGTTGCGTGCCGTGTCTGCCGCCCCTGGGATGTTCCAAAAGTTCCCGAGCGTTTGGCAGCGTTCCTGGACGCAGGGTATCATGGGCAGATGGGATGGATGGCCGAGCGGACGCATTGGCGCGGTGATCCTGAGGCCCTCTGGCCTGAGGCGCGATCAGTGATCATGCTGGCCGAGAGTTACACGCCGGAACATGATCCTACAGACGTCTTGAAGCAACGCGGCCACGGGGCGATTTCTGTCTATGCGCAGAACAAAGACTATCATGATCTGGTCAAAAAGCGACTGAAGCGCCTGGCGCGGTGGCTGATTGGCGAGGCGGGCGGCGAGGTTAAGGTGTTTGTTGACACTGCACCCGTGCCGGAGAAAGCCTTGGGGCAGGCCGCCGGGTTGGGCTGGCAGGGGAAACACACGAATCTGGTCAGCAGGGAGTGGGGTAATTGGGCCTTTATAGGGTCTGTTTTTTCAACTTTGGATATACCCGCGGATCCCGCTGAGATTGATCGCTGCGGGTCTTGTCGGGCCTGTTTGGACAGCTGCCCCACGGACGCCTTTCCGGGCCCGTATCAGTTGGACGCACGGCGGTGCATTTCCTATCTGACCATCGAGCATAAAGGCCCTGTGAAGCCTGAGCTTCGCAGAAAGCTGGGCAATCGAATCTACGGCTGTGACGATTGCCTTGCGGCTTGCCCGTGGAACAAGTTTGCGGTTGCCGCAAGCGACCTGCGCTATGCAGCGCGCGAAGATCTGGCGGCGCCTGCGCTGGAAGAGCTGGTGGCGCTTGATGATACTTCGTTCCGAGCGAAATTCTCGGGCTCACCCATCAAACGGATCGGGCGCGACCGGTTTGTGCGCAACGTGCTTTATGCCATTGGAAACTCGGGGCAGTCGAAACTGAGGGCCGCGGCCCAAAGTTTGACAGATGACCCAGATGAAACCGTGGCCGACGCAGCGCGCTGGGCGGTGGAACAACTTTCATAATTGCCGCAAACAGGCTGGACGTGTCGGCCCCAATCGCTACACCAATCTGCAGCGAACAGTAAGGAGAACCCGATGGCGCTGGCTTTGGGGGTGGATACGGGTGGAACCTATACCGATGCGGTACTGATCCGGGATGAAAAAGAGGTAATAGCCTCGGCCAAGTCCCTGACCACACGCGCGGATCTGGCAATTGGTGTGGGCAAGGCGATTTCTGCCGTTTTGGAGCAGGCAAAAGTTGCGCCGGATCAGATTTCAATGGCCTCTTTGTCCACTACATTGGCGACAAATGCCTTGGTCGAAGGGCAGGGCGGGCGCGTTGCATTGATCTATATCGGGTTCAAAGACAGCGACCTTGAAAAGCACGGTTTGAAGGACGCGTTAAAAGGGGACCCGGCCTTGGTTATGTCTGGTGGGCATTCCCATTCTGGCAGCGAAGCTGCACCATTGGATGTTGCCGCGCTGGAGCAGTTTTTAGACACTCACAAGGGGATTTCAGGCTTTGCCATAGCCGCTCAGTTTGCCACCCGTAATCCCGCGCATGAACTTGAAGCCGCGCGAATCGTTTCGGAAAGAACCGGGGCTCCGGTAACATGTTCGCATCACTTGTCGGCAAAGCTGAATGGGCCGAAACGCGCCGTGACGGCAGTGTTGAACGCGCGGCTGATCGGGATGATCGACCGTTTGATCGGGCGGGCGCAGGACCGGCTGCGCGAGTTGGGGATTATGGCCCCGATGATGGTTGTTCGCGGTGATGGGGCGTTGATGAGTGCTGAACAGGCGCGTGAACGCCCCATTGAAACGATCCTGAGCGGACCTGCCGCGTCAATTGTCGGCGCGCGCTGGTTGACTGGCGCAGAGAATGCGTTGGTGTCGGATATTGGCGGTACGACAACTGACGTGGCGTTGATCCGTGACGGTAAGCCCGCGATCGACACGGCAGGGGCACAGGTGGGCGGGTTCCGCACAATGGTCGAGGCAGTTGCGATGCGCACCCATGGCCTTGGAGGTGACAGTCAGGTGCATGTCGTGACCGAGGGGTTGCAGGGCGGTGTTTTTCTGGGGCCGCGCCGCGTTCTTCCGGTGTCCCTGATCGCCTCGGAAGCGCCCGAGATCGTTCATGCCGTTCTGGACGAGCAATTGCGGGCCACGACGGTGGGTGAGCACGATACGCGCTTTGCCCGACGCGTGCCGGGAATACGTGACGACGGTATAGATGTGCGCGAAGAAGCCCTGTTGGAGCGGTTGGGAGATCAGGTTCTGCCGATTGGTTCCTTGCTTAGGTCCCGAATGGAGAGCGGCGCATTGACCCGGTTGGTGGATCGCGGGATCGTTCAGATCTCGGGCGTGACGCCGTCGGATGCCAGCCATGTACTGGGGCGGGTGGATGCCTGGGATTCGGACGCCGCCCGTAAGGCACTTGAATTGGTCGCGCGCAAACGGGTCGGGTCCGGAGATATGTTGGCAAGTTCCGCCGAGGCGCTGGCGCAAATGATCGTGGACCAGTTGACGGAACAGACCAGTTTGATCTTGTTAGAGGCTGCTTTTGATGAGGAACCGAACAGTTTCGGGCTGCCGCCACAGGAGTTGGCGCGGCATGTCCTGACACAGCGCGGATTGGCGCGGCATCGCGGTTTGTTGTCGCTGACCGCAGCTCTAAACGTTGATGTTGTGGGGCTTGGGGCATCAGCCCCCAGCTATTACCCGACGGTTGGTGAACGGCTGCACTGCCGGATGATCCTGCCGGAACATGCGGGCGTAGCCAATGCGATTGGCGCCGTAGTGGGACGGTTGACCTTACGGCGATCGGGCACGGTGACAAGCCCTGCCGAAGGGCGGTATCGTGTACATCTCGAGGGCGGGCCCAAGGATTTTTCCGCATCAGAAGACGCGTTGGCTTTGCTGGAAAATGTTCTGAGGTCGGAAGCTGAAGGCGCGGTGCGCGAAGCCGGTGCAGAAGATATCCGCGTGATCGTGGATCGCGACATCAAAACCGCGCGGGTCGAGGCCAATGATGTGTTTGTCGAGGCAATGATCACGGTCGAGGCAAGCGGGCGACCGCGGGTTGCGACGGGCTAGCCCCTCTGACTTGTACAGAGGGGCATGGCAGGTGGTGCATTATTCTGCGGCGCTGGCACGTTTGGGAAGAACCCAGCCCTGGCGCGGGAAGTGGCAGGTATATCCGTTCGGGATGCGCTCAAGATAATCCTGATGCTCGGGTTCGGCCTCCCAGAAATCGCCGACGGGTTCGACTTCGGTTACGACTTTTCCCGGCCACAAGCCGCTGGCATTCACATCTGCGATAGTATCCAGCGCAGTTGCTCTTTGGGCTTCATCGACGTGGTAAATCGCGGAACGATAGCTCATGCCTCGGTCGTTGCCTTGCCGGTTCACCGTGGTCGGGTCGTGAATCTGGAAGAAAAATTCCAGCAGGTCGCGGTAACTGATCTGCGACGGGTCAAACCAGATCTCGATCCCTTCGGCGTGGGTGCCATGGTTGCGATAGGTTGCGTTGGGCACATCGCCTCCGGTGTAGCCCACCCGGGTTCGCAAGACGCCCGGCAGCTTGCGGATCAGGTCCTGCATACCCCAAAAGCAGCCTCCGGCCAGTACAGCACGTTGTTCAGTCATTGGATTTCCTCCACGTGGATCAGGAATTCGGCGTAACCTTCAGCCTCCATCTCATCCCGATGGATGAACCTGAGCGAGGCCGAGTTGATGCAATACCGCAGGCCACCATGTTCTCGCGGGCCGTCGGGGAAGACATGCCCCAGATGGCTGTCGCCGTGTTTCGAGCGAACCTCGGTCCGGATCATACCATACGTCGTATCGCGAAACTCCTCCACATGCTCGTGGAGGATCGGCTTGGTGAAGCTGGGCCAGCCACATCCGGATTCGTATTTGTGGGTCGAAGCAAACAGCGGCTCGCCTGACACGATGTCCACGTAGATGCCCGGTTCCTTGTTCCCCAAATACTTGCCTGTCCCCGGTCGTTCGGTGCCGTTGCGTTGGGTGACATGAAACTCTTCGGGCGAAAGCGCCGCGATAACCGTGGGGTCTTTGGTGTAGCGTGTCATGGATCCTCCGGCTGATTTGACGTTTGAGCCATTATCTGGGGGCTGCAGGGTAGAAAGCAAAGCGATATTTCAAACAGCTCTCACAGTCGTGCAGTCGGTCAGACGCAAACATTTGGGTCCTTGCTTTAGGCCGAAGCCGTTTTGCCAGAAGGTTGGCGTGACAGCTGAACAGCAAGAATACCCAGCGTCGTGACGGTAACGCCAATTGCGTCCATCGCGCCCAGTTTTTCGCCCAATAATATGGCCGCAATCGTGACACCAAATACCGGGTTCAAAAAGTGGAACGTGGCTGCGCGGATCGCGCCGATGCGATCCAGAAGAAGGAACCAGATCAGCGTGGCCAGCAGCCCAGGAAACAGGGTTGTGTAAGTGAACGCCAATGCCAGTGGCAGCGTCGGGTGGATGTAAATGGTCTCAAAGATCGGCGCGGCCACGAACAACGTCGCTGAGCCTACAAGCATCTGCAGACCCACGACCATCATGAAGTTACCGCCCGAAGTCGCGCCGCGAACCGCGAGGGTGGCAAAGGTCAGCGCCAAAGCTCCGATGCCGCATAGTGCGACGCCGAACATGTCGACACCAGCACTGATCCGGCTGCTCATGATCAGGGCGACGCCGGTGAATCCAGCAAACAACCCCAAAACTCCGAGAGGGCGCAGTTTCTCGCCAAAAATAAGCCACCCTGCCAGCGCCACCAGCAAGGGCATTGTGGACGCGATAATCGCCGCAACCGAAGCCTCGACCGTTTGCATCGCGTAAAAATTCAGACCCAAATACAGGGCATTTTGGCAGATACCGAAAAGAATTGTCGCCCGCCACTGGTTCCGGGTCAGGTGCCAGCTTTGCCCCATCGCCCGGGCAATCAGAACCCCCAAAACCCCTGAGATCAAAAACCGCAGGGCTAGCGAAAACAAAGGAGAGGCGTCTGCCACGATGATCCGCGCCGAGGTAAAGGCAGACGACCAGATCAGGGCAAATGTCAGCCCCATGGCTATGGCGCGCAGATCCATGGAGACCCCCTGTCACTTTGCGCGGACTGTCCCCGATTTTGTGATGGGTCGCAAGCGCTGCGCGTTAAAAAAGACACATCCGTGATGCAACGAAAGTCACGAGGATGTTTTTATTGATTGACTGAACAATTAAAGTTATCGGCTCCGGGATCTGACATATCAAGGGAGGGTTGTCGGTGCTTCTGGAGTACATTCTATCTTTTGGCGTCCTGCTGGCATTGGGCTTGGTCGCGTTCTTCGTCGTGAAATGGTGGAACCTGCGATGCGTTGGCGTGACACCTGTTCACCTTTTCACGTTCATCGCGATCCTGTTTACGTCTGGTCTGGATGTTGGCCTGATCATGTTCCCGCTGACAGAATTTGGTGGGTATGCCGAAGATCCGGCCTATGCCTTTGCCAACCCGCTGGCGATCGAATTCGGTTTCTGGGGGTTTCTGATCTGGGCGTTTTACTTCCTGACTGCCTTCTATTTCTGCGTGATCGAACCCCGCGTGAACTTCTTTGAGATTCCGCTGGTCAAGCTGATCAACAACGTCGTCATCATCGGTACCTGCGCCTTTACCGCCAGCCTGTTCCTGATCTACCTGCCTGGCTACCTGCCAGAGGTCGGAGATGGCGAATCTGTTGTTACCACCTTCTACGTCATCGTGTTTGTGGTCATTCTGGCGGCGGCGTACTCATCGACCGATCTGAAATATGTGCGCATCCTGTCGGTGGGCTCGACCTTCCTGTTCATGGCCCTGATCCTGGGAATGTGGGCGGCCGCTGGCATGGGAATGACCGGGTTTATCGAAACCGGAAGTAACATTGGCGCCTATTTCACCAATGTGCACAAGTTTGTCCTGCCGCTGACCGATTATCATGCCTTCTACCTGTTCTGGTGGTTTGCGTGGTCAATAATGATTGGCCAGTTTACTTCGCGCTTTGTGGGCGGGTTGAAGACCTGGCAGCTGTTGGCGGCGTTGTTGATCTTCCCGTCCATCCCGCTGGGGATCTGGTTCACCGTTCTCTACTACTATCATCTGAACGGTATCAGCACCGCAGGGATCACCAATATCGCGATGGTAATCGTGGGCGTGACCTTTGTGATCAACTCGCTGGACTCTCTGATTAGGCTCTATACGGACAACCTGAACATGACCGCCGAGCGGTTTGGCAAGGCGACCTATGTCGCCGGCAACGTCGCGCTGCTGTTTGTCCTGACCCTGCTGTTCCAGAGCCAGTGGCTGCAAATCCAATGGATCGGAGCCGTCGTAGTCGGTCTCTACCTGGCTTGCGTGGTCTATATCCTTGTAACCAAGCGCAAAGAGGTGATGAGTATCGACGCCATGCCGGAAGATCGTGATCTGGACTTCCACAAGGTTGAGACGATTCACTGATTGTTTCTAACCTACCAAAACAAAAGCGGGCCTCGACATCGGGGCCCGCAGCCGTGTTTTGGCGCTGCCCGGTTCGCGCCTCATTCCGTGTCGAGACGATATTTGAGGAAGCTGTGGCCAGAGTAGTCTACTTGCCCAACAAAATACGCGCCGAGTTTAGTCATTGCGCGCAGTTTCGTGCGTGAAGGCGGCAGCAAGAATGTCACGAACGGAATACGATTGTCCTGTTTTGCGAATGCGATGGCCTGACGCGCTATTTTGGCACCCAGTCCAAATGCACTGGGCTTCAGGACCAGCCCGAAATCCCACTCTTCACCTTCTTTTTGAAAACCGCCCCATCCCACATATTGTCCGCGGTGCAGAATTGCCCAATGACCTAGGCCGTCCCGCGTCCAACACGACTCTTTCGCATGAACGAAACTGGCGACTGTTTCCTCATCCCAATCCTGCGTCAGGAGAGGCATGTGTTCGGCAAGAATTGGATTTCTCATATGCGCCAGTATCTCAGGTGCTGAGACGAGGGGCAGTCGCGTGAATGTAATATCCTGTTCCATAGAACTGGGATGTAGCGGGCCAAGCAGGAATTCAAAGGGTTGTCCGTAAAAAACGTGCCAAGGACATCCGGTGTTGGATTGTAGCCCATATTTACAGTCTGAATAAGAATGCTGATGCCTTAGGACACATGTGCGCAGGCTTTAAATTGTGAAGCTCAGGCACAAAAAAGGGGCCGCGTAACCGCCACCCCTTTATATGGTTCCAAGCGCTTGAGATCAGCCGTTCACGCTGTCTTTCAGTGCTTTCGCGATGGTCATTTTCACAACCTTGTCGGCTTCTTTGGTGAAGGTTTCACCGGTTGCCGGGTTGCGGACCTGACGCTCAGGGCGTTCGCGGCAGTAGATTTTGCCGACGCCAGGCAGGGTCACTGCACCACCTGCGGAAACTTCGCGCGTGATCAGGCCGGTGATGGCCTCAAGCGCAGAGTTCGCGGATTTCTTATCGGTTCCCATTTCCTCAGCGAGAGCAGCAACCAGCTGAGTCTTTGTCATAGGTTTTGCCATTTCTTGGTCTCCTTAACGTGCCCGATCTATAGGGCCTCACCGCGTAACTGTAACGGGATATTGTGGCCAAACACAACGAATAGTAGCGCAGAAACCCCTAAAAATATGGGGAAAACGTTGCTTTTTTGCGTCAGAGGAAGGCAGTTTCGTCGAAGGAACGCAATTTCCGGCTGTGCAGACGCTCCAACGGCATGCCGCGCAGGTGCTCCATAGCGCGTATCCCGATCATCAAATGACGCCCCACCTGAGTGGTATAAAAGGACGAGGCCATGCCCGGCAGCTTTAGTTCGCCGTGCAGGGGCTTGTCCGACACGCACAGCAAAGTGCCGTAAGGAACGCGAAAGCGATAGCCGTTCGCGGCGATTGTGGCGCTTTCCATATCCAACGCGATGGCCCGCGACTGGCTGAGGCGCTGAACCGGTCCGGATTGATCGCGCAGTTCCCAGTTGCGATTGTCGACCGATGCAACTGTTCCCGTCCGCATGATCCGCTTCAGTTCATACCCTTCCAGCTCGGTCACTTCGGCCACGGCGCGTTCCAGCGCGACCTGAACCTCGGCCAGGGGCGGGATGGGCACCCAGACCGGCAGGTCATCATCCAGAACCTTGTCATCACGTAGATATGCATGGGCCAGAACGAAATCACCCAATGCCTGCGTGTTGCGCAATCCGGCGCAATGGCCAACCATCAACCACGCGTGGGGGCGCAGAACCGCGATATGGTCGGTCGCAGTTTTCGCATTCGAGGGGCCAACACCGATGTTCACCAAAGTAAGACCCGAACCATCTTCACGCTTCAGATGATAGGTTGGCATTTGCGGCAGTTTCAGCGGTTGCTCGATTTCTGCGTCCGGCTCCGTGATCTCAACATTCCCGGTCGAGACAAAGCTGGTATACCCGCTGCTGGGATCAGCCAACTGCTCACGGGCGTAGTTCTCGAATTCCGAAACATAGAACTGATAGTTCGTGAACAGAACGTGGTTCTGAAAATGCCGGGCATCTGTCGCTGTGTAATGTGCCAGTCGCGCAAGTGAATAATCGACGCGCTGGGCAGTAAACAATGACAAGGGTCCGACGGCGTCTTCATGATCGTGCACGCCGTTAACGATGTCGTCATTCGTGGTGGTCAGATCCGGCACGTCAAACACATCGCGCAGGGTGAAAGCAGCCGCCCCCTGATGCGGCACAACCAGACCTGACGTATTCGCCACGGCAAAATGCACCGGAATAGGTGTGTCCGACGCTGCAATCGTCACCGGTTGGTCGTGATTCTTGATCAACAGGGCAATCTGTTGAGTCAGGTAGGACCGGAATAAATCCGGGCGCGTTACGGTTGTAGCGTGAACACCGGGCTCCGCCACATGCCCAAAACTCAGGCGGCTGTCGACTTGAGCATAGGTCGACGTCTTTATGCGAATCTCGGGGTAATAGGCTCTGTATCTGGCGGTTGGTGCTCCATTTTGCAGTACCTTCGAGAAGCTGTCGCACAGAAATTCTGTTGCTTGAGTGTAAAGCTCCTCCAGTCGCGCAACTGCGGCTGCGGGATCGGTGAACTGTTCTGGCGAAAGGGCTTCAGGTGTCAGGAGTGTCGTCATGCCAAGGGTTCCAGAAGATCAATTTTTTTGAATGTGCGCACGTCAACCAGCCCGAGATCAGAGATCCTGAGTTCCGGTATGACGACCAACGCCAGCAGCGAATGTTGCATATATGCGTTGTTCAGATTGCAGCCACATTCCTGCATGGCCTGAACCATCCTGTCCGCCTTGGCCGCAACTTCAGCGGCCGGGCTGTCGGACATCAGACCGGCAATGGGAAGTTCGACCATCGCCAGTTCCTGGCCGTCCCGGAAGATCGTGATGCCGCCACCCACCTCGGCCAGTCGATTCGCGGCCAGCGCCATCTGTTCACGGTCCGTGCCGACGACGATCATGTGGTGACTGTCATGTGCCACGGTCGCGGCCATGGCCATTTTTCCCTGATATCCAAACCCCGAGACAAAGGCATTGGTGACGCCCCCTGTCGCCCGGTGTCGTTCGACCAGTGAGATCTGACATACGTCACCCTCACCTTCAACAAGCCCGCCGATAATCGGTAATTCGGCTTTCAGCGCTTTAGTGGGGGCCTGGTTTTCTACCACGCCAATGACGTTGGCCCTTACCTTGTTTGCGCCCTTCGGCGCCGTGATCTCAAAATCGGTCGAGGTCAGCGCATGCTTCAGATGAACCGTGCGACGTGCTTTGTCGGGCCAGTTTAGATGGGGGCAATCAACCTTGATCACCCCGTTTTCCGCGACAACCTGCCCGCGCGCTATGACCAGTTCGACCGGCAATTCGGTCAGGTCAGAGCTGAGGATGATATCTGCCCGTCGTCCCGGCGTGACCGATCCGATCTCGCGTTCCAGACCGAAATGCGTGGCGGTGTTGATTGTGGCCATCTGCAGGGCCACAAGCGGGTCACAGCCACAGGCAACGGCGTGGCGCACGACGCGATTCATATGCCCTTCATTGACCAGCGTTGCAGAGTGGCAGTCATCCGTGCACAGGATGAAATTGCGCGCATCCAGACCTTTTTCGGTTACTGCGGTAATCTGGCTTTCAACGTCATACCAGGCCGAGCCCAACCGCATCATCGAACGCATTCCCTGTCTGACCCGTGCGATGGCATCCGCTTCGCAGGTGCCTTCGTGGTCATCGGCAGGTCCGCCAGCCACGTAAGCCGCAAAATCAGGCCCTAAATCAGGGGATGCGTAATGCCCGCCAACAATCTTTCCTGCCCGCTGCGTGGCCGCAATCTCGGCCAGCATTTTGGGATCGCCGTGAATCACGCCGGGGAAGTTCATCATTTCACCCAAGCCGATGATCCCGGGCCAGTTCATCGCTTCGGCGACGTCTTCGGGGGTGATTTCATAGCCTGTCGTCTCTAACCCCGGTGCAGACGGCGCGCAGGAGGGCATCTGAGTGAAGATGTTGACCGGCTGAATCATTGCTTCGTCATGCATCATGCGCACACCATCCAGCCCCAACACATTGGCGATCTCGTGCGGGTCGGTGAACATACTGGTTGTGCCATGGGGGATCACCGCGCGAGCAAACTCGGCGGGGGTCAGCATCCCCGATTCGATGTGCATATGCGCGTCGCATAAGCCGGGCAGGATATAGCGGCATTGCGCGTCGATAACCTGTGTCTCTGGTCCGGTACAATGCGAGGCGTCTGGACCGACAAATGCAATACGGCCTGCGGCGATTGCAACAGAATGGTTCGGCAGCAGTTCGCGGCTGTGCACATTTACCCAAGTCCCGCCCGTTATTACCGTATCTGCTGCCTCACGTCCGGCAGCAACTGCGATCAATTTGGGGGCGACATCGGGCCAAGTTGGGAAGGGTGTGTTTTCCATGGCTCAACTTTCACGAATGCGCGCGCGGGTGCAACCCCGGTTCTTCACTACTGCCGACGGATCACAATCCTGCAAATCTGCCCAACCCGGCCATCGAAAGCTGACATAGGTGCCGACAGCGCCCAGGAACCCGTCGAGTTTACGTTTCGGACCCGAATTCTCGCCGTATCCAGTTCGCAAAGGTGACGGCCCCGGGCGTATCCTCAGCCTGAGGGGAGAGCAGCAGATAATACGCCTCGGGCATCGGGGCGCGATGCTCAAATGGTGCGATCAGCCGCCCCTGATCGATCAGGTGACCCGCGATGGTGTCATGGGCCAGGCACAGGCCACCTCCGGCCATCGCGGCTGACAAACAAACCAGATAGGTTGTCGCGTAGGTAATAGAAGGATTCTGCCAATTCAGACCCTGATCTTCCGCCCATGTCGCCCAGTTGGTCAAAAGGTTGGAACAGTCGAACAGGGGTTTTTCCTGAAGGTCTTGCAGACACACCTGATATCCCGGCGCGCAGACGGGATAGTAATATTCAGAGCGCAGCATCTCTGTCCGGGTCGTATCCGAGGGTCGAAGGGAAAACCTGATTTCGACCGCTGCGCCTTCGGCCATCTCGCGCGGTTCCCACAGTTCGGTGAAGATGTTCAGCTGAACATCCGGGTGTTCAGTCCGAAATAACGGCAGGCGCGGGGCCAGCCAGTTCACGGCGAAACTGATGTTGCACTGAACCTGTACCGCGTTCTGTTGCGCGCCAGTAACCGCCTGAGTGCCCCGTATCAGCGTCCGAAACGCTTCGCGCACTACCGGCAAATAGGTGATCCCGGCCTCTGTCAGCTCAAGCGCCTTCGGGCGTCGCAGGAACAATGGCTGACCCAGATGACCTTCCAGCGATTTGATCTGCTGACTGACCGCACTTTGCGTCATGTTCAGATCCCGCGCCGCGTCGGTGAATGACAGATGGCGGGCTGCGGCTTCGAATGTGCGCAGCCAGCCCAGCGGGGGAAGCCTGTTTTGCATCGACATAACTCCGGCATAAGTTCAGCTAATGGGATAGTTGCGTTTTTTTCGTTGGTCAAATTGCCGGACCAAATGCAGGCTTTGGTCATTCGCAGTTGTCAAAGGACTCCACACATGAGCCTCACTAGCCTTCGCCCCAATATCGATCATTGGTCAGAACGTGTGGACATGGCCGCGACCTTTCGCTGGACAGCCCGGCTGAACATGCACGAAGCCGTTGCCAACCACTTCAGTCTTGCTGTGAACGCAGACGGGACGCAGTTCCTGATGAACCCCAATCAGGCGCATTTCTCGCGTATTCGCGCGTCTGATCTGTTGCTGTTGAACGCCAACGATCCGGATGTGATGTCCCAGCCCGGCGCACCTGATCCCACGGCCTGGGGCCTGCACGGCTCGATCCATCGCCACTGCCCGCACGCGCGTTGCGTCATGCATGTGCATTCGATTTTCGCAACTGTTCTGGCGTCACTGGCCGACAGTACACTTCCGCCAATCGACCAGAACACCGCGACCTTCTACAACCGCTACGTTGTTGACGAAGAATTTGGCGGATTGGCTTTTGAAAGCGAAGGCGAGCGGTGCGCCGGGATGTTGGCTGATCCGAAGAAGAAAGTCATGATCATGGGCAACCACGGGGTTCTGATCACTGGCAGCGACCCTGCAGATACCTTTAACAGGCTCTATTATTTCGAGCGCGCTGCCGAAACTTACATCCGGGCGCTGCAAACAGGCCTGCCCCTGCGGGTGCTGTCGGATGAAATTGCCGAGAAAACAGCACAGGAACTGGACGACTACCCCGGTCAAGCCGAAGCGCATCTGCGAGAGATCAAGGCAATACTCGATGCAGAAGGCTCGGATTACGCAACCTGAATGCAAGACAGAGTGACCGACATGCGAGATTCCACGCAGGACCCCGAAGCTGCCCGCTGGCATTACCACCCCGACGGGCCAGTGGGTCTCAACCCGCTGTTCAGTTGGCCACCACGTCCGGCGGCCGTGCTGAAATGGTACAGCGGAGCGTGGTTGCAAATCACCGCCCTGACCCTGTGCATGACCTTGGCCGTCATCGCCTATGCGTTCTTTTTCCCTGCGTTAGAGACGATGAAAAGCTTTGCGCCCGGATGGATGTTTCGGATCTGGTTGCTGAACATGGTGCCGCAAACTCTGGTAGCAGGAAGCCTGCACTGGTGGCTGTACATGCGCAAAGGGCAGGGGATGTACAAAAAGTTTGATCGCAGGGACCTGACACGGGACAACGGAACATTCACATTCCGCAATCAGGTTTGGGATAACATCTGGTGGACGCTGGGCAGCGCCATGACGGTGGCGACCATTTACCAGTGGGTCATCTTCTGGGCGATGGCAAATGGCTGGGTTCCGACGATTACCTGGGCCAGCTCGCCGGTGTGGTTCGTGGTTTGGATGTTGTTTATTCCCATGTGGTCCGGTCTGCATTTTTACTGGGTGCACCGGCTGGAACATCATCCCAGGCTTTATAAACATGTGCACGCGGTCCATCACCGTAATGTCAATACCGGGCCATGGTCAGGGATTTCGAATCACTGGTATGAAAACATGCTGTATTTCACGACGTATTTCATCCACCTGATCGTGCCTTCCCATCCGCTGCATGTGTTGTTTCACAGCTCGTTCCAGCAGGTCAGCCCGATACTGTCCCATTCTGGGTTCGAGAAGCTAAAGGCCGGTGAGACCGAAGCCGCGCGGGCGGGCGACTTTTTTCACCAGCTCCACCACAGGTATTTCGAGTGCAACTACGGCACATCCGAAATTCCGTTCGACAAGTGGTTTGGCACCTATCACGATGGCTCAGCCGAGGCGACGACACGCACGAGGGCCTACAAAAAGCAGATGTATACCTGACGCGGCTGGTTCTGTCCGGGGACTAAACCCGTTCGAACAATGCAATGAAGGCCGTGTCATCCTTATTGGGTCCTGCAGCAAGATCGCCATAGATGCGAACCTCGGGCAGGGTCAGGTTGCGGATCTGGTCCTGTTCCAGTTCGTGCAGCTTACCCTTGAAGCCCATCTTTTCGAAATGGCGGGCGTTTATTGACAGGGCGAACGTAGCGCCTGACCGTGCAACTCGAAGCAGCGCAGGCAACACTTCGGGACCCAGATGACCGTGTGTGAACGTGCCAGATGACACGATGCCGGAATAGCTGTCTGGCGGAACCGGGATGCCATGGGTCAGGTCAGCCTCGATCGCGTCCCGGTAGATGTCCTTGCGCATAGCCTGTTCCAGCATCTCCGAACTGATATCCGTGGCATCAATCGGCCCAACACCAAGCCCAGACAACACCGCGCCACACAGGCCCGTTCCCGCACCGACATCCAGAACCGGCCCCTGACCGCCCGCGCCCACAAACGCCCGCGCGGTATGGATATGAAGCTGATAATCCTCACGCGCGGCAAAGCTGTCGTCATAGTCCCCGGCCCATTCCGCATAAAGGCGTTTGTTTTCGTCCGGAGAGCTCAGCGCGTAGGCAGAATGCAGGTCTGGTTTCTTTTTGCTCATATCCACAGAAAGGCGCATCAGAAGATTCGATTCAAGTGCGTCCATGCGGCGCTTGCATCCCGATGCGCTGAAGCCCATCAACGGTGCATGACCAAGACACTCTTCTCATTTGGCCACGGCTATTCTGCGCAGGCCCTTTCCCGAATTCTTGCCCCGAAAGGCTGGCAGATTTTTGGCACCACACGAGATGGCGAAGGCACAGATGCGATTCGTGCCTCTGGCGCGGACCCGCTGATCTGGCCCGGTGAGGTTCCAAATCTGGATCGGGTGACGCATTTGCTGATCTCAACGGCACCGGGCGAGGCGGGCGATCCGGTACTGGCGGCGCTGGGCGACGAGATCCGAAAACGGGCAAGTCAGTTCACTTGGGTGGGTTATTTATCGACAACAGCTGTTTATGGCGATCACCAGGGCGGCTGGGTTGACGAAGACACCCCGCCAACACCGACCGCCAAGCGTGGAAAGTGGCGCATGCTGGCTGAAGAGCAATGGGCGGCTGTGCCGGGCCTGCCTGTTCACATCTTCCGTCTGGCAGGGATATACGGCCCAGGTCGTGGGCCGTTCTCTAAGCTCACACGCGGTGGGCTGCGGCGCATCATCAAGCCGGGGCAAGTGTTTTCGCGTATCCACGTGGATGACATTGCGCAGGTTCTGCAAGCTTCGATGACAAGGCCGAATCCGGGCAGTGTTTACAATGTCTGCGACGATGAGCCTGTCCCGCCACAAGATGTCATCGGGTATGCCGCCGAGTTGCAGGGGCTTCCTCTGCCCCCGGCGGTTTCATTTGACGAGGCCGATCTGACACCGATGGCGCGCAGTTTTTATAACGAGAACAAACGCGTCCGAAACGACCGGATCAAGGATGAGTTGGGTGTCGAATTGATCTACCCGAACTACCGGGTGGGGTTGGAGGCGCTGATGAAGGACCGGTAGGTTCTTTACTGCGCGGCTGCCTTAATCATGTCCGAGGCTTTTTCCGCGATCATTATTGTTGGCGCGTTTGTGTTTCCCGACACCAGCGTTGGCATCACCGACGCATCAACTACACGCAGCCCCTCAATCCCCCGCACCCGAAGTTCGGGATCCACAACCGCCAGATCGTCGGTACCCATCTTGCAGGTGCCGACCGGGTGATAGATCGTATCGGCGCGGGCGCGGATATGCCCCTCCCAATCGGCGTCAGATTTGGCCGTATCGGTTCCGAACATCTCTTTGTGCCGATATTTGGCCAAAGCCGGCGCTTGCAGGATGTCTCGCGTCATTCGCGCGCCTTTGATCATGGTGTCCAGATCTCGTGCATCTGAAAGAAACCCCGGATCGATGACAGGCATTGCCATTGGGTCCGCGCTGCTCAGGCCAACGGTTCCCCGACTTTCCGGGCGAAGCTTGCAGATATGACAGCTGTACCCGTAACCGTAATGCAGCTTGCGGGCGTGATCATCGACCATTGCGATGGTGAAATGCAGCTGGATATCCGGGCGTTTCAACTCGGGTGAGGTCTTCAGAAACGCCGCCCCTTCGGCAAACGGTGTGGCCGCCATTGACACACCGGTCTTGCGCCACTGACGGATGTGCTTCAGCAGTCGCACCGCTGCTGTCGCGCCGATCCCAAAGTTGTTCGTGTCTTTGGTTCGGTAGGTCAGCGTAAAGTCGAGGTGGTCCTGCAAATTCTGCCCCACACCCGGCAGTTCATGCAGAACAGCGATCCCGTGCGTTTCAAGATCAGCGCTTGCTCCAATCCCTGAGACTTGCAGCAGTTGAGGTGTTTTTAATGCTCCCGCGCACAGTAGAATCTCGCGCGTGGCGGTAACGGTGGTGTCTGCCTTTTTGCCTTTGACCCTGAAAACAACGCCAGTTGCGCGCTTACCCTGAAAGACCAGCCTTTTCGCATAGGCATGTGTAATGACCGTCAGGTTCGGGCGGTTGGCAATCGGGAACAGGTAACCCGCAGCCGCTGAGCACCGCTCTCCATTCTTTGAAGGGTCATGATACTGCGTTACCTGGTACACCCCGACACCTTCGTTATCGCCTCGGTTGAAATCTTCAGTGTGGCGATGTTGGAGTTGCTGCGCGGCTTCAATGAACGCGCGGGTGATCGGGCGAGGTTCTTTTTGCTGTGACACCTGTAACGGGCCTTTGTCACCATGCCAGCTGTCTGCACCAAGCTCATTGTTCTCGGACCGTTTGAAATACGGCAATACGCTGTCCCAATCCCAGCCGTCGCAGCCCAGATCGGCCCACCCATCATAATCCTGCCGCTGACCTCTGACATAAAGCATCGCGTTGATCGCGCTCGAACCACCCAGTGCTTTACCGCGGGGTTGATACCCCCGGCGTCCGTTCAACCCGAGTTGCGGTATGGTTTCAAAAGCCCAGTTGTTGATCTTGGGGCGTCCCGGAAGGGTTGCCACGACGGCTGCCGGCACCCTGACAGTCAGGCCCTTTCCGTTCCCGCCTGCTTCGAGCAGGCAAACGCGTGAAGCCGGGTTCTCGCTGAGGCGGTTTGCAAGAACGGATCCTGCCGACCCGCCGCCCACGATGATATAGTCGAACTGCATGCTGGCTTCCCTACTATCAGAACCATTGATGCGCTGGTCCGCTGTTCGCCATCCGAGCCAGGCTTCCCTGAGACTGCGTCAATTGAGTGAAAAAACAATTGTGACCTGAAGTCAGTTTCCAAGTGTTCTTCGACATTCA
Organism: Ruegeria sp. AD9; assembly: GCF_056542305.1. Lineage (NCBI taxonomy): Bacteria > Pseudomonadati > Pseudomonadota > Alphaproteobacteria > Rhodobacterales > Roseobacteraceae > Ruegeria > Ruegeria sp. AD9. The sequence continues at coordinate 144,380 of NZ_JBQFZP010000009.1, forward strand.
GCGAAACGGTACGCCCGCGTCGATCGAAAGACTCAAGACGGATATCAATGTCGTCGTTTGCTGTCGGGGCCGACGATTCCAGCCAAAGCGCAGATTTCACCCACTTCTTCTGATGAGCCTGCACCTTAAGTGGCTGGCGGAAATCGCAAAATAAACGTTTAAGTATTTGAGTTATAATAATTAATTTAGAATTTAGTGAGAAAAGCAAAGTTTTTTCAAAATGGGGGTTGCGGGTAGGGAGTCTAATCCGTAAATACCCCTTCACCGGCGCAGCTGAGGTTGGCCTGACGGACTGGAAAGACGGTTGAGACGCACCGG